>NZ_JBHIPX010000005.1:0-127770 GCF_042196245.1 Bartonella sp. AP19HLJMH
CCATTGAGCACCACCATCTTTACGCTTATGGAGAAGCAAGCCGGCACCATCATTATATTTGCCAGCTCCCAATGTTGCGACAGCCCTTGCATTAAGACGATTCATAAGAACCATTTTAAAATCCTTTCTTATACAAATTTTATCCACACATTCATCCCACTTGTGACGTGCAAGGGTATAGTTTTAATTGATTCAACATACACAGACTTGAAATGAGAGAATCTTACGATATTCGGGACTCTCATTCAACATACAAAACAGTGAATTATCATTATAAATCAATACGTTGTATCTTTAAGGAGAAAATTAGTTCCTTTATATGAAGTGATCAATGATCGTTCAGGTGATGTGGTGAATTTTTTTCGGGTGATGCAACGCCATTATTACCCTTTCATGGATCTGTTGGAGTTCCAGGTGAGTAGCCGTGAGGCGTTTGAACGGTTACGCACCCAAGATCCCAAGACCCTGACAGATTTAGAGCGGGCATTGCGGTTTTTATATCTGCAGCGGTTGAGTTTTGGTGGCAAAGTGGCAAAACAGACGTTTGGAGTTGATCCACACTGTGGTGCACGGTTTAATAGTCTCAAACTTGAAGCCTCCTTAAAGCTTATTTACCGTCGTTTAGCAGGTGTGACCATTGAACATTTAGATTGGTTTGAGTTTATTAGGCGCTATGATCGTCCCAACATCTTGTTTTACCTTGATCCGCCTTATTGGGGTGTTGAGGATTACTATGGCAAGGATTTGTTTAAGCGAGAGGATTATCAGAGGATGTCCACACTGCTTGCACAATTAAAGGGAAAGTTTCTTCTGTCACTCAATGATGTGCCGGAGATTCGCAAAAGCTTTAGCCCATTTAAGATAAAAGAGGTCACCATATCTTATACATGCAGTTCAAATAATCCAATTCCAGCTCAAGAGCTCATCATCTCAAATTGCGACTTTTAGAAAAGGAGAAAAAGCTGCCTTAAAGGGTCTTTAAATGATCTTTGAAAGGTCTTTGAAGACCCTTTGAAAACCCCTTTAATTTTTTAAAAAAGACGTGAATTTTAAAAATGAATTGCTGCAAAACCTGCTGACAAATTCTGCAAAACCTGCTGACAAGCTACATACAAGACATATAGAATCAATAATTTATAGCACGACAAAAGTGCTGTGACGGAGGGGGTAGGAATGCTATATTTATATAAAATCAATAGATTATATAGAAGTTCGGGAATTTTGATTCCGTTGATTCTTTTAACTTATTTTCTGCCTATCCCGAACCTTTTTAGAGCTTATTCTCGATCATTTAGTTCTAAATTTATCTTTTATTTTCTCTTCTTTCAGATATTAAGAAAGATGGCTGTGAGAGAAGGAATTGTGTTAGAGATCTGCTAAGGTTATTGTGTTTCAAAGGTTGCTTTTTAACACCTTTTGAACTATATTACCACCTTATTGTAAGGTAGGAGTATAGTCATGGCTACAACTGTTAAACTGTCTGATGATCTCATTAATGAGGCTAAGCGTTACGCGTCTGTTTATAGCCGCTCGGTTCCTAAGCAAATTGAATATTGGTCGCGTATGGGCAAAATAGCCGAAGAAAATCCAGATCTCTCCTTTCAATTTATTCAAGCAATCTTACTTGGACAACAAGAAAATGCAGATGGCGATGTAACAGCATTCGAATTTGGCTGAATCTATGCAAGTTTTACAAACCCATTCATTTAAAAAAACTGTCAAAAAACTGCATGCCAACCAAAAACAAGATCTAGACCAAGCTGTTCGCGTCATTATGAAAACGCCCACCATTGGTCAAGCCAAAACAGGTGATCTTTCTGGTGTTTTTGTCTATAAATTTAAAATGGCCAAGCAATTGACGCTGCTTGCTTACAGCTATGAAGATCACACGATTACTTTGACCTTGTTAGCACTTGGCTCTCATGAAAATTTTTACCGAGATCTTAAAGCATAATATATTTTACAACTTGATAGAGGCACACAGCATTAATTTTACTAAAGTTCTCCAGTGCTAAAGGTATTAAACCAAAATTTATAGACATGATCAAGCTATATTGGGCACCTAATTGCGGCATAATATTTTTAGCTAAACCGATTGGAGGACTTTGCAGCAAAGGAGTACTGCACTCATCTGCTATTACATACCTCTAACTTGAGTTAAAAACAAAGCTCTTCCGTACACCCAACAAATGGCTTTGTCATGATAGAACTTTACTAGATTAGAGGTAAGTCAGTAGCATCTGTTATAAATTTAACGCTTCGCACTTTCCTCGGTAAATTCAAGCCGCAAAATACTAAATACAACTAAGTCCTATAGCTCAATGCGCACATAATCATGCATGGTGTTTCTACGCTCAACAAGTTACACCTCAGTTCTCTTGCGCAAATACGCATAAGAAGGGTTTAATTTGCTAATTTTAGCTCAGTCTTAAGTACAACGTCTGGAAAGGCTACACGTGCCTGCTGCATCAACGTAATATTAATGCCATAGAAAAATCCCTTACTATCTGCTATAGCTTCATAAGGATTGCCTATAATGTAAAAAATGAAAAATAATATAAAATAAATTTACAAAAATGATTGACTAGAATATTAAAGCACGATAACAATTCATGCAATGCAAATCCGCAAGAGGAGATAAGGTATTGCATTTTAAGTAAAAGCCTTATCCAACTAAGGCTCCGTGGGGAGGGGGCCATTATATGCAAGAACAAACATTTGTAAATTATAAGAAAAATGCTTATGAATTGGGCGTGGAGCGTTTACGCTCTATGGAATTGTTCGAGACCCCTTCAATTCTTGAAGAAATGGCCGATGTTGCCCCTGATCTCGCAAAATTCATCATCTCTTTTGTGTATGGAGAAATTTATGAGCGACCTCACTTAACAAGCCGTATTCGGCAGCTTGCCACCGTTGCCATCTTTGCAACTCTCGGTAATGCAAGACGGCAACTCAAATTCCACCTTACCAGTGCTCTTAATATTGGGTGTAGTCCTGCTGAGCTGATTGAAGTAATGATACAGTTGGCACTTTATGCAGGGTTTCCAGCAGCCTTAAATAGTGTTTTTGCTGCAAAAGAGGTCTTTGATGAAAAGAACTAGACTTCATATCTAGTTGCGGCTCGCCATTAGTATGCGAGGATCGCTACGAATCTGGACTGAAGGCACTAGAACATATTGATGGCCCCGATGGACAAATGATTATTAAGACACTGGGTAGCATTGCTCCAGACTTAGCTCGTTTTGTTGTTGAGTTTGGGTTTGGTGATATCTACACACGGCCTATCCTCAACTTCTTTGAACGGGAAATTATAACGGTGGCAGCGTTAGGAACTGCGATTCCACAGCTGAAGCTGCATATACAGGGTCTGCTTAATGTAGCTGGCACGCCCGAACAGGTGATTGAATTAGCAATTCACATTGCTCCTTATGTAGGCTTTCCTGCAGCGATTAATGTCGTTGAAATTGCTAAAGAAGTTTTTGCCTCACGCAAGGAGACATAGAGAAATTTATTTGCCAGCAACATCATTATTATCAAAAGCGTGATACTTACGAATTTAATTTTTTTCTTAATTTCAAGAAGAATTTAATGTCTACACCGTATCTTTTAATTACAGAAATATATCCTAAAGAAAACCAAACTCTTACAGTAGCTAAGAAATGGAGGCAGATCACAGCAGAAAAATCTGAGCAGCAGGCTACGGTGTTTGTATCTCTTGATAATAGGACTGTTCTGCAGTTGAGAGCCTTGCCCTCATTAAAACAGATTGAGAGCTTGCCGGGAATATGGGAGCTTGAATTAAAATTATTGGGAGAAGATCTTGTGAACGACTTTCGTCGTCAACTTTTGACCTATGTTGAATCGGTAAAAGTGCTCAAGCAGTCTTTGCCTAGCACACCGTATCTGCAGCTGCGTCATATTGAGGTTCCTCCAAGCCGTTTTACCTCCTACCGCCAATGGCGAGACAAAACCATTTTTGACGTAGTACGCAAGGCATCTGAGGTTGAAGAGTTTATTGCTTATCATTCCATCATTAGTACAGAGCCGGGTGTTATGTTTCTCTCCGGTTTTTCTGTTGATCCTGAGATCTATAAGAGCCTTTTTTCTTCTCCGCGCTATCAAGAGATAATTAAAAAGGCCGGAGACAATTTTATCACGGGTGGAGAAGGTGGACTTTATACAAAAATTTACAAACGCTTTATTAATTAACAACGAACTACGGCGACAGCTGTAAAACTAAGCTGCAGCTTTTGGTTTGAGTGGAGGGTAGTGATTGCTAAAAATGAGCGCTTACTCTTCTATAATATTACCGAAAAGCCATGTATGTTTTAAGTAATGTAATTATTTTGGTAAATTTTTGCTTATATTTGATCAATAACGTAGTTACCGATTTTTAAAGCCATATAATAATTTTATGAAGAGTATGTTTTTATTTCAAATAAATCAAAGAGATATAAAAAGAGAGTTAAAATTAGTTATAATTTTGAGGCAGGGAGCACAATGAAAAATACATCTAATAAGAAAATTTTTATAGTTGGCAATAAATTTCATGAATTTAGTATACATGAAAACGTTAAGACTTTTTGGGAAATTTTAGAGATGATACGTACAAATTCCTTTGCCAATTTACCTAGTAATAGTCAACTTGTTAGCGGTCAAGGGTTAACAGAAGTTCAAGCTCAAGCTCTTTATGACCAAGGACTATATCCACTCGCAGCCCACGGGATTGATATTTCTCCTCTACTACAGCGTCCACTTCGCGTTAGCCGCCTGCAAAGTCATAAGCACTACATCAGAAATGCGATTATCTCTCACCCGAAACGTTTAGATGAGCATAATTTTGAATCTCACTTAATATTGGATGAACGGTCAGAACTAATGAATGATCATCAAACTGGACAACATATACAAGGTATGGTGTTGATTGAAGCAGCTCGTCAAATGTTTTTAGCAGTTACTGAGGAATATTTTATCGGAGATAACTGGACGGAGCCGTATTACTTCGTGTTAAATAGCCTAGCTGCCAATTTTACAGGGTTTGTATTCCCTCTTGACGTTGTTTTTAACTATCGAATTAACTCTAGCGATATATCCAGATTATCTCGCCTTCACTTCGATATAACTATATCAGTTAACCAAGGCGACACGAGCGCCGCTACTCTTTCCTTTCAGTTTACTGCTTATCATGCAGAAAAACTAAAGAAGAATGAACACAAACAAGCGATTAAATTTCTTAACAAGCAAACAGGTAGGGACTCTGTCTCGCGGAAAGCTGAGAACCTTGAAAATGTTTATCTTGCGTAGAGGCATTATCTATGAAAACAATAATGTACGAACTAAGTTTGACTACACAAGGACCGACTTATCCCCCGAGCGAAGTAATGGATGAAAAGGGAAATTTTATTGTTATTGGACAAATCAATCGCATGAACTCCCATGGAGAACTTACCTCAGAGTGGGGAAGAGCTTTGGTATCAACCTCTACTGTAACTCCTGAGTTCGGCAAGAATGCTCCCTACGATATCATAAAAGAACTTTCAGATCCTCTTTCTAGTAGTGATGCCTCTCTTGTATTACATACTCTGCCCTTACCATTACCATGCAATAATTATCCAGTAATATTTGCACCAGCGCAATGCCCCAATGCGAAAAATATTTATCTGCCAAGCTATGGCTTCCATGAAGTACCAATACCAGACGCTCGAAACCAAGATGGTAGAAAGATTACTGCGCCGATAACCCTTGAACAATGGTGTAAAGCGAAAGGATCCATGGAAGTTTCCGTCCCTAACGACCAACGAACAGGACATTTTCGTTTTGCATTTTTGGGGTTAATTCCTAACAGTCTTTACACAATTATGGCACTACGGCAACATGATCTGAATCCCCATGCACCTACACGACCCGGCCCACTTGGTCTTCCCAATATACTACTGGCAGATGCTGATGGGCATGCCTTTTATCAAGCAATATTACCAATCCGTTTCCATCTGTGAACGATCCCTCTGCTAATCGAATAGTAAATATCGTCTTGCTTTGGATGAGTTATCAAATGAATCGAGGCGGTGCGATCGGATGGTATGGCTTAGGAGGGGATGTCCACGCGCAGCTAAAGCTCAAAAAAACAGGTTTCTGGGAATTCACAACAAAGGATTAATATTACGAATAAATCATATCCATGCTTATAAAGAACAAACAACATTATAAAGTATTTAATTTTTTTTGAAGGGAGAAATTAATAATGAGCCTTGCGTATGCATTCTTCGATGTAGATGGCACCCTTATTCGGAGCAAGAGTATGCTCGCTTTCCACGATTTCTGGTATAAATCTTGGCTAGGTTTTTCAACCAACGCTCACCAAGAGGAATATGCAGATACTACTGCTATTTTACGTGCACACCATGATAACCAGAGTCCGCGCAGCGTAATAAACCGTCGCTTTTATGAATTTTTTGCCGGACGTGCTGTAGCAGAAGTAACAAGATGTGCAGAAACTTGGGCAAAGCGCGCGTTGATTAATCCTACTTTCTTAATCCAAGAAGTAGTAACAGAACTAAAATCCCATCATAGCCAAAAAATTGAGCCGGTCTTAGTATCCGGCTCTTTTATAGAAATTCTAGCCCCCATTGCAGAACATCTAGGTGTACCTTACATCTTGGCCACAAAACTATTGCATGATGGGCAAAAATATAATGGCCGTTTCGTCCCTCCGCAAATGATCGCCGTTGGAAAAGCGCTTGCGATTCAGGATTTTATTGAAAAACATGGTGGTGACCTTAAGAACTGCTGGGCCTACGGTGATGATATTTCCGATGAGCATATGCTGAAGCTTGTAGGTCATCCTGTCGCTGTTATTGGCGATCCTTTGCTTGAGGCGTATGCTCACAAGCATGGTTGGCGCTGTTTAAATCTACCTAAAGAATCACAAACTCTAGCATTCTCCTCTAAAAAGGTATTTCCTTTTAATGAGACGTCTTTACATGAAATATCAGTTCTTTAGTTATTCAACCTAATCACAATAAACTTTAAGGCTATCTTATTATTTAAACAATTTAATAATACTCAATACATTAAACATAATACAGTAATACATAATGCATGGCTAAAAATAAACTAGCTGAATATTAATGATTACAACTTCAGGTATAGAAAATGCTAAACGAAATGATAAAAAACACGACCGGAATTTACTCACAACAACAGAAACGTATTTTAGTCACAGGAGGCGCTCGCGGCATCGGTAAAGCAATTGTTCTAAACTTATTGAAAAATGGTCATAAGGTAGCAAGTGCAGACATCATTGACATAGAACTACCAACCTCCATCGATACGGCAAGCTTATGTAAATTGATTGTTGATATCCGCGATAAAGAAGCCATTGACTCTTCTGTCCATAAGGTTATCTCAGAATTTGGTGGCTTGATGTCTTAGTTAATGTAGCTGGCATTTGTTATAGTGGCGATCCAGAAACAATTGATGCTCAAGAATGTGCTGAAACATTTGATGTGAATATTAAAGGAATGTTCTATATAACAGCTGCTACTTTACCCTATCTAAAAAAGGAAATTCGCACCGATATTATAAATATTTCATCCATATGGGGTGTAGAATACAATCCTTCTTTAATTTCATATTCTTCTTCTAAATTTGCTGTAGAGGGCTATACTGGTGGGGTGCGCTTATGGGGAATGCCACAAAATATTCGTGTTTGTTCAATCCAAGTTGATAAAGTTAATACGGATTTTCGTCGCAATTTTAAAGGATTCCCAGAGATACCTCCAGAGAATCTTGCCAAAATGCTTCACCCAGATGACATTGCTTCCGCGGTCAACTTTATTCTTTCCTCATCTAATACCGCACAAATTTCTTCTATACTACCGCACAAATTTCTTCTATACGTCTCGATGCTCCACTTTGGTATCAAGTATAAGGATCTATCCAATGAAAATCACGCCCAGAATAGCTCTTGTCTTAACCCTCGTAGGAACCTTTTTTTGGGGTTCCAATTTCCAAGCCACTAAGATAGCTTTAACGACTGTTTCTCCATGGACAGCTTCTTTTGAGCGGTTTCTCATTGCCGTAATCGCCATATTTTTAATTATGATTTTCAAAGAAGGCTTGCGGTGGCATGTTTTATCGCAAAATTTTATTTCTTATATTTTCCTAGGGATTATCGGTGTGGCAGGGTTTAATGGCGCTTTATTTGTTGGCTTGCAAACGTCAAATCCCATAACAGCCTCCCTCATCATAAGAGAACACTTTCGCACTTAGTCGGTCATATAAGATATAATACTAAAAAATGAAATAAAGTCAATAGGTTGTGTGAAATTATTTTATATGAATCCACTTAAGAATCCACACTTTTATGCATGATTCATTTGATCATTTTTTATATAAGATTGCCATGTATGAATAGACCATAAAAAGCAAATCATGATGTAAATGTTATAACGCATGTGTGCATTCAAATGAAATGAAAAGCAGATATCATTTATAACAGTTTATAAATTTTATGACACGTTTTTATCACAGCACAAATCACATTGTTTAAAAATTTAGTCGTTTGGAATTATCGATTATACGTTTAAAGAATGGTATGAGTTTTGCTCTTTTTTGAGCGAAACCTTAAAAAGGAATAATCGTTTGAAACTGTCATAAGCTTATAGGTTTAATTTATAAAGATTGCATAAAAGGATTAAGGATAAGATCACTTTTAAAACGCTTACTAAAAGTTAAAAAAATGATAAAGAGGTATTTTATATCATATGAAATGAAAAGCCTTTTAATGAATAGATTGCAGACTAGTTTTTAAGAACGGAATTATTCGCTTCCACAAAAAAATGGAGGCCGCTAATACCACAGCAGTAAAATACTATTTTACCTTAGATATGGTACTAAAAAACGTTTTAAAAGTTACCATTTAAAAGTACAGAGCACAAATATAGAGCGATTAATTTGCAAAAAAGTTATGTTTAAAAGAAACTTATGAAAGCCTTTCTAAATACTGTTTAAACGTTTGAAACAGATGTTTATAACAGTTTCTAAAGCCTTGCGTATTGATTGTTCTTTTCTCTAAGCTTTCTACATCTTCTAAATTTTTTACATCCCTTAAGTTATTTACATCTTCTAAATTTTCTACATTATGTACATAAAAGTTAATTTGGATATTTTCATCTTTCTTTAAAAAAAGTAAAGGAAGAAGATGATAGTAAATTTCATTATGAACTAAGTTTATATCTAACACATTTTGTTTATAAGGCCCTTCAAAAGATAAATGTGTATTCCACCATTTATCTTTTTCGCCATTTTCTTTTTTAAAAGAATCTTGTGTAAACTGTGGAGTGAAATTCAGTGAAATTTGAGCATGATGTTCATCTTTGCTAAAACTAATGATTTTAACTTCTTCGAATATTTTCAAGTAAGTAATACGTCCAACCCCTTTACATCCTTCTTGAATTTTATAATCACTTTTATAAGTAGAGAAAGATTTGATATTCTCTTTTGTAAATCCATCTCCATTATCAAAAACACTTATAGAAAAAATTGGTTGATTCTCCCACAAATCTGCTTTGCCATAAAGTTGGAATAAAATATCAATTTTTGTTGCATGAGCTTGTATAGAGTTAACGATACATTCCTTAAGAACTGTAACGATATTCGTTTCTGAAGAAAGATCGCGGATTATAGCATTAAGATTGACAAGCATAAGTACACCAATATATTTTATTTATATATCTCGTTGTAATATTTAAATTTTATAATGATATTAAACACACTATTCCTGATGAAAAGTTAATAATTTCTCACCATAAGAGATATTGTATATGCTTGATAACGGTTTTTGTATAGAGGTATTGGACAAGATCTCCACACACTAAAAATAAAGACTAACCAAAATTTGAAAAACTTTATTAGAATCAGAATAAAATACTTATTCTTTCTAAAGGATTTTTCAAATGTTACCCCCTTTGGTAAAACTTTACGCAAACTTCGTATTGTTCGCTCAGAACGCCTCTATAGATATGGCTAAGAAATTAGACATATCTGTATCATTTTTATCTTCTGTAGAAATTGGCAAAAAATCTGTTCCTGTAGGACTGTAGGAAAAGATAATTGAACTCTATGATTTAGATCAAGAGAAGGCTTTACTCTTAAGAAAAGAAGCTTATGTTTGTCGCAAAAGTTTTACAATCAAGACTTCTGATCCGTTGAGGCATGAAGCTGTTGGTGAGTTTGTTAGAAATTTAGAGAATTTTTCACAACAAAACTTAGCAGAATTAAAAGACGTTCTTGAGAAAGTTTGCAAAAAAAGAGGCGTCCTATAGAGATAGGTTGAAAAATCCTATTCCCTTAACTTTATTAAGGCATCCCTCGCAGTAAAAAAGATATGAATTCCAAAAACTTAATAGGAATATAAAGCTATATGGTGGGCGATGAGAGACTCGAACTCCCGACATCCTCGGTGTAAACGAGGCGCTCTACCAGCTGAGCTAATCGCCCAATGCAATGATCAGCAATTGAATGGAGACTATTTAAGGAAGAATTTTTCTAAACGCAAGAATAAAGATGGGATTTGATAATTTTTTTTAAAAATGCATAATCCTTCTTGACATGAACGCATGAACCCCTTACACGACCGCTTGTACCAAATTAAATTGGTTCGAAAAAAAATGCGCGGGTGTAGCTCAGTTGGTTAGAGTGCTGGCCTGTCACGCCGGAGGTCGCGGGTTCGAGCCCCGTCACTCGCGCCATTTCGTGATTCCTTATGAAATTTCCTTTTTAAAATATCCATATGCTATGAGTAATGTGGTGGAGTGTTTGATTGGGAATAGATATGTTTTTTCTTTCTTTTTATATGGTTTATAAGAATAGGGCTTGCGTCTTTCTTTGCTCTGCGTTACCTATGCCGATAAGAAAAGTATCGCTCTGTATGCCTTAGAAGCAGTATGAATAGAGTTAATAGAGCGATTGTTAAATTTGTCTGTTTGGTCTCGCAATATTGAATCATTGTGTTAAACTCAGGCATTTCGTTACGATGGAAGAGGGTTATGGCTTATTTATTGAGCTCTTATTTGCCAGTCTTGATTTTCATTATTGTGTCAGCGGTTATTGCTGGAGTTTTGTTGATTACACCTTACATTGTAGCATATCGTTCCCCCGATCCTGAAAAATTATCGGCTTATGAATGTGGGTTTAATTCATTTAGTGATGCACGCATGAAGTTTGATATTCGTTTCTATTTGGTATCAATTTTATTTATTATTTTTGATCTTGAAGTTGCATTTCTTTTTCCTTGGGCTGTTTCATTCGAATCAATAGGTATGTTTGGCTTTTGGTCGATGATTGTGTTTTTAGCGATTTTGACTATTGGATTTATATATGAATGGAAAAAAGGAGCCCTTGAATGGAATTAAGATCTAATAATTCAACGATTGAGGCTCCAAAACCAAAAGGAATCATTGATCCAAATACTGGTGGGCTGATAGGATCTGACAATAAGTTTTTTCGTGATATCAATGCTGAATTATCAGATAAGGGTTTTTTAGTTACCTCGGCAGATGCTTTGATTACTTGGGCACGTACCGGTTCTTTAATGTGGATGAGTTTTGGTTTGGCTTGTTGTGCTATCGAAATGATGCAATGCTCAATGCCTCATTATGATAATGAGCGTTTTGGATATGCACCACGAGCTTCACCCCGCCAGTCAGATGTGATGGTGGTGGCAGGTACTCTGACAAATAAGATGGCTCCTGCTTTAAGAAAAGTGTACGATCAGATGCCAGAGCCACGTTATGTGATTTCTATGGGATCATGTGCAAACGGTGGGGGATATTATCATTATTCCTATTCAGTAGTGCGGGGATGTGATCGTATCGTGCCTGTCGATATATATGTCCCAGGGTGTCCACCTACAGCAGAGGCATTATTATACGGCATATTGTTGCTACAGAAAAAAATCCGTCGTACCGGATCCATAGAGCGATAGAGAGTTTTCTTGTCATGGTGGATGAAACATTGGTTGAGCTTGCTGCTTATTTGGAAAACAAATTAAAAAATAAGCTTGAAGAGACTGTTCTTGCTTTTGGTGAATTGACCATTGTGGCACGTCTTGATGCAATTATCGATGTCTTAATGTTTGTTCGTGATGATTCTCGCTGTCAATTTATTAATCTTACAGACATTAGTGGTGTGGATTATCCTTCTCGCGATAAGCGCTTTGATGTTTCTTACCAATTGTTATCTCCTCGTGAGAATTTACGCTTACGTGTAAAAGTTCGTACAGATGAAAATACTCCTGTTGCTTCAGCTTGTACGGTTTATCCTGGCGCAGAGTGGTATGAACGTGAAACGTATGATATGTATGGGATTTTATTTTCAGGACATCCGGATTTGAGACGGATTTTAACAGATTATGGGTTTGAAGGATATCCTTTACGCAAAGACTTTCCTGTGACAGGATTTGTTGAATGCCGTTATGATAATGAAGCAAAGAGGGTGATTTATGAGCCTGTTGTTTTGCGCCAAGAAATGCGTAATTTTGATTTTCTTTCTCCTTGGGAAGGAGGACAGTATACTTTGCCATGTGATGGGAAAGCAGATGAAAAAAAATAATATTGGTTTTGATAAGGCATTATATTAGGGTACTGTATTTCTTAAATAATTAAATATTTTTTAGCGTGATAGATTTTTTTGATATTTGATATGAAGTTTTTTAAAAAGCAAGGGGTTGATTGTGGCTGAGGTCAATGTTCGAAACTTTAATATCAATTTTGGTCCGCAGCATCCTGCTGCGCATGGGGTTTTGCGCATGGTTCTGGAGCTGGACGGTGAAGTTGTTGAGCGTGTAGATCCACATATTGGGTTGTTGCATCGCGGTACTGAAAAATTAATGGAAACAAAGACTTATCTTCAAGCTGGTCCTTATCTAGATCGTTTGGATTATGTTGCTCCTATGAATCAGGAACATGCTTTTGTTCTTGCTATTGAAAAGTTATTAGATATAAAAGTTCCTAAAAGAGGGCAATTAATACGTGTTTTGTTTTCTGAAATTGGGCGTATTCTTAATCATTTGCTTAATGTAACGACACAGGCAATGGATGTTGGTGCTTTAACACCACCGCTTTGGGGATTTGAGCAACGTGAAAGATTGATGATTTTTTATGAGCGTGCCTGTGGTGCTCGTCTTCATGCAAATTATTTTCGTCCTGGTGGCGTGCATCAAGATTTACCAGAATCTTTAGTTGAAGATATTGGTGATTTTATTGATCCATTTCTTGTTTCTCTCGGAAAACTTGATGCGCTTGTGACCCCAAATCGGATTTTTAAGCAGCGTAATGTGGATATTGGCGTTGTAAGTATTGATGAAGCTTGGGTACGCGGTTTTTCTGGGGTTATGATTCGTGGAGCTGGTGTTCCATGGGATTTGCGTAAAAGTCAGCCTTATGAATGTTACGATGAAATGGAATTCGATATTCCTATAGGTAAAAATAGCGATTGTTATGATCGCTATCTTATTCGTATGGAAGAAATGCGTCAATCAGCGAAAATTATGCGCCAATGTGTGGAACGTTTACTGAGTACTGAAAAAAATGGACCGGTTTCGAGCTTGGATCGCAAAATTGTACCACCGACGCGGAGTGAAATGAAAAGCTCGATGGAAGCACTGATTCATCACTTTAAACTCTATACGGAAGGTTTTCATACACCTCCTGGAGAAGTATATGTTGCTGTGGAAGCTCCGAAGGGTGAGTTTGGTGTTTATCTTGTTTCTGATGGAACCAATAAGCCTTATCGTGTCAAGTTGCGTGCTCCTGGGTTTGCTCATCTCCAAGCTATGGATTTTTTAACCAGAGGTCATATGTTAGCAGATGCTACAGCTATTTTGGGTTCGATTGATATTGTTTTTGGGGAGGTTGATCGCTAATGTCCGTACGCCGTCTTGCAGATGATGTTTATCAGCCCGCTGAGTTTTCTTTTACAAAAGAAAATCAGATATGGGTAAAAAATACCATAAAAAAATATCCTGCAGGGCGTGAGCAGTCTGCTGTAATTCCATTATTAATGCGTGCTCAAGAGCAAGATGGTTGGGTGACACGTGCAGCGATTGAGCATATTGCTCAGATTCTTTCCATGGCTTATATCCGTGTCTTAGAAGTTGCTACTTTTTATACTCAGTTTCAGCTTAAGCCTGTTGGAACAAAAGCGCATATTCAAGTTTGTGGTACAACGCCTTGTATGTTACGTGGTTCTGACGAATTGATTAAAGTTTGTCAGAAAAAAATTCATCATGAACCTTTTGCGACCAATCAGAATGGAACCTTATCATGGGAAGAGGTAGAGTGTCTTGGTGCTTGTGTGAATGCTCCGATGGTTATGATTTTTAAAGATACTTATGAAGATCTTACAGCTGAACGCCTTGAAGAAATTATTGATGCATTTGAAGCAGGTAAGGGTTCTGAGATAGCGGTTGGTCCGCAAAATAGTCGTAAATCGTCGGAACCGATTAGTGGTTTAACTTCTCTTATTGATGATGAGAAAGAAAAAAAGATCTCTCAAGTCTTCACCAAAAAAGGATAAGGAAAGAATGGGGAACATAATTAAGTATTTTTCTTGAGAAAATATTTTATTATTCTACCCATGATGGCAACATTTAACGAAAAGTAAGAAATCTTGAAAAGATATTTAAAAATTGCATTTGAGGAAAAGCGGAAAATGCTATGGGTAATAGAAAAAAAGGTGGGGTATGCTAGCTGATAAAGATCGTATCTTCACCAATATTTATGGTTTAAAAGACAAATCATTAAAGGCTGCGATGTTGCGTGGGCATTGGAATGGTCTGAAAGAAATGATTGACAAAGGTCGTGATTGGATCATTGATGAAGTGAAGGCATCGGGTTTACGCGGTCGTGGTGGTGCTGGTTTTCCTACTGGAATGAAGTGGTCCTTTATGCCAAAGCAGAATGATGGGCGTCCTCATTATTTGGTTGTCAATGCCGATGAATCTGAACCAGGAACTTGTAAAGACCGTGATATTTTACGTCATGACCCCCACACTTTGATTGAAGGATGTGCAATCGCTACTTTTGCTATGGGAGCCAATGTTGCTTTTATTTATATTCGTGGTGAATATATTCGTGAACGTGAAGCGCTTCAAGCTGCCGTTGATGAATGCTATGATGCGGGTTTACTTGGCAAAAAAACGAAATATGGGCATGCTTGTGATATTGTTATTCATCATGGAGCGGGTGCTTATATTTGTGGTGAAGAAACAGCTCTTCTTGAAAGTCTTGAGGGAAAAAAGGGACAACCTCGGCTTAAACCACCATTTCCTGCCAATATGGGGATTTATGGCTGTCCAACAACAGTAAATAATGTAGAGTCTATTGCCGTTGTTCCAACGATTTTGCGGCGGGGTGCTTCGTGGTTTTCATCAATCGGACGAGCAAATAATGTTGGAACGAAATTATTTATGGTTTCAGGGCATGTTAATGCACCTTGTACATTTGAAGACGCTCTTGGTGTTTCATTCCGTGAATTAATTGAAAAACATACGGGTGGTGTTCGTGGTGGATGGAATAATCTTTTAGCAGTTATTCCAGGGGGGGCTTCTTGTCCAGTCGTTCGTGGTGAGGATATGATCGATGCGATCATGGATTTTGATGGGATGCGAGATGTCGGGTCTTCTTTTGGCACAGGGGGAATGATTGTTATGGATAAATCAACCGATATTATCAAGGCAATTTGGCGTATAGCTGCTTTTTTCAAGCACGAGAGTTGTGGTCAGTGTACACCGTGTCGTGAGGGGACGGGATGGATGATGCGTCTTTTAGGGCGTATGGTTGAGGGAAGAGCGCAAAAACGCGAGATTGATCTTTTGTTTGAAGTGTCTAAACAGGTTGAAGGACACACTATTTGTGCGCTTGGTGATGCTGCCGCATGGCCTGTACAGGGGTTAATACGTAATTTTCGTCCGGAAATCGAGCGTAGAATTGATGAATACACGCGAAATGTAGTCCAAAGCAAAAATATTGCTTTAGAAGCGGTTTAATAAAGGATTTTGTTTTAAGAGCAACCGAATGCAAATTTTAAGTGGGTTATCCGCAGGTTGGATGGGTGATGATAAATATCAAAGTTGATGGCAAAGAGATTGAAGTTCCTGATTACTACACGTTGCTTCAGGCTGCTGAGGCGGCTGGGGCAGAAATTCCACGTTTTTGTTTTCATGAATCTTTGTCAATTGCTGGAAATTGTCGTATGTGTTTAGTTGAGGTTAAGGGTGGTCCACCAAAACCTCAGGCTTCTTGTGCTATGGGGGTTCGTGATTTACGATTAGGGCCTAACGGTGAGGCACCTGAGATTTTTACCAATACACCGATGGTAAAAAAAGCACGTGAAGGTGTTATGGAATTTCTTCTCATTAATCATCCTTTGGATTGTCCAGTGTGTGATCAAGGGGGAGAGTGTGATCTTCAAGATCAAGCAATGCTTTATGGACGAGATTGTTCTCGTTATACAGAAAATAAACGTGCTGTAGAAGATAAATATATTGGACCTCTTGTCAAAACTGTTATGACACGGTGTATTCATTGTACACGGTGTGTTCGTTTTACAACGGAAGTTGCAGGTATTTCTGAGCTTGGTTTGATCGGTCGTGGTGAAGATGCTGAAATTACGACGTATCTTGAAAAAGCTATGACATCTGAATTACAGGGAAATGTTATTGATCTTTGTCCAGTGGGAGCTCTAACTTCAAAACCTTATGCGTTTCATGCCCGTCCGTGGGAATTGGTAAAAACGGAATCGATTGATGTGATGGATGCGCTTGGTAGTGCTATCCGTATTGATAGCCGCGGCCGTGAAGTTATGCGGATTATGCCGCGTACGAATGAAGATGTAAATGAGGAATGGATCTCTGATAAAACGCGTTTTATTTGGGATGGATTACGGACTCAGCGGCTTGATAAGCCATATGTACGCAAAGATGGAAAGCTTCAACCTGTCAGTTGGACAGAAGCTTTTGCAAAAATTAAAATGGTAATCTCTAAAATTTTTCCAGAAAAAATTGGAGCCATTGCGGGGGATCTTGCTTCTGTTGAAGAAATGTATGCCCTTAAAGCATTATTGAGTTCTTTGGGCTCAACGCTTTTTGATTGTCGTCAAAGAGGGGGGGCTTTATCGCCAGAGTTTGGGCGCTCGAGTTATATTTTTAATCCTACAATTGTAGGTATTGAACAGGCTGATGCACTGCTTATTGTGGGATCTAATCCACGTCATGAAGCAGCTGTTTTAAATGCGCGTATTTTAAAGCGCCAACGGATGGGCAATTTTCCTATTGCATTAATTGGAGAGAAAGTCGATTTACGTTATCCTTATTCTTACCTTGGATCTGGGAGTGATACATTAACGACACTTATTCGTGGAGAGGATGTTTTTTTTAATGTCTTAAAAGAAGCGAAGAGGCCCCTTATTCTTATCGGAGAGGGAGCGGTTTCAGGAAGTGAAGGTTTATCTGTTTTAAAAAGTCTTGCTAAATTAGCTGATAATATAGGTGCTCTTAGTGAGACATGGAATGGGTTTGGGGTTCTTCATAATGCAGCATCGATTGTTGGAGGGTTGGACATAGGCTTTACTTCTAAGCTTGGGGTTGCAAATATACTTAAAACCTGTGAAGTTCTATTTTTGCTTGGTGCTGATGAAGTAGAATTAGCCAATACAAAAGCTTTTACAGTTTATATTGGGAGCCATGGTGATAATGGTGCACATGCTGCTGACGTTATTTTGCCTGCATCTGCTTACACTGAAAAATCAGGGCTTTATGTGAATACAGAAGGACGTGTTCAAATGACAAATCGGGCTGGTTTTGCTCCAGGTGAAGCAAAAGAAGATTGGGCTATTTTGCGTGCTTTATCGGATATTTTAGGACAAAAGCTCCCTTTTGATTCTCTTTCTCAATTAAGGCAATGCTTGTTTAATGATTATCCACACCTTTGTGCTGTTGATGATATAGTGCCTTCTGATATAAGTGGTCTTAAGGCGCTTGGTTCAAAAATGGTTTCTCTCGAGAGTCAAGCATTTACTTCTATGGTTAAAGATTTTTATTTAACAAATCCGATAGCACGTGCTTCTGCTGTTATGGCTGAATGTTCATCTCTTGCAAAAAACCGTGCTACACAAACAGTAAAGTAAGGGCAAAGGAAAAGGAATAATGATGTATGATTTCTTTATGACTTGGCTGTTGCCATTACTCATTATAATCGGAAAAACACTTCTTCTTTTGGTCGTTCTTTTGGTCTTAGTTGCTTATCTTCTTTATGCAGATAGAAAAATTTGGGCAGCGGTACAATTGCGTCGTGGACCAAACGTTGTTGGACCGTGGGGTTTGTTACAGTCTTTTGCAGATTTAATTAAATTTGTTGTTAAGGAGCCTATTATCCCTGCAGGTGCAAATAAGGGTGTTTTTCTTTTGGCTCCTTTTGTTTCAGCGACACTTGCTTTATCAACTTGGGCTGTTATTCCTGTCAATGAGGGTTGGGAGATTGCAAAGATTAATGTTGGCTTGCTTTATATTTTAGCCATTTCATCTCTTGAAGTTTATGGTGTTATTATGGGGGGATGGGCATCAAATTCAAAATATCCTTTCTTAGGAGCTCTTCGTTCGGCGGCACAAATGGTTTCTTATGAAGTTTCCATTGGTTTTGTGCTTGTGACTGTCATTTTAATAAGTGGTTCGTTAGATCTCACAACAATTGTTTTTAAACAAACGCACGGGCTTGGTACAACTCTTGGTCTTCCTTTTAACAGTTTTCTCGATTGGAATTGGTTGGTCCTTTTTCCAATGTTTATTATATTTTTTATTTCTGCGCTTGCAGAGACAAACCGTCCTCCATTCGATTTGGTGGAAGCAGAATCTGAACTTGTTGCTGGTCATATGGTAGAATATTCTTCAACGCCTTACATGCTCTTCTTTCTAGGTGAATATGTTGCGATTGTTTTAATGTGCGCATTAACAACCATTCTATTTTTAGGCGGTTGGCTGCCTCCCTTAGATGTTTGGTGGCTTAATTGGGTTCCTGGTATCATTTGGTTTGTTTTAAAAGTCTGTTTTGTATTTTTTTGGTTTGCTATGGTTAAAGCATTTGTTCCACGTTATCGCTATGATCAGCTCATGCGGCTTGGTTGGAAGGTTTTTCTTCCTCTCTCACTAGCAATGGTTGTGATAACTGCTGCTTTTTTAAAGTTTACGGATTTCGTTTAAGAGGAGATTTTACGATGTCAGGTTTTATTCAGGCGGCAAAGTCACTTCTTCTATTGGAATTTGTGAGTGCTTTTTTCTTAGCTATGCGTCAATTTTTTTCACCAAAACCCACGATTAATTATCCTTATGAAAAAGGTTTTGTATCTCAGCGTTTTCGTGGTGAGCATGCATTGCGTCGCTATCCAAATGGTGAAGAACGGTGTATTGCTTGTAAATTATGTGAAGCGATTTGTCCTGCTCAAGCGATTACAATTGAAGCTGGGCCACGGCGCAATGATGGTACACGTAGAACTGTCCGTTATGATATAGACATGGTTAAATGTATCTACTGTGGTTTTTGTCAAGAAGCCTGTCCGGTTGAGGCTATTGTCGAAGGTCCAAATTTTGAGTTTGCGACGGAAACACGTGAAGAACTTTATTATGATAAAGAAAAACTTTTATTGAATGGAGATCGCTGGGAGCGAGAAATTGCTCGAAATATATTGATGGATGCGCCTTATCGTTAAGTGTATCGTTAAATGAGGTGTCGGATATTTTTCCGATAAATTGTAATCTGGTATGAAGTTTATACCAATTGTTTGAATAATTAAGGAGAAGCCTATGCTAACAGATCTAGCGGCGGCATTTTTCTATTTGTTTGCTTTTATTATGCTAACAAGTGCAGTTATTGTTATTACAGCACGCAATCCAGTGCATTCTGTTTTGTTTTTAATCCTCGCATTTTTTAATGCAGCAGCTTTGTTTTTACTTGCAGGAGCAGAGTTTTTAGGGCTTATTCTGCTTGTTGTGTATGTTGGAGCTGTCGCTGTTTTATTTTTATTTGTCGTTATGATGCTTGACGTTGATTTTGCTGAGTTAAAGAGTGGAACTCTTCGGTATGCTCCTATTGGAGCTCTTATTGGTGTTATTATCGCTGTAGAATTGATTGTTGTTTTTATGAGTAGCTATTTTTCTCCAGTCTTGAGAACGCATGTTACGCAACCAATGCCAGATTTAGCGCAGCGAACAAATACACAAGCATTAGGTGATATTCTCTATACGGATTATGTTTTCTATTTTCAAATTGCTGGAATGATTTTATTGGTTGCAATGATTGGAGCTATTGTTTTAACACTTCGTCATAAATTAGGAGTAAAGCGGCAATCTATTGCGGAGCAAGTTTCTAGAACGGTAGAAAGTGCCATTGAAATCAAACAAGTTGAATCAGGCAAAGGTATGTAAGGGGGGCTATGCAGATGTATATTGATATTACACATTATCTCACTGTTTCTGCTTTGATGTTTACAATTGGTATTGCTGGAATTTTTCTCAACAGAAAAAATGTGATTATTATCTTGATGTCCATTGAGCTTATATTGCTTTCAGTTAATCTCAATTTTGTTGCATTTTCAGCATTTCTTCATGATCTCGTTGGTCAGGTATTCGCTTTATTTGTCTTAACCGTAGCAGCTGCTGAAGCTGCCATTGGTTTAGCAATTCTGGTCGTTTTTTTCCGTAATCGTGGTTCCATTGCGGTTGAAGATGTTAATGTAATGAAAGGCTAACCAGTGATGTATTATACGATTGTCTTTCTTCCGCTTTTGGGTTTTTTAATTGCTGCACTAGGTGGAAAAACGATAGGAGATCGTGCGAGTGAATTGATAACATGTAGCTTTATGGTTGTTGTTGCCATATTATCGTGGATAGCATTTTTCAGTACTGCACTTGGTCATATTCCAGCGATTGATGTATTGGTATTACATTGGATGACTGTTGGTGACTTAAGCTTTAATTGGGCTTTACATGTTGATGCATTAACAGCTGTCATGCTTATTGTTGTGAATAGTGTTTCGGCATTAGTGCATATTTATTCAATTGGTTATATGCACCATGACCCTTCAAGGTCTCGTTTTTTTTCTTATCTTTCTTTGTTTACATTTATGATGCTTATGTTGGTCACATCCAATAATTTGATTCAGATGTTTTTTGGATGGGAAGGTGTCGGACTTGCTTCTTATTTACTCATTGGTTTTTGGTTTCAGCGCGATTCTGCTAATAAGGCCGCAATGAAAGCTTTTGTAGTTAACCGTGTTGGAGACTTTGGTTTTCTCTTAGGAATCTTTAGTATTTTTGTTTTGTTCCAATCGGTTGATTTTGCCTCTATTTTTGCAAAAGCTGCCGACAAGAGCTTTATACAAAATATGACATTTTTAGATTGGCAATTTGATGGGCAGACGGCAATTACCATTACATGTCTTTTATTATTTATTGGTGCGATGGGAAAATCCGCACAATTTCTTTTACATACTTGGCTGCCTGATGCAATGGAAGGGCCAACCCCTGTATCAGCGCTTATTCATGCCGCTACAATGGTAACGGCTGGTGTTTTTATGATTGCGCGTATGTCGCCAATTTTTGAACTTTCTTCAACTGCTTTGACCGTGATTATTATTGTTGGTGCAACAACAGCGTTTTTTGCAGCAACTGTGGGATTGGTACAGAATGATATTAAGCGTGTTATTGCTTATTCTACATGCTCTCAACTTGGTTATATGTTTGTGGCATTAGGTGTTGGAGCTTATGGCGCTGCTGTCTTTCATCTTTTTACGCATGCTTTTTTTAAAGCCTTATTGTTTCTTGGTGCAGGTTCTGTGATTCATGCTGTATCTGATGAACAAGATATGCGAAAAATGGGTGGGTTACGCAAACATATAAAGGTCACCTATTGGATGATGATGGTCGGGACCATTGCCTTGACCGGAGTTGGAATTCCAGGAACACTTTTCGGGACTGCAGGTTTTTTCTCAAAAGATGCGATTATAGAGTCTGCTTTTGCATCTCATAATATTGCTTCAGGATATGCTTTTTATCTTCTTGTTTTTGCTGCCTTTTTAACAAGTTTCTATTCATGGCGACTTATCTTTATGACATTCCATGGTAAACCACGGGCAACAGTTGATGTGATGCATCATGTTCATGAATCGCCTCCAGTTATGTTGATTCCACTCTTTCTTTTATCTATTGGAGCAATATTTTCTGGTGTCGTTTTCCAACCTTACTTTTTTGGTGACTTGTATAATGCTTTTTGGAAGGGAGCATTGTTTACAAGCAGCCATAATCATATTCTTCATGATGCTCACCATGTTTTTAATTGGGTAAAATGGTCGCCTTTTATAGCAATGATTCTTGGGTTTATGTTGGCTTATTTATTTTATATTGTGGCTCCCTCTCTTCCCAAGAAAATGGCGCGTATTATGCCAGGAGTGTATCACTTTCTTTACCAAAAGTGGTATTTCGATCAATTATATAACTTTTTATTTGTTCGTCCTACCTTTAGAATTGGTTCTTTTCTTTGGAAAGTGGGAGACGGTAAGATTATTGATGGTCTAGGTCCCAATGGTATTGCAGCGCGTGTTGTTGATATTACAAATAGAGTTGTTCGAATGCAAACAGGCTATCTTTACCACTATGCATTTGCAATGCTTATCGGCGTTGCATTGCTCATTACATGGATGATGATCGGGGGCGTAAACTAATGACCGATTGGCCTATTCTTTCTACGGTTACATTTTTGCCGCTTGTTGGTGTTCTTCTGATTTTGTTTATCAAAGATGATAGTGAAGTAGCACGCCATAATATACGTAATGTCGCATTTTTTACGACTCTATTTGTTTTTATTATTTCTTTAATTATTTGGATAGGATTTGATTCTAGCAACCAAAATTTTCAAATGGTTGAAAAATCCAGTTGGTTAGGGGGTGGTATTAGCTATCATATGGGGGTCGATGGTATTTCTATTCTTTTTGTTGTTCTCTCGGCTTTTCTTTTGCCTTTCTGTATTTTAGCAAGTTGGGAGAATGTTAAAGAGAGATTAAAAGCCTATATGATTGCGTTTCTTCTTCTAGAAGTTGCGATTATTGGTGTTTTTTGTGCTCTTGATGCAATGCTATTCTATGTTTTTTTTGAAGGCAGCCTCATTCCAATGTTTATCATTATAGGTGTATGGGGAGGAGCACGTCGTGTTTATGCAAGTATAAAGTTTTTCTTATATACTTTACTTGGTTCAGTGCTTATGCTGGTTGCTCTTATGGTTATGTATTGGGAGGCTGGGACACTTGATATACCAACTTTACTCAATTATCAGTTTCCTGCTCATATGCAAATATGGCTATGGCTTGCATTTTTTGCTTCTTTCGCAGTTAAAATGCCAATGTGGCCAGTTCATACATGGCTCCCTGATGCTCACGTAGAAGCACCGACAGCGGGTTCTGTTATTTTAGCTGGTGTCTTACTTAAATTAGGTGGGTATGGTTTTCTTCGTTTTTCTTTACCTATGTTTCCTATCGCTTCAGCAGATTTTGCGCCTTTTGTTTTCACATTATCGCTTATCGCTATTATTTATACATCACTGGTTGCACTTGTTCAAAGTGACATCAAAAAACTTATTGCTTATTCTTCAATAGCGCATATGGGGTATGTG
The DNA here is from genome assembly GCF_042196245.1 of Bartonella sp. AP19HLJMH. Lineage (NCBI taxonomy): Bacteria > Pseudomonadati > Pseudomonadota > Alphaproteobacteria > Hyphomicrobiales > Bartonellaceae > Bartonella > Bartonella sp. AP19HLJMH. Next base: position 23,715 of record NZ_JBHIPX010000005.1, read on the forward strand.
ACAATGGGTATTTTTGCTGCGAATGAACAGGGGATACAAGGGGCTATTTATCAGATGTTATCCCATGGAATTGTTTCAGCAGCATTGTTTCTTTGTGTTGGGGTTATCTATGATCGCTTGCATACACGTGAAATTTCAGCGTTTGGTGGTTTAGTGAATAATATGCCTAAATATGCTGTTGTTTTCTTAATTTTCACTATGGCAAATGTTGGTTTGCCTGGAAGCTCAGGATTTTTGGGTGAATTTTTAACCTTAATAGGTGTTTTTCAAGTAAATAAATTGGTTGTTGTTTTAGCAACAACAGGTGTTATCTTATCGGCAGCCTATGCCCTTTATCTTTATCGGCGTGTGGTTTTTGGTTCCTTGGATAAAGAGAATTTAAAAGTATTAATAGATCTTTCTTTAAGAGAAAAATTCCTCCTTTATCCAATGGTTATTCTTACAATATTCTTTGGTATCTATCCAACGCCTATTCTTAAGGCAACGGCGTTTTCCGTAGAAACCCTCATCAATAAACTGCACTAGATAAGGGAAGAATGCACATGCAAACTGAAATAATAGCGCAATTAGTCTTAATTCTTCCAGAGCTTTTAATTGCATTAGGAGCTGTCGTGCTGCTTATGATTGGTGTTTATTCCAATACACGTGCTTCTTTAACAGTGACAGGTTTAGCTATGGCACTTCTTGTGGCAACCATTATTATTCTTATAGTTTTTCCGAAAAATGGTTCATTTCAAACCAATGCGCTCGTTATCGATTCCTTTAGTCGTTATATGAAAATTTTAATGCTTATTGGTGCACTCTTTTCTCTTATCATGTCTGTTGGTTTTGCCAATGCACAAAAGTTTAATATATTTGAGTTTCCAGTACTTGTTCTTTTAGCAACCCTTGGAATGATGTTTATGATTTCAGCGGGTAATATGCTGTCGCTTTATATGGGGTTAGAGCTGCAATCTTTAGCTTTATATGTTTTAGCAGCGATTAATCGTAATAATGTAAAATCTTCTGAAGCCGGTATAAAATACTTTGTTTTAGGAGCATTATCTTCAGGGTTGCTTCTTTATGGTATTTCTTTGCTTTATGGTTTTACCGGTCAAATTGGTTTTCACGAAATTGCTCTTGCTTTAAAGGGCAAAAATGTACAATTGGGGGTCATTTTTGGAATTGTCTTTATTTTAGCTGGTTTGGCTTTCAAAATTTCTGCTGTTCCGTTTCATATGTGGACACCTGATGTTTATGAAGGAGCGCCCACACCGATTACAGCATTTTTTGCTGGTGCCCCTAAAGTTGCTGCAATGGCTTTAATCATCCGTATTATTGTGGTGACCTTTATTCCCCTAGGGCGTGTTGATAACGTGATGCCTGCATGGCAACAAATTTTGGTGTTCATGGCGATTACATCAATGATACTGGGTGCTTTTGCTGCAATCGGTCAGAATAATATTAAGCGCTTAATGGCTTATTCGTCGATCAGTCATATGGGTTATGCACTTGTTGGTTTATCTGCTGGAGATATGCTTGGGATAAAAAGCGTTATCCTTTATATGACTATTTATCTTGGAATGACGCTTGGTTCATTTGCCTTTATTCTTGGAATGCGCTCTCAGAATGGAAATGTTGAAAATATTTATGATCTTTCAGGGTTAGCAAAGACGAATCCGTTTATGGCTGTTGTGATGACAATACAGCTTTTTTCTTTAGCAAGCATACCTCCTATGGCTGGTTTTTTTGGAAAGTGGTATACATTTTCTGCTGCTGTCCACGCTGGACTTACGCCACTTGCTGTCGTTGGGATGATAGCGTCTGTAGTTGGGGCTTTTTACTATTTGCGAGTCATTAAAATTATGTGGTTTGATGATGCAAAAGCGCATTTTGTTGCTTTATCGAAAGAGCTTCAATTTTGTCTTGGTCTTTCTGTATTCTTTATTTTATTTTACGCGCTTTTTGGAGTTTGGTTCGCTGAGCTAGCAGAAAAAGCAGCAACAGCATTGTTTTAATGAATATGGTTTATACTTTATCAGATTTTGCACAAAAACAGGGATACACTGTTGAAGCGTACGATAGTGTTGATTCAACAAATCTTATTGCGCAACGAAAAGCGCAAACTGGTCATCAAGGTAATCTTTGGATTGTTGCACAAGAACAATCACAGGGAAGAGCAAGAAGAGGGAGGACTTGGTCTAGTCCAAAAGGGAACCTTTATTCTAGTCTTTTATTAATTGATGATATTGTTCATCAAACTGCGGCTCAACTTGGTTTTGTTGCTGGAGTAAGTGTGGCAGAGGCAATAAAACAATTGATAAAAGAGGAAAAGCAGACAAACAATATTGTGAGCTTAAAATGGCCAAACGATATTTTGCTCAGAGGAGAAAAAAGCTCTGGAGTTTTGCTTGAGATTTTAAAATTGTCATCACAACAATATGCCTTGGTTATTGGTATTGGAATAAATGTGAAATATAATTATGAAGATGCACCTTATTCCACTTCAAGCTTAAAGAATATCGGGTTGCGTATTGATGCAGAACAATTATTTACGGTTTTGACGGAGTGTTTTTCTAAAAATTACCTTCTTTGGAAACAACCAAAAGGATGTGAAATAATCCGAAAAAAATGGCTTTTATATTCCGCTCACCTTGGAAAACATGTCAAAGTGGTGAATGATGAAAAAGTCATTGAGGGTATTTTTGATGGTCTTGATAGTGATTTTAACTGCATCATAAAGCAAAAAGACGGTCAGACAGCCATTATAACAGCTGGAGATGTTCATTTTGGTTCCGCTGATTCTATTAATGCAGGTCGTTATTGAAAAATTATTTTACCATCAGATACCTTAATGATTTGGGAGATGTTTATGGTTGCAGCCAATAGATGTGAATTTGTTTTTTTACCTCTGGGAGGTGTAGGTGAGATAGGGATGAATTTAGCTGCTTACGGATTTGGTCCCCAAAGTCTTCGTGAATGGCTGCTGGTTGATATGGGGGTTAGTTTTGCTGGTTCTGAATTACCAGGTGTCGATCTTGTTTTGCCTGATATTCGTTTCCTAGAAAGTGAAAAACACAATATACGGGGTCTTGTTTTAACACATGCACATGAAGATCATTATGGGGCCGTTCTTGATTTATGTCCAAAGTTACAAGTGCCGATTTACTGTACGCCTTTTACGGCAGGATTATTGGAAACTAAAAAACAATTAGATTTTGAATCTCAAAAAATTTTACTCAATATTTTTCAAGCTGGTGATTGTTTTCAGGTAGGTTCCTTTGCTGTAGAGGCTATAGCCGTTAACCATTCAATACCAGAATCTGTATCTTTAGCAATTACAACTTCTTTGGGGACTGTGATTCATACTGGTGATTGGAAAATTGATCATACCCCTTCACTCGGGGCTGTAACTGATGAAAAAAGATTTCGTGCTTTAGGCAAAAAAGGTATTTTAGCATTACTTTGTGATTCTACAAATGCATGTCGGGATGGTATATCTCCTTCAGAACAGCAAGTTCAAGCCAGTCTTTCAGAGATTATTTCTAAAGCTGAAGGGCGCGTTGCGATAGCAACTTTTTCTTCTAATATTGGTCGGATACGTTCTATTGCTCTTGCAGCTGAAGCTGCTGGACGTAAGGTGCTTGTCATTGGGCGTTCCCTTAAGCGAAGTATTATGGTTGCACAAGAGCTTGGTTATATGAATGGTTTAGCACCATTTGTAACGGAAGATGATTATGGCTACATCTCGCGAAAAGATCTTGTTTTAATTGTCACAGGGAGCCAAGGTGAGCCATGTGCTGCTTTGGCTAAACTGTCACGTGATGGAATGAAAAATATTGCACTTTCCACTGGTGATACCGTTATTTATTCATCACGAAGTATTCCAGGAAACGAAAAAGCGATTATTGAGGTACAAAATCGTTTCATTGATTTGGGTATTAAAATTATTACGAATGAAGATGCACTTGTTCATGTTTCAGGTCATCCCCGTCGTTCAGAACTTTTACAGATGTATGATTGGATAAAGCCACAAATACTTGTCCCTGTACATGGGGAAGCAATGCATCTTAAGGCTCAGGCAACTTTAGCACGTCAAGCGGGTATTAAAACTGTTATGGATATCAGAAATGGCCATATGTTACGTCTTGCACCAGAGCCTGTAGAAGTTATTGATCAAGTTCCTGTTGGCCGCATCTATAAGGATGGTTGCCTAATTGGAGATGAAGATGAATTAGGGATTCGTGAACGCCGCAAACTAAGTTATGCTGGTCATGTTACTATTTCTCTCCATATAAATAGTAAGCATGAATTATTAGGGGATATAGGTCTAACAACATTCGGGTTACCTGAAAGTAATGGAAAGGGGGAAAGTTTAAAAGATATTCTTTTAGATATCGTAGAAAATACAGTTTATAATATCCCACGCATGAAACAGAAAAATAATGAACTTATTCGAGAGGCAACACGACGTGCAGTAAGAGCGGCTGTTCATGAAATTTGGCAAAAAAAACCTATCTGTACAGTTTTTTTACATCGGTCAAAATAAAAGAACTTTCCTATTACGTTATTTAAAAAGAGAAGAGCATTTTTATTTTATTGCTAAATAAGAAAAATAGAGAATAAAGCACAATAAATTTTTAAATGATAAGATCGTTATATTTGCAAGTATTCAGAATGCGGCTATAGATGAATAGAGGGTGTGATAAATTGTTCCGATATGATAGATCTGATTAGGAGTTAATTATTTCAATGCGTCTTTCTCAATATTTCCTTCCACTTTTAAAAGAGAATCCTAAAGAAGCAGAAATTGTTTCTCATCGCTTCATGTTGCGCGCTGGAATGATTCGACAACAAACATCAGGGATTTATTCTTGGCTTCCTTTGGGAAAAAAAGTGCTTGATAAAGTTTGTAAAATTATTCGTGAAGAGCAAGAACGTGCGGGTGCAATAGAAATATTGATGCCTACAATTCAGTCTGCTGATCTTTGGCGTGAAAGCGGTCGTTATGATGATTATGGTTTGGAAATGCTCCGCATTAAAGATCGTCAAAAGCGTGATTTACTTTATGGTCCAACCAATGAAGAGATGGTAACAGATATTTTTCGCTCTTATGTTCGTTCTTATAAAGATCTTCCGCTTAATTTATATCATATTCAATGGAAATTTCGTGATGAAATTCGTCCACGTTTTGGTGTGATGCGAGCACGAGAATTTTTAATGAAAGATGCTTATTCTTTTGATCTTGATTATGAAGGCTCTGAAACATCTTATAATCGTATGTTTGTTGCTTATTTACGCACTTTTTCTCGCCTTGGCTTAAAAGCAATTCCTATGCGTGCAGATACAGGTCCAATAGGGGGGGAACTCAGTCATGAATTTATCATTTTGGCTGAAACAGGAGAGAGTGCTATCTTCTGTGATAAACAATTTCTTGAACTTACCGTTCCTGATAGTTCAATCGATTTTAGTGATAAAGCTGTTTTAGATGATATTGTTAAGCAATGGACATCTTTTTATGCAGCAACGGAAGAAATGCATAATGAAGAAGAGTGGGCTAAAGTTTCTGATCATAATCGTCTTTCAGCGCGTGGTATTGAAGTAGGGCATATTTTCCACTTTGGTACTAAATATTCTGCTCCAATGGGAGCAAAAGTTATGGGACAAGATGGAAAAGAGCATGTGGTCTCTATGGGATCTTATGGTATTGGGCCTTCGCGTCTTGTTGCTGCCGCTATTGAGGCTTCTCATGATGAAAATGGTATTATTTGGCCAAAGTCTATGGCACCGTTTGATTTTGGGATTATCAATATGAAGCCCGATGATGAAAAATGCACACAGGCATGTGAGTTTCTCTATCAGGGATTAAAGAAGGTTGGTTTTGATCCGTTATTAGATGATAGAAATGAACGCCCTGGATCAAAATTTGCAACAATGGATTTGATTGGTTTGCCAACGCAAATCATTGTTGGTCCTAACAGCATTGCACAAAATGAAGTTGAAATTAAAGATCGAAAAACAGGAATAAAAAAATCTCTAAAGGTTGAAGATGTGCTCAGCCAACTTTCTATAATTTAATAGGAAATATTATGAAGAGGCTGAAAAACAAATGCTTTTCATCTTATGAGTGGATGATCGCTTTTCGTTATATGATTCCCAATAAAAAACATGTCGTTGCATCTGTTATTTCAATTATTTCTCTTATTGGGATTATGTTGGGCGTATTTGCTCTGGTTGTTGTTATGGCGGTGATGAATGGCTTTCGTACAGAACTTCTCAATCGTATTCTTGGTATGAATGGGCATCTTATTATTCAAACAGTTGATTCTGGTTTTTCTGATTATAAGACTCTTATTTCTTCTTTAGAAACTACAAATGGTGTGAAGTTTGCTTTACCTGTTATTGAAGGTCAAGCGCTTGTTCAAGGTGAAGTTCAAGGTGGCTCTGGCGCGTTAGTTCGTGGTATGCGCAAACAAGATCTAGAAAAGCTTAAAACAGTCTCTCAAAACATTAAATTAGGGTCGATTTCTCGGTTTGATCAAGAAGAAGGTGTTGCAATTGGAAGTGGCTTAGCAGAAAAATTAGGACTGACAGTTGGAAGAGATATTCGTATTATTACTCCAGATGGTGATGAGACTCCTTTTGGCGTTACCCCACGTGTGAAAGCTTATAAAGTCGTTGCTATTTTTGAAGTTGGTATGTCTGAATATGATTCAATATTTATCTTTATGCCTCTCCATGAAGCACAAATGTTTTTTAATTTGGGAGATAAGGTTCAGTCTTTGGAATTATTTCTAAATGATCCTGATGCTGTTGATCAAATAAAACCTGTTGTAGAAAAAGTAGTTGAACAACAGGTCTATTTAATTGATTGGCGTACACGCAATCAGGCTTTTTTTTCAGCCTTACAGATTGAACGAAATGTTATGTTTTTCATTCTTTCTCTGATCGTTCTTGTTGCTGCTTTAAATATTATTTCAGGGCTGATTATGCTTGTAAAAGATAAAAGTCATGATATTGCAATTTTACGCACGATGGGGGCTCAACAGAGTGCGATTTTGCGTATATTTATCATTACAGGAATGATGATTGGTTTTATTGGAACTATATTGGGTTTAGTTTTAGGTGTTATCGCGACCGCGAATATTAATCATATCCAAGATTTTATATCTTGGTTATTTAATGTCGACGTTTTTAATCCTCAACTTTATTTTTTAACAAAATTGCCTGCACAAATTGAGTGGAAACAGACCATCTTGGTTGCTATGATGGCTTTATTCTTGTCGTTTCTTGCTGCTCTCATTCCGGCATGGCGTGCTGCTAAGCTAGATCCCGTACAAGCTTTGAGGTATGAATAATGACAGCTATTTTAGAGCTTGTAGAGATTGAAAGACACTTTTTCGAGAGTCATAAGCCACTCATTGTTTTAGATAAAGCGAATTTTATTCTTAATCGTGGAGAGCTTGTCGCACTTGTTGCACCATCTGGTGCTGGAAAATCAACACTTCTTCATATTGCTGGATTATTAGAAAAACCAACAGCTGGTGATGTGATGTTACGGGGTGTTTCTTGTGCAAAGCGCTCTGATAGTGAGCGAACAGCTATAAGACGAAATGATATTGGTTTTGTTTATCAATTTCATCATTTACTTCCAGAGTTTACGGCGTTAGAAAATGTCATGATACCCCAAATGATAGCAGGATTAAAAAAATCTATAGCAGAAGATCGTGCGCGCAAATTATTGACGTATCTGCGTGTTTCTCATCGTGCGAACCATCGTCCCTCAGAGTTATCGGGAGGAGAACAACAACGTGTTGCTATTGCACGTGCAGTAGCAAATGGCCCTTCGGTTCTTTTGGCTGATGAACCTACAGGAAATCTTGATCCAGTAACTTCAGCTTATGTCTTTCAAGCTTTATCTATCCTTGTTCGTCAGTCTGGTCTTTCTGCTCTTATTGCAACACATAATTACGCTTTGGCTAAGCAAATGCATCGTCGAATTACACTTAAAGAACAAAAGATTATAGAACTTCCTTAAAGCAAGGTAAAAATTTTATACGACTAATTGAATAGTTTATATTACTTTATTCAAGGAGATTTTTTATGACAGTTTTTGTCGTTGACAAAAATCAATTAGATGCTCGTCGTCGTCGATTGATTTTTCGTGCATGGCATCGCGGTATTCGTGAAATGGATCTCATTTTTGGACATTATGTCGATGCTCATATTACTGGGATGAATGATAGAACGCTCTCTGAGCTTGAGTATATTATGTCTTTTGATGATCGTGATTTACTCACATGGATTACTGGAGAAATTTTGCCCCCCTCTGAAGTTGATAGTCCACTTTTCCGTGATATTGCCAATTATCGTACTTGCTTAAGTTATTAATCCCGATGCCTATATTAAAAAAAATTGTTATTCCCAAAAATAATTCTGTTCGTATGATTTTAGATGGCGTTACTGATGGATTTGAAGCCTTTGCGCTTGCTAAATTAAGTTCAGAAATTGCACAAGGTAAACCGCTCATCTATGTTGTCCGTGACGGAACAAAAATTGCGCATTTACAACAAGTTTTAAATTTTATTGAACCCAATTTACCCGTACTTCAATTTCCTGCATGGGATTGTTTGCCTTATGATCGCGTATCACCAGGAATTGCTGTTATGGCACGTCGACTATCAACATTGGCACACATAGCAAATTTACGAAAAGATCCATATTCTGCAATTATATTAACAACAGCAAATGCAATTATGCAAAAGTTGCCTCCTCGTGAAATGATAGAAGCTCAGCTTATTCACGCACGTGTTGGCCAGCGCAATAACATGGGAAATCTTATTCAATTTCTAGAAACCAATGGTTTTGAACGCGTTACGGTTGTCCGTGATGTTGGTGAGTTTGCTGTAAGAGGAGGAATACTTGATATCTTTTCTCCGATGGATGTTGAACCTTTACGCCTTGATTTTTTTGGAGATACCCTAGAAAGTATCCGCGTATTTGATCCAGAAAGTCAAAGGACAACAGGCCAAAAAACTGAACTTTTATTACAGGCAATGAGTGAGGTTGTTCTTACACCAGAACGCATCAGTCGTTTTAAAAGCAATTATACCCGTACATTTGGTGTATCACAAAAAAATAACATGCTTTATGAAGCAATTTCTCAAGGTCGGCGTTTTGCCGGTATGGAACATTGGCTTCCATTTTTTTATGAAAACCTTGATAGCTTTTTTGATCATTGTGGCAACTTACCGATAGTTTTTGAGCATCTCATAGAAGAAGTCTTCATTGAGCGCTATCGTCTTATTGAAGACTATTATAATGCGCGCAAAGAGCGCGAAAGTGATGAAAAAAATTCTACTTCTTATCATCCAATAGATCCTAGTCTTTTTTATTTAACGCCAGAGCGTGTTTTGGAAGGTGCGCAACAATCTTCACAGCGTATTGATTTTTCTCCTTTTAATGTTCCACAAAGTTTGGAACAAACTGTTATTCACACCAATGTTAAACAAGGATATGATTTTGTAAAAGAGCGTAATGCGCAGGAAAAAAATGTTTTTTCAAGTGTTATTGATCATATCGCATCTTTACGCACTGCTGGTAAAAAAGTGCTTTTAGCGTGTTGGAGTGAAGGATCTCTCAATCGTTTGTTACAAGTTCTCGATGAGCATGGATTGAAAAAAATAGATGTTGCAAAATCTTTGCAAACTGTCAAAGCAACACCTCGGGATCGCATATTAGCAGCTGTTATCATGATAGAACATGGTTTTGTGGCTGAAGATTTGGCTATTATAGCAGAGCAAGATATCCTTGGCGATCGTTTTATAAGATCGCCAAAGCGGCGTAAGAATAATACAAATTTTATTTCTGAAATTTCTGCTTTAAATTCTGGTGATATTATTGTGCATATCGACCACGGTATTGGCCAATTTGTTGGTCTTAAAACCATCAGAACCACTGGAATTTTACGAGACTGCCTTGAAATTAGATATGCTGGAGGTGATTTACTCTTTTTACCTGTTGAAAATATTGAGCTTCTCTCACGTTATGGCTCAGAAGGAACAGAGGTAACTTTAGATAAATTAGGAGGTGTTGCTTGGCAAGCACGTAAAGCTCGGCTTAAAAAACATTTATTGGAAATGGCAGGGCAATTAATCCGTATAGCTGCAGAGCGTATGACTCGTGCTGCGCCTGCTTTACTTCCACCAATTGGACCATTTGATGAGTTTGTTGCTTGCTTTCCCTATGAAGAAACGGAAGATCAAATGAATGCAATTGATGCTGTTTTGGACGATCTAGCCTCAGGCAAGCCGATGGATCGCTTGATATGCGGTGATGTTGGTTTTGGAAAAACTGAAGTAGCCATTCGAAGTGCTTTTGTTGCAGCATTAAATGGATATCAGGTTGCTGTTGTTGTACCGACAACTTTGCTTTCACGTCAACATTACAAAACATTTATTTCGCGTTTTCAAGGATTACCGGTTAAAATTGGACATGCTTCGAGGCTTGTAAAAGCGAAAGAACTTGCACGAGTAAAAAAAGGTGTTTCAGATGGTACAATCGATATTGTCATTGGAACCCATGCATTATTAAGTGGTGCAGTTAATTTTTTACGGTTAGGTCTTCTTATCATTGATGAGGAACAGCATTTTGGTGTCAAACACAAAGAGCGTTTAAAAGAGCTTAAAAGTGATATTCATGTTCTCACACTTTCAGCAACTCCCATACCACGCACTTTAGGGTTAGCTTTATCGGGTGTACGTGAACTTTCATTGATAACAACCCCCCCCATTGATAGAATGGCGGTTCGTACTTTTATTTCACCCTTTGATGCACTTGTTATACGAGAGACCCTGCTTCGAGAATATTATCGTGGTGGACAAAGTTTCTATGTTTGTCCTCGTATTTCTGATCTGGCTTTTGTAGAAGAATATCTCAAAACACATGTGCCAGAACTGAAATTCGTTGTGGCTCATGGACAAATGCCGGCTGGACAACTTGATGATATCATGAATGCATTTTATGATGGACAATATGATGTGCTGCTCTCAACAACCATTATTGAATCAGGTCTTGATATTCCAACAGCCAATACCCTAATTGTGCATCGTGCTGAGATGTTTGGTCTTTCTGCCCTTTATCAGTTACGTGGTAGGGTAGGACGTTCAAAACAACGTGCGTATGCTCTCTTTACATTTCCTGCTGGTAAAGTTTTAACAACTGCTGCTGATCGCCGTCTTAAAGTGTTACAATCTCTTGACACCTTAGGGGCCGGTTTTCAATTGGCAAGCCATGACATGGATATCCGCGGTTCAGGCAATTTTTTAGGTGAAGAGCAATCGGGGCATATCAAAGAAGTTGGATTTGAACTCTATCAAAAAATGCTTGAAGAAGCTGTTGCTGAATTAAAAGATGGAGAGCTAAATGAAGATAAGCAATGGTCACCTCAAATTTCCCTTGGTACAACAGTGATGATACCAGAAAGTTTCGTGCCTGACTTATCATTACGTATGGGACTTTATCGTCGTTTAACAGAACTTGATGGTTTAGAACAAATTGATGAATTTGCAGCGGAGTTAATTGATCGCTTTGGTCCTTTGCCCCTTGAGGTTCAACATCTTCTTAAAGTCTTTCATATTAAAACATTGTGTCGAAAAGCACATGTAGAGAAATTAGATGTTGGACCAAAGGGGATTGTCATACAGTTTCGTAATAACTATTTCGCAAATAGTGTTGCTCTTGTTCAGTGGGTGGGAAAACAAGGTTCAATGGCAAAAATTCGACCAGACCAAAGTATTGCTCTTATTCGTGATTGGTCCTCAGCGGATGAAAGGCTTGTTGGAGCAGCGAATATTATGACACAGCTTGTCGAAATGGCAGAATAACATTCTGTTTAAAAAATTTCTTTATTGTTTCAGAACTGTTACTCATTTTTATAAAATCATTCTGAATAAAATTTAAGTTTATAATAAAGAGCCATTATATATTTATTTTGTTTTTATTATATACGTATTGATACAATGAAGGAAATAGATTAGACGGTTTAACCGCATTAAATAGCACTTTCAATATAATAAGCTAATAAGCTCCTGTAAATTTTTTAGAAAGAATTTAGGTAAAGATAGCATGCTTTCTTCATTACAAAAGTGTCTAACTATCGTTTTTTTGTTACTCACTTTAATATATGGCGTAAAAAACGCTTATGCTGAGTTATCTTCTGATGAACAATACCAACATTTAAAAAACAAAAGAAAGAATATTAAAGAGAGCATACAATTTATTGAAGAAAGTATATCTCATTTGGATATTTGGAAAAAAAATATTTCTAAAGCAGAATACTATGAGCGTTTACAGGAACGGAATAAGTTATATAAAAAACTGAAAACTCTGAAGGATGAATATTATAATCTTGGTTCGAAATTACAGGATCTAGCTGAAAAAAAACAAAAAATTATCTCTAGAATACATATAGCGAGAGAGTATGAAGTAGGGGAGTCTGAAGAAAAGTTGATTAAAGCAAAAGATTATTTAAAAAAAACTCAAACGTTTAATGAATGGGGAATGAATGAGAAAAGTGGAGGTGATGATGAGATAATGAAAAATTATCTCATATTTATTATTGCTTGCAATACGTTAGCGGATATATTGCAAAGTGATATAGGTGCTATTTTGCGCAAAGATTTTGATTGGAAAGATAAAGATTTTAGTTGGGCTAAAGGCGCAAATAATTCAATAAGTCCTAGTTTAGTCAGGGATATTAAAGAATTATTAACAGATGGCTCTTATAGTTATGAAAAACAAATATTTGACGATATAAAAAATAGTCTTACAGAAGATAATTGGTTTGTAAAAAGTGCACCTAAGCTTTGTAATACCATTAAAGAAGTACATAATATAATGCTTCCAAACAAGAAAAAGAATATTATAGATCGTATACGTTTTCATGTTGAAGAATTATTCAATTAAAAATTTACTCATATAAATACAGAGAAATTAATATTATATACTAAATAATAGTTAAAATATATTTTAATTTTTTGTTTTTAATTATTATTTATAATAAAGTAATTTTATGCACATAAGATATTATCTATTGTTCTTATCATATAAGATTTAATATATTATTAAATAATAAAATCATATATCTTTTTTATGTTTTCTTTTTATGCATAATTTTTTGTGCTTGTAGTTTTTTATTTTTATCTGTTTAATTATTTTAATGACGATACATCTCATATCATAAATCTTGTTTCATTAATACGATAAGAGAAATATTTTATAGTTCTAAGTTGTGTTATATAGAGAAACAAAATGATATTTTTAATTCATTTTTTTCTTAAAACTTAAATCATTAACGATTTATATCTTTGATATTGTGAAAGATGAAAAGAATTTATCATTTTAGTAGATTCTTTATTTAAGAAATAACTTAAAATAAATTGATAAAAGCTACATTTTTTATTCACGTTATAAAGCTGAGAGATGATATTTGTACAGAGATGCAATAATAGATGTATAATATATGAGCATAAATTTATTATGGCTTTGGGCACGTGAGATGATTCATAGGGGGGGTCCTTTGTTCAGTAGTTTTATCTATAAAACTAACTCCGCTTGTGATGTACAAGTGGATAAATTTTATTGATTCAATATAAGAGAGGTTTGCGCTATTAGGATCTTTCATACAATATAGAAATAGAAAAAAGATAAATTATTATTATAAATTAATATGTTATTATATTTTAAGAAAGTTTATTATAAATAAAATATTTTCAGCAGTTATAGATTTTCTCCCTAAGAAAATGTGTTGTTTAATTAAGAAAAAAGCACTTCTTTAGTAGCGTATTTTTAAACTAAACTGTTTAGTTAAACGCTATGGAATATAAAATTTTTATTACAAAAGCGTATCACCATTATTTTGTAAACAAGGGCAGAAAATTGTTCATTAGCAAAAAGCTCTCTTACAATTATGCAGAAATTTTAGACAATCAGTGGTTTTAATTCATTAAATGTTTCAATAATATCGTAGATGATTTTGTTTTTGTGTATCACACGAGGCACATAAGGAAAACAGTAAAATTTATCTGATATTTTGGAGCTTCATGCATTACAACACCTGTTGCTAAGGTTCTATAAGCTTAACATGAAGAGTAATAAATGTAAAAATTTTAATTAGTAAATTTTTTAGAGTAGTATCAGAGTTTATTTTAATTAATATTGCAATATTGATTCGTTTGTGTAATCTTAGTTTAAATGCACAGAGGTGTTTTATGGATAGATTGCATCAAATACCAATGTGATGAAGAGGGGAAATGATATGAGTGTATAAAAATTAGAATGGCTCGTCGTATTTTTTCTCTAAATTTGACTTTTTTTTTTATATTGAAGTAATTTTTTTATATTGAAGTAAAAATAGTAAAATTAATTGTTATTTCATTATAATTTAATAAATTAAGTTGGAATTATATTTAATATTTTTTTGAAGTTACTTAAGAGCGCGTTGAAAGGATTAACTTAATCATGTCGCATAAAAATGTTTATTCTGCTGTTTCAGTATTAGTTGGAGCCGCTGCCCTTTTTCTTATAGCTGGTATTTCTGCAAATGCGCAAACTTTATCACAAGGTTGGTACAAAGTTTGCAGTAAGCAGCATGATGTTGATATTTGTAATACAATGAATACTGTATTATCGAATACGGGACAACCTTTAACGGCTTTTAATCTTGTTGAAATAAAAGGGAAGCAAAATGAGAAACGTATAGGTATTCAAGTACCTACAGGTCGTTTTTTGCCAGAAGGTGTTCACATTAAAATTGGTGACGAGTTCTCTAAAAAAATTCCTTATATTATTTGTAATGGACCAAGTTGTATTGCTAATGATGTCTTAGATGATAAGCTTATAGCAGCTATGAAAAGTGGTACAAAAATGGTTGTAACCACAGTTAATTTCCGTGGTTCAGCTAATCCTATTGAATTTTCTCTTAATGGGTTTACAGCAGCCTATACCGGTCCTGGTATGGAGGAAAAAGATTTCCAACAAGAACAAATAAAGCTGCAGCAAGCTATTCAATCAAAGCAAAAAGAAATTGAAGAGCGTATGCGGGCTGAGCAAGAAAAAGCGAAACAAAAGTAATAAAACCACACCATAAAAGTTGGTCAAAACGTTTTCTATAATTGTTTATTTGAACCGCCACAGTTTTCTGTGGCGGTTTTTTTTAATCCTTAATTTTTCGAAAGAATTCTGCGTTTCCACCAACCAATACGTTCAGTTTTGGAAGAATCATTAGGCGTTGATGAAATAACAACGGGTTGATTAATTGTTTCTTCAATTTGGGAAGGAGAGGTTTCGATAACTTTCTCCATCTCGATTACAGTTTCTTGCTCTAATATTTTTTGTATTTGCGTTGTCTCTTTAGAAGATGATTTTTTACGTGTTCCACGTGTTGATTTTTTACTCTTTTCAAGAGCTTTATTTTCTACCTCATGAATAACTTTGTCTGCTTTTTTTGTTTTAGTTTTACGCACCGGACTGGTTGTAGGTTTTTCTTCAAGAGATTTTTGTTCTGCAATATTTTGATCATTCTCTAAAGAAAGTTGATTTTGTACTACTTTTGAAGAACGTTTTTTAGGTTTAATACTTGTATCATTTTTTTCAGATTCACTCTGTTGTTGTATATCTAGAGCTTGTGTATTATTTTTTGTTTCTTCAAGTTCAAAAGATTTAGCAGGTGAAACACGACGTTTGCGATGCGCTGCTTTAATTTCTGCTAAAGCTTGCTTAGCAAAATCTCCCACTGGTTCTGCATAAGGAACGCGAATCTGATGAAAATTATTATCTTGATTGCGTCGACCACCACGACGTCCTCGACGACGTCCTCGACGATAAGAATCATCATTCAAAGTATCTTCTTTTTTATGAACGTTGGAGAGAGAATGATCAGTAATTTCACCGTGACGATTTTTGCGCCTACGCTTTTGGTTTGTTTCAATGGGAGAAGGATTTTCAATAGATTCACTCTTTATGAAAACAGAATCTTCAATTTCTTGCTCATTGGCATCTTCCAATGAAGATCGAGAAATGCTCTCTGCTATTGAGCCTTTAGAAATAACAAGATGTTGCGTTCCAATACTATCATCTGCTTCAATACTAATATTAAGTTTAAAGCGAGCTTCTAAATTAACAAGAATATTGCGTTTATGATTTAATACATAAAGCGCTGTTGCTACGGGGGTGCGCACGATAATATTATGTTGCGAATTATGAAGAAGATATTCTTCAATTGAGCGCATGACATGTAACGCAATTGATGATTCAGAACGTATATTTCCTGTTCCTGCGCAATGTGGGCAGGGCTGTGTCGTACTTTCTAAAACCGATATGCGAATACGTTGACGACTCATTTCTAAAAGGCCGAAGTGTGAAATATGACCTACTTGAATACGAGCACGATCGTTTTTTAAACAATCTTTTAATTTTTTTTCGACCAGCTTCACATTGCGTTCTTCAAGCATATCAATAAAATCAATCACAATTAAACCAGCAAGGTCACGCAAGCGTAATTGACGCGCTACTTCTTCAGCAGCTTCAAGGTTAGTTTGTAAGGCTGTCTTTTCGACAGAGAATTCTTTCGTAGAGCGGCCAGAATTTACGTCAATAGCAACAAGTGCTTCTGTTTGATTAATAACAAGATAACCACCAGATTTTAAAGAAACCTGTGGTTGCAACATTTTATCAAGTTGAATTTCAATATTATTTCTTGCAAAAATGGGCGTAGGATCACGGTAAGGTTGCACAACTTTTGCATGACTTGGCATGAGCATACGCATAAAGTCTTTCGCTTCACGATATCCTTGGTCTCCAGAGACAAGAATTTCACTAATGTTCTTATTATAAAGATCTCGTATAGAACGCTTGATGAGATTGCTTTCTTCATGGACAAGGCATGGTGCCGTTGACTCGAGTGTCAAAGTGCGAATAGTATCCCATAACCGCATAAGATATTCATAATCACGTTTAATTTCAGCTTTTGTTCTATTGGCACCAGCGGTTCGTAAGATAACGCCCATACCTTTTGGAACGGCTAATTCTTTTACGATTTCTTTAAGACGCTTACGGTCTTGTACGTTCGTAATTTTTCGTGAAATACCACCACCACGTGCTGTGTTGGGCATTAGAACAGAGTAACGACCAGCTAGAGATAGATATGTTGTAAGGGCAGCACCTTTATTACCACGCTCTTCTTTGATAACTTGTACCAACAAAATTTGACGTCGTTTAATGACTTCTTGAATTTTATACTGGCGCCCTTGTTTTCTTTGATAAATCGGGAGCTCTTCACGGATGTCCTCAGCACCGACCATTTCAATCTCATCATAAGAGATATTGGCATTTAATGCTTCTTCTGTATTATCAATTATTATCGCTTCAGATGTGATATCATTTTCAATATCGGCTGCTATAACATTGTTTTTTTCACTTTTTTTTGTTCTTCTGGAGCGTTTTTTATTTTTAGTTGCTTCTTCCGTAAAGGTATCTACAGAATTTTCTCCTACAGCTTCTTTTTCTTCTTCTTCAAGAAGAGCAAGGCGATCAGCAATAGGAATTTGATAATAATCAGGATGAATTTCAGAAAATGTTAAAAAACCATGTCGGTTTCCACCATATTCAACAAAAGCCGCTTGGAGAGACGGTTCTACACGCGTAATACGTGCGAGATAAATATTCCCCTTGAGCTGTTTTCTATGTTCTGATTCAAAATCAAGTTCTTCAATTTTGTTGCCGTGAACAACAACAACACGTGTTTCCTCCGGATGGGAGGCATCTATAAGCATTTTGTTTGACATAAGTTAATATCCTGAAGGCGACATGCACAATTTTATTCAAACGAATGCCATAACTATTCGTAAACATAAAAGGCTGTCTGCCATAAAAGGGAGGTACCAGAAAAACAGGACGAAACACCACGTGCAAAGGCATGACTGCATTTACACCATTTCTCATCATTATTTCCATCTGTTTTTTATGACTCATATTTTCTTAAAAGTCTCCGGTAAAATAATCTTTAAAACAGTTCGGATATCCGAACCAACGAATCTTAAGTAATGCAATCCTAATGTTACAACATAGAAATTTTTCATCCATAAAAAAGTCTCAACGCATAATAGACAAAAAACTTCTAAAGACAACTTAATATGAGTTACAGATAATTTAGATGACTATTATCAGCTAGGAAGCATAAATATTCTTTTATGTTGATATCATGCGTTTGGCAAGTAACAATGTAAATCATGTATAATTATAATATCTTTATGACCTTAATTTCGTTTTGAGGTGTTTATTTAGCTTTTATTGAAAAATAGATAATAAATTGGTGTATCGTTTTATGTAACCAAGATAAATTATTACAAAGGTAATGTAGAGTATTTTGCTTATGATAAGAGTTTTTTTTACCAAAAAGCTGAAAACAGCTTATGGGGATGTTATTGTGCTCGTCACATACTTTTTATTATCTTTTTTGCTACTCCAAACTAGTGTTCAAGCCGCAGATCCTCTGAGACTTATTAATTTTCGAACCATTGGTGATAGTATTCATACGCGTATTATTGCGGTTTTTAATTCAAAACCAAATGTTCGTTTACAGATTTTTGACAGGCCCGCACGTTTGGTTATCAATTTACCTACAATTGACTTTTCGATGCAAAATACGCCTTTAAAGAAACGGAATACATTATCCGTTATGCTTTCAGATGTGCGTTATGCTTTCTCTGACATACAGACTTCACGCATTATTTTGACAAGTAAAACGGCTTTTGTGGTTGAAAAAAATGTCGTAAAAAAATTAAATAATGGTTTATGGCAGTTGCTGATTGATATTCGTAAAAGTACACAAGAAAAATTTGATGAGATATTAAAAAAACAGCAAAGAAGCAATTTTGATACAAAAACACAGTTAATGCCAGCATATAATTTCCGTGTTGTTCTTGATCCTGGTCATGGTGGTATTGATGGCGGTGCACGGGGTGTTACTGGAATTTTAGAAAAAGATGTGACTTTAGACTTTGCGCGTGCATTGCGAGACGAATTACAAAAGGATTCTCATATTACCGTTGCTTTAACACGAGATTCCAATATTTTTTTAAGACTAAGTGAAAGAGTTAAAAAAGCGCAAGAGTTTGATGCTGATCTTTTTATATCTATTCACGCAGATACAATTGATCTACATTCTCTTCGCGGTGCCACAGTGTATACCATATCAGATAAAGCCTCTGATGCCATTGCAAAATCTTTAGCTGAAAATGAAAATAAAGTTGATTTGCTTGATGGTTTGCCTGCAGATGAAACGCTCGAAGTTACAGATATTTTGATGGATCTTACACGACGTGAAACACATACATTTTCGGTTAATTTTGCAAATAGTGTTATTTCAAGTTTATCAAAGAATCATATTAACTTGATTAATAACCCACATCGGTATGCTAATTTTCAAGTTTTAAGAGCTTCAGATATACCCTCAGTCTTGATAGAGATAGGTTATTTATCCAATAAAGAGGATGAAAAGTTATTAAATGATCCTCATTGGAGAAAACAAATGGCAGCCTCTATTGCTCATTCTATTCGTCAATTTGCTGATTATAGGCAGAAAATGATACAGCCTCTTTAAATTTATGAGAAAATAGAGTATCAATATGGGCTTCTAGTGTACCCTGGTATAAATAAAAGATAGAAAACAATTTCTCTTGATCTCAATCTTGTGGTGATATCCACTTGGTGTGTTTGAAGTAACGTATTTTTTCTTTAATTAATTCTTAAGAAAGCGATAGCCGTTTTTATGATGATTTTTTTAAGATATCTTCTTCGTTTTTTTATTGCTATTGGACTTTATGGTGCAATAACGTGGGGTGTTATGACCAGTGGTCAAGCAAATGCACTCCCTGATTATGGAGTTCTTTCACTTTATGAGCCGCCGGTAATGACCCGTGTCCATGCTTCTGATGGCCGTCTTATGGCAGAGTTTGCAACAAAACATCGCCTCTATTTACCGATTCAATCAATACCAAAGCTTGTTATAAATGCTTTCATTTCAGCTGAAGACAAAAACTTTTATCATCATTTTGGTTTAGATCCTGAAGGACTTTCTCGAGCTTTGATCAATAATATTCGTAATATTGGTTCTGGAAGACGTCCAGAGGGGGCATCAACTATAACGCAACAAGTCGCTAAAAACTTCCTTTTAAGTTCAGAAACAACGTTAGAACGTAAATTTAAGGAAGCTATTTTAGCAATGCGTATTGAGAAAACTTATTCAAAAGATCATATTCTCGAACTTTATCTCAATGAAATTTATCTGGGTCGTGGCACTTATGGCATAGCTGCTGCTTCATTGACCTATTTCAATAAATCCGTCAATGACCTGACGCTAGAACAATGTGCTTATTTGGCTGCTCTTCCAAAAGGACCAGCAAATTATGATCCATTTAAGAATACACAACGTGCTATTGATCGGCGTAATTGGGTTATAGACCGGATGATTGCAAATGGATATGTAACGCGTGAACAAGGTGAAAAAGCGAAAGCTAAACCTTTAGGAGCGACAATACGTGGGAGTGATAGCTATGTTTTTGCGGCTGATTATTTTACTGAAGAAGTACGGCGTCGTTTAATACATCGCTATGGGGCTAAAACACTTTATGAAGGTGGGCTTTCCATTCGTACAACGCTTGATCCGCATTTACAACTTATTGCGCGACGTGCTTTGCACGATGGATTAATTAGATTTGATCATGCGCAAGGATGGCGTGGAGCTTATGCGCATATTGATGAGAAAGGTGATTGGGGGACAGAACTTGCAGATATCACAGGGCTAAGTGATGTTCCTGAATGGCGTTTAGCTGTTGTTCTTTCTACTAATCCCAACAAAGTAGAGATTGGTTTACAGCCACAGCGCGAAGCTTCAGGTATATTATCAAAAAAACGGGAAATTGCTGTTTTATCTGAAGCTGATTCAAAATGGGCACTCCATGTTGTAAAAGAGAATGGTTATCGAAAAACTGTTCAGAGCTTATCTCATGTTCTGCAAGTTGGGGATGTCATTTTTGTTGAAAAACTATCCAATACAAACAACACTTATCGTTTACAACAAATTCCAAAGGTTGAAGGTGCAATTGTTGCTATGGAACCTCATACAGGGCGCGTTCTTGCTATGGTGGGAGGATTTTCTTTTGCAGCATCTGAATTCAATCGTGCAACCCAAGCTTATCGCCAACCGGGGTCTGCTTTTAAGCCTTTTGTTTATGCAGCAGCTCTTGATAACGGATATACACCAGCATCCGTTGTTTTAGATGGCCCCATTGAAGTTCGTCAATATAATGGTGAAGTTTGGCAACCCAAAAATTATGGGGGTACCTTTGCAGGACCTTCAACGTTGCGTTATGGTATTGAGCGTTCTCGTAATCTTATGACAATACGGCTTGCCAATGATATGGGAATGCCTCTTGTCGCTGAATATGCAGAACGCTTTGGGATCGTAGATAAATTGCAGCCTTATCTTCCCATGGCTTTAGGGGCTGGCGAAACAACAGTATTACGAATGGTTACAGCTTATTCCGTTATTGCCAATGGCGGACGCTCTATTAAACCTTCTCTGATAGACAGAATTCAAGATCGTTATGGGAAGACAATTTATCGTCATGATGATCGTATTTGCGAAAATTGTAATACGAATTCATGGAATAATCAAAGTGAACCCACATTGATTGATGAGCGAGATCAAGTTCTTGACCCTATGACGGCTTATCAAATTACATCGATGATGGAAGGGGTTGTTCAGCGTGGTACTGCGGCACGTTTACGTTATCTTAATCGACATATTGCTGCTAAAACAGGAACAACCAATGACTCTAAGGATGTCTGGTTTATGGGATTTACTCCTGACATTGTCGTTGGTATTTTTGTCGGTTATGATCAACCAGCTCCGTTAGGATATAATGGAACAGGAAGTTCATTAGCTGCACCTATTTTTGGTGATTTTATGGCAGATGCTCTTAAAGGGAAGCCAGATGTTCCCTTTAAGATGCCAAAAGGTATGATTTTAATGCCAATTAATCGGAAAACAGGAATGCTTGCCGAAAGAGGAGATCAAGATGTCATTATAGAAGCATTTAAACCAGGGACTGGGCCTGCTGATATATATCAAGTTATTGGGAGTACAAATTCTTTTCAAGAAGGTGTTCCTGCAGTAACGACTTCTCCACAAGTCAACAAAGCACTTGAAAGTGGGACAGGTGGGCTGTATTAATCGACAAAATCTCCTTTTGCCATGAGTCATGGTTTTTATCTCTTTTTTACAATGTCGGTTCTATAAATAGAGTGATAGAACTGTACCATTTTCTGATAGCAGCTATTAAATTTGTATAAAATGCTAAGAGATACAAACAAAAAGAGTTTTTAAAAATACGGTGTTAAATTATGCGAGCAGAAATAGAAACATTAGTTGATGAAATCCAGAAAGCAATACAATTGCTAAGGGGGCATCTTTGACTGGGATCAATCACTAAAGCGTCTTGAATATCTTAATCAAAAAGCGGAAGATCCATCATTATGGGATGATGCACAACGAGCACAGGATATGATGCGTGAGCGTCAACGTCTTGATAATTCAATCAATGGTCTTTTATCATTTACAAAAACACTTGAAGAATGCATTGAGCTTATTGCGATGGGCGAAGAAGAAAGTGATGTGGAAATTATCGCTGATGCAGAAAGATCAATACGTAATCTTAAAAATGAGATAGATAAAAGGCAAATTGACGTACTTCTTTCAGGAGAGGCAGATCCGAATGATACCTATTTAGAAGTTCATGCTGGAGCAGGGGGAACAGAAAGCCAAGATTGGGCTTCTATGCTCTTACGTATGTATATGCGATGGGCTGAACAGCATGAAATGAAGGTTGAGATTTTAGAAATTCATGATGGAGAAGAGGCAGGAATAAAGTCAGCGACTATTCTTGTAAAAGGGCATAATGCTTATGGAATGTTAAAAACAGAATCAGGTGTTCATCGCTTAGTGCGGATTTCTCCATTTGATTCGAATGCAAAGCGCCATACCTCTTTTGCGAGCATTTGGGTTTATCCAGTTATTGATGACAATATTGAAGTTGATGTTTCAGAGGCAGATGTGCGTATTGATACATATCGTGCATCTGGAGCAGGAGGACAACATGTTAACACGACAGATTCTGCTGTTCGCATCACACATATAAAAACGGGTATTGTTGTTCAATGTCAAACAGAGCGTTCTCAACATAAAAATCGCGCTACGGCTTGGTCGATGTTGCGTGCACGGCTTTATGAAGAAGAGCTTAAAAAAAGAGAAGAAGAAACCAATGCTGCTGAATCTTCTAAAACAGAAATTGGATGGGGGCATCAAATTAGATCTTATGTTCTTCAACCCTATCAGCTTGTCAAAGATTTGCGTACAGGAATTGAAAATACGGATCCACAATCCGTACTTAATGGTAATTTAGATGCATTTATAGAGGCAGCACTCGCACGGCGTATTTATGGACAAGACAAAGAAATTGAGGATATTCGTTAATTATATATCCTTCCTTCAAGCCATGTAGATTTTTTCTTAAGCTGTTCGTTTCATGGATGCTGTGATGTTATATAGCCTTTGATACTTTAAAGGTTTAAAGGGGGATTTTCTTGTTCCTTTCTTCAACTTTTTCTCACACGCTAATTCTGCTTATGATATTGCAAGTGATAGGAAGAATCTGAAATCAGAAAATTTTGCGATATTCGGGGGACTAATATAAATGTAAAACAATTCATTATCCTTATAAATCAATATATTGTAAAAATTGAATCCGTTGAAAAACTAAAATCAATTAGGGAGAATAACTTTTGCTTTTGAAGGTAAATCAAACACTCAATTTACAAGTTACCATTATGATATAAAAGTGTTGCAGTAGCTAAAACATTTTCAGCATGCCCAGATACGCTTACTTTGCGCCATTCTTCTGCTATTATTCCATTTGCATCAATTAAAAAAGTGCTCCGTTCAACTCCCATATATTTGCGTCCATACATGCTTTTCTCAACCCAAACACCATAAGCTTCGAGGGTCGTTTTTTCTTCATCAGAAACCAAGATGACATCAAGTTCATGTTTTATTTTAAATTTATCATGTTTTTTTACATTATCTGGAGAGATTCCAATAACAGAAACACCGATTTCATCAAATTTCATCTTTAATTTTGTGAAATCAAGTGCTTCACTTGTGCAACCACTGGTGTCATCTTTTGGATAAAAATATAAAACAACAGGCTTTCCTTTAAAGTCAGAAAGACACACTGTCTCTCCTCCATCGCGCGGCAAAGTAAAATCAGGAGCAAGAGCACCTTTCATTGGTCTTGTCATTGTTTTCATCTTTCTTTTTTGTGTAACAGGTATAAAATATCAGAGTACACAGAAGAAAAGAACTATTCAACTCTCTAGAATTTTATCGTTTTGAAGAGACTTTTATTTCCCTAACAAAATTTGCCCTATCACAACGATTGAATTGAAAGAACAAGCTCGACGTGAACAACATAAACAAAACAGCAAAAGATTATACTGGTTTCATCACAACATGTTTTTTCTTACCAAAAGAAAGTTTAATGGTTCCTTCTGCACTGACATCCCCTTCAATAATAAGATGTGTTTCATCCTCAATAATTTGATCATTTACACGGACACCTCCACCTTGAACGTGTCGGCGTGCCTCACTATTAGATCTAGCGAGTCCTGCTTGTACTAAAAGAGTGAGCAATCCAACACCTTTTTTTAATTCTGAGGCATTAATTTCAACAGTTGGAAGATTTTCTCCCAGAGTTTTTTCTTCAAACGTCTTGCGAGCCGTTTCTGCTGCTGCATCAGCAAGAACACGTCCATGCAACATTGCTGTAATTTCTGTTGCAAGAATTTTTTTTGCTTCGTTAATTTCAGTTCCTTGTAATAGAGAAAGTTTAAGAATCTCATCCATCGGCAATGGAGTATAGAGCTTTAGAAATCGTGTTACATCAGCATCTTCTGTATTGCGCCAGTATTGCCAAAATTGATAAGGTGAAAGTTTATCCGCATTTAGCCATACAGCCCCATTCAATGATTTACCCATTTTGGCACCGGAAGAGGTTGTCAGCAATGGTGATGTTAACGCATATAATTGCGGTGTTCCTAAACGATGTCCTAATTCGATTCCGTTAATAATGTTGCCCCACTGATCAGAGCCCCCCATTTGCATACGCAACCCATAACGTTTATAAAGTTCAACAAAGTCATAAGCTTGCAGAATCATATAATTAAACTCTAAGAATGACAAAGAGTGCTCACGCTCAAGTCTGAGTCTGACAGAATCAAATGACAACATACGGTTGACAGAAAAATGCTTTCCTACATCACGCAAAAATTCTAAGTAGTTTAAATTGCATAACCATTCAGCATTATTCACAATACAAGCATCGGTTTCTCGGTCACCGAATGTCAAATAGTTAGCAAATACCTTTTTAATCCCATCAATATTTGCAGCAATATCATCTTGTGTCAGAAGGCGTCGTGCTTCGTCTTTGAAAGAAGGATCACCAATCAATCCGGTTCCTCCACCCATTAAAGCAATGGGGCGATGACCCGTTTTTTGTAACCAATAAAGCATCATAATCTGAAGAAGACTTCCAGCATGTAAACTCGATGCTGTTGGATCAAATCCAGTATAAGCGCTTACAGTTTCTTTTGAAAAAAGATCATCTAAGCCTTTTTCATCTGAAATTTGGTGGATAAAACCACGTTCGCTCATAATGTGTAAAAAATCAGATTTAAAGGCAAACACAGATTTAATTTCCTAATTTAAGAGTGCATTATTTTATATAATAGGCGATTATATAACGAATTATTAATGCGTTATCTATCATAACTGACGCACACCTCACAAGAGAAAGAGACATATTGGTAGTATAAAGATAATAATACAGGTATTATTATCTTTATACGCTAAAAAAGAGACTTCTTAGTAAGAGAAAAAAGGTATTCTGTTATTCTCATTTCTATCCTGAAATAAAATTTAGAAAAGTTTTAAATGCAGACTAAAAAAATTACTTTGTTATGATCAGAGACGATTTTTGCTAATTTTTTATAAATCTATCGTATGTTCCTAAGTTAGTGAAAGTATTTCAGGAGGAGGAGCGAGAAGTTCATTGGAGATATGGTTATCCAAATAGTGGGCACATCGTTCAATAAGTTCTTCATGACATCCACTGAAAAAGTGATTAGCTTCTTCCAATATTTCTTGTGTAATGATGATACCTTTTTGTGTTTTTAATTTATCGACAAGTATTTGAACATCTTTTGGAGGGGCAACTTTATCGATACCGCCATGAATGATAAGTCCAGAAGAGGGACAAGGTGCAAGAAATGAAAAGTCATAAACATTAGGCTGAGGGGCAACTGAGATAAATCCCTCAATTTCCGGTCGGCGCATTAAAAGCTGCATACCAATCCATGCTCCAAATGAGTATCCTGCTACCCAACAATTTTTAGAGTCTGGATGTTGTGTTTGAACCCAATCGAGAGCAGCAGCAGCATCTGAAAGTTCTCCTATTCCATAATCAAATTCACCCTGACTACGACCAATACCACGAAAGTTAAAACGTAAAGTTGTAAAGCCACGTTGTTGGAACATATAAAAAAGGTCATAGACAATTTTATGATTCATAGTTCCACCAAATTGGGGATGAGGATGCAAGATGATCGCAATGGGTGCATTTTTTTGTTGTGAAGGTTGATAACGCCCTTCGAGCCGACCCGCAGGACCGTTAAAAATAATTTCTGGCATAAAATGCTCCTTAATGCAATAAAAGGCTCTCTTTGACCCTGGTCGACTTTTACCATAGAATCTCTTAAATAATTATTAGATATTCTTTTTTTAGTGCACTTTTCAAGAAAATTGCGCTATTTTTTTAATCAATTCATAAGATTAATGATTGCGATGTAAAATGGTTATAAAACGCCGATATTTTGATCATAACGCAACAACACCACTCAAAAAAGTGGCAAGGATAGCGTTACTGGAATCTTTAGAGATATTTGGTAATCCATCATCGGTTCATAAGGAAGGGCGTGCCGCTAAAACTTTGTTGCAAAAGGCCCGTCGGCAAATCGCTGAAAATCTTAAAACAGATCCAGATCACGTGGTATTTACCTCTGGTGCGAGTGAAGCCGCAATGACTTTGTTAACACCTTTTTACAATATGGGGAAAGCAAAAGTTAAATTTTCTCATCTTTACCTTGGAGCGACTGAACATCCCTCTGTTGCAGAGGGAGGACGTTTTTCTAAAGAATTGATAAGCGTCATTGATGTTGATCAAGATGGGCTCATACAACAAGATAAATTAACATCACTCTTAACGGTTCACGATAAAACAAAAGGTTTACCTCTTGTTGCTATTCAAGCTGCAAATAGTGAAACGGGTGTTATTCAACCGTTAACAGAAATCGCCGCTATTGTTCGGGATTTAGGAGGCACTCTTATAGTTGATTTGACACAATATGTAGATAAAAATTTTGTGGATATTCATCAGCTAGGAGGAGACTTTTTTATACTGTCTGCACATAAAGTTGGCGGTCCTAAAGGAATCGGTGCTTTTGTTTCATGTGGTAATCTTCTCATGCCACACCCTCTTATTATTGGGGGAGGACAAGAAAAAGGTCTCCGTGGAGGAACAGAAGCATTGCCCCTTATTGCTGCTTTTGGGGCAGCAATGACTGATTGCTTCACACAGGAGGAAATAAAACAGTTAATATATTTACGCAATAAATTAGAAGCTGGACTACAAAAAATAAGTAAAAATGTTGAGATTTTTGGCAAAAGAGTTCAACGTTTGCCAAATACAACTTACTTTACCGTGAAAAATATAAAAGCTGAAACGATGCAAATTGCTTTTGATTTAGAAGGGTTTTCTTTATCATCCGGCTCTGCCTGTTCTTCGGGAAAAGTAAAACAAAGCAAAGTGTTGGAGGCAATGGGGTATCATGTTCCAAATGGTGCCATTCGCATTTCGCTAGGACGTGGCACAACTTCTGAAGATATCGATGATTTTCTGTCGTTTTTTTCTCAAATTATAAGCAGGAAAAAAGGGGAAGATTTATCATCAGAAAGTTATAAAAATTAGAATTATTTTAAAAATAAAATAAGTTTGATTGAAATTTTTGCACTTTACCTATAGCCTAGGAGATAACTTGCTTACTTTAATCTTGTAAAAAACAAGACTTTAGTTACCGGTTTTTGACGCCAAAAAATGGAGAAAATTTATGCCGGCAGTACAAGAAACGATACGCCAAGTACGTGAAATAGATGTTGACCAATATAAATATGGTTTTGAAACCAATATTGAAACCGATAAAGCTCCAAAAGGCTTAAATGAGGATATTATCAAATTTATTTCCGCTAAAAAAAATGAGCCTGAATGGATGCTAACATGGCGCTTAAAAGCTTACCGCCGTTGGCTGACAATGCAAGAGCCTCATTGGGCGCGTCTTGAATATCCTAAAATTGATTTTCAGGAGCTTTATTATTATGCTGCTCCAAAAAATCATACAGGACCAAAATCTTTGGATGAAGTGGATCCTGAGTTATTAGCAACGTACGAAAAACTTGGCATTCCCCTTAAAGAACAAGAGATTTTGGCAGGAGTAAGAAAACAGTCTGATCCCTCCACTTTTGATGACAGTATGTCTGTATCGGGGCAGGTGGCTGTTGATGCAGTCTTTGATTCTGTTTCTGTTGTAACAACATTCAAAAAAGAGCTGGCACGTGCTGGTGTGATTTTTTGTTCTATTTCAGAGGCGATTATTGAACATTCTGAGCTTATTAAAGAATATTTAGGAACAGTTGTACCTATAAGTGATAATTATTATGCGGCCTTAAATGCAGCTGTCTTTACAGATGGTTCATTTGTTTATATTCCTAAAGGGGTTCGTTGTCCTATGGAGCTTTCAACTTATTTTAGGATTAATGAACGCAACACTGGCCAATTTGAACGAACATTGATTATCGCCGCTGAAGATTCCTATGTTTCTTATCTTGAAGGGTGTACAGCACCCCAACGTGATGAAAACCAACTTCATGCTGCTGTTGTTGAGCTTATTGCCCTTGAAAATGCAGAGATTAAATATTCTACAGTACAAAACTGGTATCCTGGCGATAAAGATGGAAAGGGCGGTATTTATAATTTTGTGACGAAGCGTGGAGATTGTCGAGGTGATAGCTCTAAAATTTCATGGACACAAGTTGAGACTGGTTCTGCGATTACTTGGAAATATCCATCCTGCTTACTCCGTGGTAATAATGCGCGTGGAGAATTTTATTCTATTGCCGTTGCAAACGGTTATCAACAAATTGATTCCGGTACAAAAATGATTCATTTGGGAAAAAATACTTCCAGTCGCATTATTTCCAAAGGTATTTCTGCAGGTTTTTCAAATAACACGTATCGAGGACAAGTCACAGCGCATCGAAAAGCACAAAATGCGCGTAACTTTACGCAATGTGATAGTTTGTTAATCGGGAATGATTGTGGTGCGCATACAGTTCCTTATATTGAAGCAAAAAATGCAACAGCTCAGTTTGAACATGAAGCCACAACATCAAAAATTTCTGATGACCAACTTTTTTATGTTATGCAAAGAGGAATTCCCGAAGAAGAAGCTATCGCATTAATTGTAAATGGTTTTGTAAAAGAGGTCATTCAAAAACTTCCCATGGAATTTGCTGTCGAAGCACAAAAGCTTATTAGTATTAGCCTTGAAGGTAGTGTTGGATAATTTTATTTAATTAAATAAATAGAAGACTTTATGTAAAAAGGCTGTAACGGTAGCACATAATGCTAAAAATGACCTCTATGGTAATTACAAAAGTAGATGGATGCTAAGGTAAAATAATACGCATTGATATCTGAAAAACAGCCAAAACAGGATTAAATTATGTTAGAGATCAAAAATTTGCACGCCCGTATTGCTGAAACCGATACAGAAATTATTCGTGGTTTAAACTTGACAGTTCAAGATGGAGAAGTTGCCGCTATCATGGGACAAAATGGAGCCGGAAAATCAACTTTATCTTATTTGCTTGCTGGTCGTGATGATTATGAAATAACAGAAGGAGATATTCTCTATAATGGACAATCACTTTTAGAAATGGATCCAGCAGAACGTGCTGCATATGGTGTTTTTCTTGCATTTCAATATCCAATGGAAATACCAGGGGTAGCAACAATGGAATTTTTAAAAGTTGCGATGAATTCTCAACGCAAAGCGCGAGGTGACGAAGAACTTAAAATTCCTGAATTTATAAAATGTGTTAAAGAAGTTTCAGTCAAACTTGAAATAGATATGGATATGCTAAAGCGTCCATTAAATGTAGGTTTTTCAGGTGGAGAAAAAAAACGCGCTGAAATTTTACAAATGGCACTTCTTGAACCTACACTTTGCATTTTAGATGAAACGGATTCTGGCTTAGATATTGATGCACTAAAAATTGTTGCAGATGGTGTTAATAAACTTCGGGATTCAAAACGTTCATTTTTGGTGATTACCCATTATCAACGGCTGCTTAATTATATTATTCCTGATACGGTACATGTTCTTTATAAAGGACAAATTATCAAAAGCGGTGATAAATCCTTAGCGCTTTATTTAGAGCAAAATGGGTATGCTGATCTTATTAGGGAAGCGGTTTGAGGTTATTAAATATGAATGCACAGCAAAACTTGTTAGCGGTTGAAGAAAATATACTCAGTAATTTCAATCAGTATGTAAACCACTTACCTGGTGATAAAGCTGTACAGGAAATCCGCAAGAAAACTATTGAGCAGTTTCAAACGACACGGCTTCCTTCCCGTAAAATCGAAAGTTGGCATTATACCAATCTGCGTACCTTACTGAAGTCTATTAGCAATTTTTCAAAAGTTCAAGACAATCAATTGGTTGATGCATTGCTTTCAGAAAGTGCTGTTTTCTCCATAAACAATGGAAAAACATCGATAGAGTCAAAGGTAGACAACATTGCAGTAAAACGCCTTTCAGACGCATTAGAAGATAATTCTGTACAGATAAATCAAAACATTTCTGATGAAGATTTTATTGGACAGTTAAATACAGCTTTTGTTACAGATGGTTGGCTTTTTCACATCCCTGAAAATACAAAGTTAAATATCCCCATTGAATTACAAAATATACAAATGGGGGGACAATCTCATATTTTTTCGGATATAAAAGTTGATAAAAATAGTCAAGTTATGTTTATTGAACATCAGGTTGGCAATGATAAAGATACCTTTGTCAGTTCAATATTTTCATTAAATGTTGCTGCTGATAGTGATGTTACGTGGATTCTCATTCGCAATCGTGATTTTAATTCTACACAATTTGGTCGATTTTGTGCTGTCCTTGATCAAAGAGCGAAGTTATCACTTTATGTCATTAATATAGGGAGTCAATTAAATCGCCAAGAAATCGATATTGAATTACAGGGAGAAGAATCTGATTTTCAATTACGCGTCATAAATTTATTATCAGGACAAACACATAGTGATCTTACAATGACTGTTCGTCACGTGGAAGAAAAATCAACATCAACCGAAATTATACGCAATGTGGTTACAGATAAAGCTGTTGGTGTTTTCCAAGGAATAATACGTGTTTCTCAAAAAGCGCAAAAAACAGATGCACGCATGGCTTGTAATAGCCTTATTCTTTCAGATGATGCAGAATTTAATGCAAAGCCTGAACTGGAGATTTTTGCTGATGATGTTGCATGTGGTCATGGTGCAACAGTTGCTAATATTAATCATGATTATCTTTTTTATCTTATGACACGTGGTATCCCATTTAAAACGGCGCGTGCACTTTTGATTAAAGGATTTATCTCTGAGCTCATTGATGACATCAAGCAAGATAATATTCAAATCGTTTTGGATAATATCATTAGTAAATGGCTTGAAAAAAATGTTTAAGGTAGAAAAAATGGAAAATAACGTACAAACATTTACTTATAATGTCGAAGAAATTCGGCGTGATTTTCCTATTTTGCACCATCAAGTTTATGGAAAGCGATTAGCATATCTTGATAGTAGTGCTTCTGCCCAAAAACCAATGTCAGTACTCAATGCAATGAATAATTATTATCACTATAGTTATGCTAATGTGCATAGGGGAATGTATTTTTTAGCCAATATAGCAACACAATCCTATGAAAATTCTCGTGAAACCGTTCGTGTTTTTCTAAATGCTCAAAAAGCTGAAGAAATTGTTTTTACGAAAAATGCAACAGAAGCTATTAATACTGTTGCTTATGGTTGGGCGATGCCAAAACTCAAAGAAGGTGATGAGATTGTTCTAACGATCATGGAACATCATTCAAATATTATTCCTTGGCATTTTCTCCGTGAACAAAAAGGTGTAAAACTTATTTTTGTTCCTGTCGATGAAAATGGTGTTCTGCACATTGAAGATTTCCAAAAGGCTTTAAGCGAAAAAACGCGGCTTGTTGCTATAACGCATATGTCCAATATATTAGGAACGGTGCCTCCTGTTAAAGAGATTATTAAACTAGCACATCAAAATTCTATTCCGGTTCTTGTTGATGGTTCTCAAGGAGCAGTACATTTAACCGTTGATGTGCAAGATCTCGATTGTGATTGGTATGTCTTTACAGGTCATAAGCTTTATGGACCCACTGGTATTGGTGTTTTGTATGGTAAAGAAGATAGATTAGAAGAAATGCGTCCTTTTCAAGGGGGAGGGGAAATGATCGAGGAGGTAACAACCGATAAGGTTTTTTATAATGCTCCTCCTTACCGTTTTGAAGCAGGCACTCCTCCTATCGTTGAAGCTATTGGATTAACTGCGGCTATTGATTATATACAAGAGAAAGGTCGTAGCACGATTCATGCCCATGAGAGGTCCCTTTTAGCTTATGCGCAGGAAAAACTTAAAATGGTTGAGTCATTGCGTATTTATGGTCATTCTCCCAATAAAGGAGCTATTATATCATTTACAATTGAAGGGATTCACGCCCATGATATCGCTATGTTTATTGATAGAAAAGGGGTTGCGATACGTGCGGGAACTCATTGTGCACAGCCTTTATTACAGCGCTTTGGTCTAACATCTATTTGCCGCGCATCGTTAGCCATGTATAACACTCAAGAGGATATAGATCAATTAGTAGAAGCATTGCAAGAAACAAGGACATTTTTTAATGGCTGAATCAATTGAAGAGCGTCATTCTACAGAATCCGTTGAAACTGTAAGCGAAAATAAAAAATCTTACATATCAGCAATTCCAGCAGACGAAATTGATCGTATGACAAATGATATTATTGCTGCTCTCAAAACAGTTTATGACCCAGAGATTCCTGCTGATATTTATGAGCTAGGACTGATTTATCGTATTGATATTGAAGATGATCGTTCAGTAAAAATTGAAATGACTCTTACAGCACCGGGATGCCCTGTTGCTGGTGAAATGCCGGGGTGGGTAGAAAATGCAGTCAATGCAGTTGAAGGGGTTTCGTATGTTGAAGTCACTATGACTTTTGATCCACCATGGACACCTGATTGTATGTCAGAAGAAGCTCAAATTGCTGTCGGATGGTACTAAAAGTATTGTTAAGAGACTCTAATTTAGCCATTCATGAATAAGCTGTTTACTTTTCACAAGCATTTGAATTTAAGGACGATCGCATGAGTTATAATAAACAAAAACTAGAACTCACTTGGATTGGAAAAGAAAAACGCCCAAAACTAGAGCCTCGTATCTTATTAGAAGATCTTGAAAAATCTTATCACGCTTCGCATCGAATATCATCCCAAGATATTTTTGATAATAAACTTATTTTTGGTGACAATTTGCTCGCACTCAAAGCGCTTGAACAAGAATATATGGGGAAGGTAAAATGTATCTATATCGATCCGCCTTATAATACAGGCAATGCCTTTGAACATTATGAAGATGGTTTAGAGCATTCCATATGGCTCAGCCTTATGAGAGACAGACTAGAATTGTTACATCATTTACTGGCGGATGATGGAAGTATCTGGATATCAATTGATGATGATGAACAAGCCTATCTTAAAGTGATGATGGATGAAATTTTTGGTCGCCAAAATTTCATCAACAATATTATTTGGCAAAAGAAATATGCTCCACAAAATGATACAAAATGGCTTTCTGATAATCATGATTTTATAATGGTTTATGCTAAAGATAAAACGATTTGGCGCCCACAATTGCTTCCTCGTTCAAGCGATATGGATGCGCGCTATAAAAATCCTGATAATGATCCTCGCGGTCCTTGGAAATCAGATAATCTTTCAGTTAAGACTATGAATTTAAAAGATGTTTATGAAATTGTTACGCCTTCTGGGCGCAGTGTGATGCCTCCTGCTGGAACGAGTTGGCGCGTTAGTAAACAAAAATTTGCTAAGCTATTAGAAGATAATCGTGTTTGGTTTGGTCCAACAGGAAGTAATGTTCCTTCTATGAAACGTTTTTTATCAGAGGTAAAAAATGGTATGGTTTCAATGACCATTTGGCCTTATCAGGAAGTTGGCCATAATCAAGATGCAAAAAAAGAAGCCAAAGTCTTCAATTCTGATAGTGTCTTTACAACTCCTAAACCGGAACGTTTAATGGAACGCATTATTCAACTTGCCACTAATCCCGGTGATCTTGTACTGGATTCTTTTGCTGGTTCTGGCACAACCGGTGCTGTTGCCCATAAAATGGGAAGGAAGTGGATTATGATTGAACTTGGTGAGCATTGTCACACCCACATTATCCCTCGTTTAAAACAAGTCATTGATGGAACTGATCAAGGGGGAATTTCCAAAAGTGTCAATTGGCAAGGTGGCGGTGGATTCCGTTATTATCGCCTTGCACCTTCTCTGTTGCAAAAAGATCCATGGGGACAATGGATTATTAGTCGCGAATATAATGCTGCGATGCTTTCAGAAGCAATGTGCAAACATATGGGATTTACCTATGCACCTAATGAAAATCATTATTGGATGCAAGGGTATTCAACCGAAACAGATTATATTTATGTCACAACAAGCGCTATGACCCATGAACAACTCCGTATAATGAGTGAAGAGGTAGGCTCTCATCGCACGTTGCTGATTTGTGGTACAGCCTTTGATACAAAATCAGCATCCTTTGAAAATCTGACACTCACTAAAATCCCCCGTGCAATATTAGAAAAATGCGAATGGGGAAGGGACGATTACAGTTTAAATGTAGCTAATCTTGAACCAGTAATTGTGGTAAAAGAAAACAGCAAAAATAAAGATATTGCGCAAGCAGAATTAGATCTATTTGAATAATATATAAAAAGCGGAGTTTTTCATGAACACTGTTGAAAAAAGGATTTCTGCTCGCTTATCGTTGCGTGATCCTCAACGTGAATCTTTAAATATTTTGGTAAAAATCTTAGAAAATATAGAGCTTTCTAAAAATGCTGATTTGGTTGCAGAGTTAGAAGTGATAAAAAATCTTTATCCTTCTGTACAAGATTTTGAACGAAACTTTCCCTCTTTTTGTTTTGCTTTAGCAACGGGTGTTGGGAAAACGCGACTTATGGGGGCTTTTATCAGCTATCTTTATTTAACAGGTCGTAGTCGCCATTTTTTTGTTTTAGCGCCAAATTTGACTATTTATGAAAAGTTAAAACAGGATTTTAGTCCCCAAAGTCCGAAGTATGTTTTCAGTGGAATGAGTGAATTTATTGCCAATAGACCCGTTATTATTACAGGTGAAGATTATGAAAGTGGTAAAGGTATTCGCGTTGATGAACACCATATTCAAGGACAAAAGCGTTTGTTTGAGAATGGAGATACGGCCTTTATCAATATTTTTAATATTTCTAAAATTAATACAACGGATAATAAAAAAGGCGCACTAAAATCTAGTATTCCGCGAATTAAACG
The DNA here is from genome assembly GCF_042196245.1 of Bartonella sp. AP19HLJMH. Taxonomy (NCBI): domain Bacteria; kingdom Pseudomonadati; phylum Pseudomonadota; class Alphaproteobacteria; order Hyphomicrobiales; family Bartonellaceae; genus Bartonella; species Bartonella sp. AP19HLJMH. The sequence continues at coordinate 59,709 of NZ_JBHIPX010000005.1, forward strand.
CTTACAAGAAACGATTGGTGAAAGTTATTTTGATTATCTCGCAAATCTTCCTGATTTAGTTTTGTTAATGGATGAAGCACATCGTTATCGAGCTTCTGCTGGTGCGGCAGCAATTAATGAGTTAAAACCTGTTTTAGGAATAGAGCTTACAGCGACACCAAAAACAATAGGTGCAAAACCCGTAGATTTTAAAAATGTTGTCTATAGTTATTCACTTGCAGAGGCTATGAGAGATGGTTTTGTAAAAGAGCCTGCTGTTGCTACACGTAAAGATTTTCAACCTCAAAATTATACATCTGAACAATTAGAACATATCAAATTACAAGATGCAATTCATGCCCATGAAAACGTGAAAGCTGATTTAATTGTCTATGCAAAAGATTATAACAAAAAGTTCGTTAAGCCTTTTATTTTAGTTGTCGCTCAAGATACAAATCATGCACAGAAATTGCGTGATTTATTGGAATCAGATGATTTTTTTGCAGGAGCTTATAAGGGAAAAGTTATAGAGATTCATACAAAACAGTCGAATATAGAAGAAGATCAAAATATTCAAAAGCTGATTGCAATTGAAGATTCTCATGACTCAACAGAAATTGTTATTCACGTTAATAAATTAAAGGAGGGGTGGGATGTTACGAATCTCTATACTATTGTACCGTTGCGTGCATCGGCTTCAGAAATTTTAACAGAGCAAACAATTGGGCGTGGATTGCGTTTGCCTTATGGGTATAGAACAGGCGTGGAAGCTATTGATCGTTTAACAATTATTGCGCATGATCGTTTTCAAGATATTATTGATCGTGCAAACGATCCAAACTCAATTATAAAAAAGCATATTGAGATTGGAACAGGAGGGAATATCCCCTTTGAAAAGACCGATATAGTGACAGTTCCAAGTCAAGTAGAAGCTTTATTGATGCAAACGATGGTAATACGTAATTCCGATATAAATGGAGCATCTTCTGATTTACAAGGTATCATATTACGTCATACAGATTCCCCTACATTAACACCTGAAGAGCAAGATATTGCAGCGATCGCGTGGGATCTTATCAAAGAGAATGATAAATTGCCAAGTTCTCAAATGCTTTGTTCTGCACAGATACAAGAAAAAATTGCTAATAAAGTTATGAATATTAAGCCTTCATCACAAAAGTCTCTTGTATCAAAAGTGGTGACAATTCTGACAAAACAATTAACAGAACTGATAATAGATATTCCAAATATTATACTCATTCCTTCGCGTGATGTTACTTATGGTTTTTATGATTTTGATTTGGAAAATTTAGAAAACTTAAATTTTCAACCTGTTAGTAAAGAACTTTTAATTCGAGAATTGCGTACCCATAAAAGCATTTTTCTCACATCTAAGAATGAATATGTCAAAGAGCCTTATCTTGAAAACTACATCATTCGTGGTTTGATTGATAATGACTTTGTCGATTATGATAACCATACGCTCTTATTACGAAAATTAGCTAGTCAGATAGTAGAACATTTCCGATCTTATTTACCCAATGATACAGCTGTTGAGAACGTATTAATTCACTATCAGCACAAGCTTACTAGTTTTATTGTTGCGCAATTAAGAGAACATCAATGGGAAACGCAAAAAGATTATGCGGTTAAAGTTACACGAGGTTTTACAATTTTACAACCTATCCATTATGTGTTGCCGCAAGGGACGTCTCCTCTTGATTTTCGTAATATTCCTGCCATTAAAAGCGATATTAAAAAACTTGTATTCAGCGGCTTTAGAAAATGCTGTTATCCTTTACAAAAGTTTGATTCAGTAGAAGGGGAATTACGATTTGCCCAAATATTAGAGGATGATGCAAAAGTATTGAAATGGATGAAACCCGCTCGAGGTTTTTTCAGAATAGAATATGATAAAGGATCAATCTATGAACCAGACTTTGTTGTAGAAACGAAGGATGCCAAATATCTTTGTGAGCCTAAAAAAGCCTCTGAAATGCAAAATCCTATTGTTTTAAAAAAGAGAGAAGCTGCAGTTCAATGGTGTTGTCATGCAACGCGCTATGCGGCGACTTATGGCGATAAAAAATGGTATTATGCTCTTATTCCCCATGATGCTATTAAAGCAAATAGTAGTTTTGAAGGTTTGTGTGCAGAGTTTACCATTTCAGAATCTATACTTGAGAGCTCATAACTTTTTGCTTCAAAAATAAAACACATAAGTTTTTTTAATTGACGGATGTGAGATTCAATCAAATGTTTGAATAATTATTTTTAACTTTTTTCTAACGACGTTAAAATAAAAGGAAAAATGTATAGCAAAGTTATACAAGATTATGCTTTTGTATGGGGATTTGTAGCACATTTATACTTTTTTATAAAAGTACAATCTTATTTTCGTTATGTAAAAAGATCTTTGAGTTATAGTCATAAATTAAAAAAAATATTTTAATTTTATTGAGTAATTGATAAATGTTCTTTTTTTAAAAAACTTAAACAGTTTATTGTTCTTTCATTTAAAACGCCTGAATATAATGAAATACCCAGAGGATAAAAGGGGGAGTTTTTCATATGACTTTAAATTTAACAAACACTGTTTTTAATTTTTTAAAGAAAAACCCGACAAAAAAGTTTACAGCTCGAGAAATTGCTCAATGGATATTTGAAAATTACCCAGAAAAATGCCGTCAAAAACAAAAGAATTCAACGGCAATAATCACTCCCCTTAATAGTGATGCGGCTCTTATTCAGCAAATTGTTGCTGAAATAGGGGAAAAACGCCCTCAGTTACAAAAGCGTTATTCAGAAATTAAAACCACTGAAGGACGACCGAGACAATATTATTTTACTGAACAAACAGATAATGCTGAAATTGATGCAATAGAGGACAATGCAAAGAGTAGAACAGAAGATGGCTCTGTTAAAGAGCATGATCTTTATCCATTATTATCTAAATTTTTATGGTCAGAGCTTGCAGTTTATAGCAAGCGCATTAATGAGAAATGTTCTCGTAATAAACATGGTGCAGGCGGAAATAAATGGCTTTATCCAGATCTCGTAGGGATGCAAGATTTAAGCAAGGAATGGAATCGTGAAATCAAAGACTGTGTTTTGCAATATTTTGATAAAAAGACAAAGCTTTGGTCTTTTGAAGTAAAAATTCTCATCAATCGTTCAAATTTACGAAAAGCATTTTTTCAAACAGTTAGTAATTCTTCATGGGCTAATTTGAGTTATTTAGTTGCTAGTGAAATTGAAGGAGTTGATACATTAAAAGAGCTTCGGATGCTTTCAAGTTTGCATGGAATTGGATTTATAAGACTTAATAAGGAAAACTCTTCCGAGAGTGAGATCTTAATTCCTGCCAAAGAACGTAGTGATATTGATTGGGATACTGCTAATAGATTAGTGAAGGAAAACAAAGATTTTCTTGATTATATTAAGCTCATTCGTCAATTTTATCAAACTGGTGAGATGCGTCCTCTAGATTGGGATCATATGTATCTATGAGGGGTATTTTTAAAAAGACTCTATTGTTTAAAAGCCTTTTTTCAGAATGATGAAAATTACTCTAACTATTTTATTTGTCTTATTATATTGGTATAATATGTTGATTTACTAATGATAATTAGTCTTTAAACTTAAATGAGGGGAATGAATATCCTAGTATTCAATCCTTTCAAACCATCTCATATTGATATTGTATCAATTAAAATTTTTCTCACGTACCTCATGAGTAGGGTTGAGTAGGGAAGAGTAAAAATTCTGTTTTAAGCCTGTTCTATTTTGTGCATTGAGCGTGATTCTATTAGATACTAGACTTAATGATTATAATTTATTATAAATTTGCTATTATAGAGGGTGAAATTCGACTTTTTTGCTTTGTTTACATCAAGCATAGAAAATATTACTTCCTCATATTGAAGTCTTCTTACGGAGAATTTACACTACTATTTCTTTAATTTCCATTGCTGTTCGTTTTGATGATTACTAAGCTTTTTGTTATCCGAAGTAAACAGTCAAAAAAACATTAATTTTATAAAATATTCACATAGTTTACTCAATTTCTTGAAATAGATTTAAAAAATAAATTTCTTTCACACCTTATGGTAAAGGAAGTGTGTACTGTCGCAGTCTGCCACAATACTCTCTTTATTTTTCAATAATACCGCACGCTAAACGTGCACCACCTCCGCCAAGCGGTAATGGTTTATCTGATTGATTATCAGCCCCTAAATGAATGACTAAAGAGCGCCCTTTAATTTCAGAGATTTTTTTTAATCGTGGAGCAAGAACGCTCATTATGGCATATCCCTGCTTATCAACATAAAGTGCTGGTAAATCACCAAGATGACCATTGACATTATAAGGTCCTAAATGTTTTCCGGTATGTTCCGGATCATAATGTCCACCTGCGCTTCCACCAATTATGCCATCTTTTGTATCACATGAAGGATTTACATGTACATGAAAACCATGCATTCCTTCTGATAAAGTAGATAAATTAGGGATGAAAATCAAACCGTATGTGGTTTCTTCAATTTTAATGCTACCAATAGCCTTTTTGGAATTGTTATATTCTAATTTATAAATATTTACTTGTTTTGATAGTGCTAATGCAGAATTTTTATGAATTAAAAATGCCATAAAAAACAATAATGATAATAATATTTTTTTCATAAAATACCTTTATACTTATATTTTAATATATTGTTGTCTATAAATAACAATCTATATTAATGATATATTATATAAATGTCTTAAATTTAACTTTAAGAAAAATAATTTACATAGAAATATTCTGTTATTAGAAAGAGCAAATAAATTAAAGTGTGTTTATATATATTTCTGAACATAACTTTTATTTTTTGATCTATAAAAAATACAGCTTTTATGGATGGATAATTATATCTCACTTACATTTCTTCAAGAGATGCTTTTAAAAAATCTACTTTTTGAGGTATAATAAGAAATTAAATAAGGAATTTTAGTAAGTTAGCTATTATTTCATTTATAATATGATGATCGTTTCATCAAAAAAAGAACATATAATTTGTTGATGATTTAATTGTTTTTCATAGAAAAAATGACGAGAAATTTCTATTCATTATGAAATTTATAAGAGAAAAAATTATTATGATTCATATAAATTTCCCAATAAAATACAGCATATACCGACACTCCCTCCCATTCCTGATCCTATCAGTGCTCCTATTATTATTCCGGAAGAAAGTGCTACTCCTATACCCATTGCGATAACTGGACCAAATCCTGGAAGAGCAATATAACCATAAGCTGCAAGAGTTGCCGCGATAGCTCCTGATATGCTACCATTTAAACCGCCAATGAAAGAAAATTCTTTAATAGAATGGCAGTACTTTTTTAATTTTTTTTTCTTACAGCTGTGAAAAGAAACGTTGCTGTAAGTTTTTAAATCAATCATATTCTTTTCTTTCATTTTGAATGCTAACTGTTCCTGAATAGTCAACGGATACGAAAAAATGGGACTTTTTAAATTTTACTAAAGCACGCCAGATACCATTGTCATCTAAGCGCAATCGTTTAATATTCTCAAAACCATTTTGCATAAGACAATTTTTAACTTGTGAAGCAGTAAATGAGTTCTGACCTATTTTAGTGACCTTTTGAGTAGAGCTATAGGTAAAGGTTTGACAATAAGGAAGGTGAAAAACTTCACTTATTGAAGTCGTGACTATCAACGAGACACATGCAATCATTATAAAAAAAGTACTTAATTTCAAAAAATTATTTAGTGTCATCTTGTTACCATTTGTTGAAACAACACTTCATTAACCTCTGTGTTACTAACAGGTTCCAAAGATGATTTTATTTTTAATATTATACTTAACAATAAAAATTTTTGAAAATATATTGATTAAATAAAACTGTTTTTATTTATTTTCTTATTAAAATTAATTTAATGAAATAAATTTTTCAAAACGGTATTATTTTTCATTTTATTTATAGTTCTAAATTTAACAGCTATGATTTAGCAAGATATCTTTATAATTTAATTTGTAGTCTATAATTCAGTTTTCTCTTATTTCATATCAACATACTAAATAATATAATAATTTTTAATAAAAAATAATTTACAGTTATATTAATTAAACATTTTATTATTATAAATAAATCAATAAATATAATTAATTATTTTAATATAATTTGTTACTTCTTAGAAAGAACAAAAACATTTTTTACATCAGTAATAGATATGATTCAAAATACAATTTATTATTTTTTATCTTACGTTATTATTCATTATTGCTTAGTAGAGCTGTTTTGATGATTTTGTTGGAAATATTTGCATAATTTCCTTGAATCCATAACCAGGATACATTCCTTCGCGCATAAATAAATTACGTAATGGTGGGAAACTATGCAACAAACCAAGCCCAATGCTTCGTATGATATGAACAGGCAACATATGAGAAAGTAGAGCAGAGTTCAGTGTATGAACAGCTCCACTTCGGATTAATATATCTGGTTTGCGGCATTTGTTATAATGTGCAACAATCATTTCAGAGTTAGAATTGGATATTTTATTGGGTAAAATATCAATTAAAGTTTGGACATCACGGAATCCTAAATTCAATCCCTGTGCCCCAATAGGGGGAAAAACATGAGCGGCTTCACCCACTAAAATTGTTCGATTAGCAGCAAAATGATGAGAAAGAAGTCCGAAAAGCGGCCATGCTTGAATTGATGTTTCTAAGCTTAGCTTTCCAAGCATTGATTGCATTTGGTTTTCGATCATTTTTGCAATTGTTTTTGGTTCTATATTTAATAATTCCTCAGCGCGGGAAGGATGAACAACCCATACAAGACTAGATCTTCGTCCTGGTAGTGGAACCTGTGTAAATGGACCGTGTTCTGTATGAAATTCAGTTGATGTATTTTGATGAGAAAACTCATGAGAAAAGTTGAGAACAAGTGCTTTTTGGGGATAATTCCACTGTTTGACACTTATCCCTGCTGCGGCACGTGTAAGAGAGTGACGTCCATCAGCTGCAACAACAAGTGGTGCTTGAATAATTCTATGATCAGCAAGAATAATGCATACATGGTTTTTTGTGTGATGAACAGATTTGGCTGCAGAAACAAATCTTGTAATATTGGGCGTATGTGTAACAGCGTCGACTAAAGCACTGTTCAATTTTACATTAGGTATATTATAGCCAAAAGCTTTTTCGCCAATTTCAGTAGAAGAAAAATGCACCGTAGGAGCATGCACAATTCTAGAAGTTATATCTATAATTCTCATGGACGATAAAGCAGCTGCATGTTTTTGAAGATTATCCCAAATATTGAGTTTTTGAAGCATGCGTATTGCAGGCATCATAAGAGCCGTTGTCCGTAACTCATCTGTATGAGCAGGGGGCCCAACAAGAAAAACAGAAAGCCCCTTCTGTGCAAGACTCAGCGCGGCTAACATTCCGACAGGACCTGCACCAATAACAGCAATATCTTTATGCTCTTCCTTTTCAAATATCACAACGATTTGAACCTTTATTCATTGAGAAAATATTTTAACATTTCCAAATGATCTCTCTCTTTTTATTATATGAAGCTCTTCTATTATTATAGTATGTAATAAATAATGCGATATAAAAAAGTAACCTTTTTATGATTTTTTTAAATGCTGAGTTATATCATCGTTAAAAAATGGCGTATTGATAGATGGTTGAAGACTTTAAAAACGAGGATAAGAAAACCTTGAAACGTAAATTAACAAAGAAAATCAAAACAAATGCTAAATTATTACGCCATAAAAAAGTAACAATGCCACAAGCAAAGGCCTTTTCCGTTCATTTACTAACAGCTTCGGGATCATTTTTAGCGTTTCTTTCTCTTATATCAGCCTCTCAAAAAGAATGGACAGCTATGTTCTGTTGGCTTGGGTTTGCTCTTCTCGTTGATGGTATAGATGGACCAATTGCACGCAAACTTGATGTTAAGTACGTTCTTCCAACATGGTCTGGAGAGCTGTTAGATAATATTATTGATTACGTGACTTATGTCTTAATTCCTGCCTTTGCACTCTATCAAAGTGGTTTCATGGGGGTAGGGTTATCATTTTCATTGAGTGCAATTATTGTTATTTCATCTGCTATTTATTATGCAGATACTAGTATGAAAACCAAAGAAAACTTTTTTAAAGGATTTCCTGTTGTTTGGAATATGATGATTTTTACGCTTTTTGTCGTCAGACCAGGAGAGTGGATTACTTTTATCATTATTGTTTTATCGGCGATTATATCTTTTTTGCCAATTTATTTTATTCATCCAGTAAGAGTCCTTCGTTTACGTAGAATTAATTTTCCCATTTTTCTCTTATGGTGTTTTTTTGGTGTTTCTGCCTTCTTTTATCAACTAGAGGCTCCCTATTGGGTTAAAATAGGAATTTCGGTAACAGGAATTTATATATATTGTATTGGCGCAATCATGCAAATATTTCCTAAACTTGGGGCAAAAAGTATAAAAAAACAATGAAATAATTGTTTTAAGAAGGGTGTGAGATGCAAATTAATTTTGGAGCAGATGATGATATTTCTTTTACGAAAGAAGGGCGTGCTGGTATTATAAAGCTCACACGTCCTTCAGCATTAAACGCTCTTAATCAACGAATGGTTTCAGCTTTAAAAAAAGCTCTCAGAACATGGGAAACAGATGATAATGTTTCTTGTGTCTTAATTGAAGGGGAAGGGCGTGCTTTTTGTGCTGGTGGAGATGTTGTAGAAATCTATCATATGGGGAAAAGTGCTGCTGCTTGTCAATACTTTAGAAATGAATATAGTTTAAATGCTTATATCAAACATTTTTCAAAGCCCTACATTTCTTTCTTAAACGGTATTTGGATGGGAGGAGGGGTAGGTATTTCTCTCTATGGCTCGCATCGAATTGTTACAGAAAATACAGTTTTTGCTATGCCAGAAGGTGCGATTGGATTTTTCCCAGATGTAGGTGCAAGTTTTTTCTTACCATCTCTTCCCAATCATTTTGGTATCTATCTTGCATTAACGGGCGCACGTATAAAGTGGGGAGATTGCTTAAATTTAGGATTAGCAACACACGCCGTTGCTGAAACTGAATTCGATATGATTAGAAAAGCTGTTATTGAGCAAGGAGATCCTACTTTAGCTTTAAACGAGCGAGCAATTACAAAAGACTATGAAACAAGTCATGAAATACGTTGTATTATTAACACTTGTTTTAGTGCCCATACCTTAGAAGAATGTCTCGAGTTGCTACATAAAAAAAGCAATGAAGATGTTTTATTTGCTAAAGAATGTTATGATATTTTGCAGTCACGTTCTCCGACAAGTTTAAAAGTTATCTGGAAACAAATGAAACAAAGTTCATCTCAAACGTTGGAAGATTGTATGAAAATTGAAAACCGCATAGCGTATCATATGATTCATTCACATGATTTTTATGAAGGTATACGTGCTATGTTAATCGATAAGGATAAAAGACCTCAATGGCAACCAGATAAACTTTCAAATGTGACAGATGAAATGGTAGATTCTTACTTCCAACCTGTTGAACAAGAGTTATTATTGTGAAAAATAATTCTCACAAACAGATTTCAAAAATCAATTTAATCTATAACTGTTACTTACGGTTTTTGGCATTTATTTGCTTAGTTCTAGGTATTTGTTATTGGATACGCCTTGTTGGGGTTTTTCCAGGTATTCTATGGCGTTTTGATCTTATGCCTTGGCAGTGGCAATTTGCATCAGCTATATTGGCTATTCTCTATCCTATTGCCTTAGTTGGACTTTGGATGTATTCACTATGGGGTATCATTGTGTGGTGTATTGCAGCGTTGATTGAAGCAATAACAATATATTATTCCGATTTTATTTATCAGCCATTTGTACCATTATTTCATGGAATATTGTTTTTAGCTTTTATAGTACTACAAATTGTAATTATTTTTTTTAAAAGAGTAAAAAATAAAAAAACATTGTGATTAAAATTTTCGAGCCAGAATAACAGGCTCGATTTTCGATCTTAGTTAACTTAAGTAGCTCATTTTAAAGCTTCGTTCCTCAAAACGCTGATGCTAGCTATACTTTTCCATAAAGTTCCATAATATATATTATGCGATAATATGATGCAGAAGATAAATCCTTTATCCAAAAAGAAAACCCTCCTTTAAAACATCATCATATTTATATCATACAATTTACTTTTAAAATAAAATTTGGTCTTTAAAGTACATTCCTTAAAGACCAAAAATAGTGATAGTGATAATGAAATTACGTATAATAAAACTAAGAAAAATTATTGTGCTATTTGACAACGTTTCGTACGTGCAAGATCACTCAAAACAGCATTACGGTTATTTAAAGCTGAAATTTCATTACTTTCACTGGATTTAGGATCTATAAAAAACAAAGCAGGAAGAAATACAAGACTTGTTGCTGCTAAAGCCGCATTTTTATTTCTTGCTTTATAACGCTCTCTAATTGTAGCATCGATTTGGCGCTTATTAGCAAAAAATTCCCGTTGAATATCAGAACAACTCATTGTTCCATCATGTAATGTGGTAACTGGAATATTTTTTTCTAAACGCCCCCCACATGCTGTCAAAAAAAACGCTAAAACGACAATACATACACCCCATTTAAAATTTTCTTTATACATAAAAACCTCACTTTTAACACAAAATGTTTTTAATGAGATTTAAATAGAGCAAAAGTAAGATTAAAATTTTAACAAATATACTATCAACAAAAATATATTTCGTTAATAAGTTCACGCATCTGTTTAAAAAGTAAGACCTTGATATGCAGGTTTTACATAGGATGGGACGTAATTTACGACCACATTGTAATTATGTGTGAGTAGAGCTTCAATGATGAGAACATCCAAATCCATTAATTTCGATTTGGTCTTTAAGGTATATTCCTTAAAGACCAAAAAATGAAATTACATATGATAAATAAGAAAAATTACTGTACTATTTTACAACGTTTCATACGTGCAAGATCACTCAAAACAGCATTACGATTATTTAAAGCCGAAATTTCATTGCTTTCACTGGATTTAGGATCCATAAAAAATAGAGCAGGTAAAAATACAACACCTGCCGCTGCTAAAGCTACATTTTTATTTCTTGCTGTAGAACGCTCTCTAATTGTATCATTAATCTGTCGTTTATTAGCAAAAAACTCCCGTTGAATATCGGTGCAACTCATTGATCCATCATGTAATGTTGTCGTTGCAATATTTTTTTCTAAACGCCCCCCACATGCTGTCAAGGAAACTGCTAAAACGGCAATACATACACCCCGCTTAAAATTCTTATACATAAAAACCTCATTTTAAACATAAAAAAGTAACATTTATGTCAAAAATAAAACAAAATAAAGGATAATGTTCAAAAAACTTTATTTAACGTAAAATATTGTATGAATAAGCTTATGCAGTTGTTTCGAAAGTAAGACCTTGATATGCAGGTTTTACATAGGATGGAACGTAATTTATAACCTTATTGTAATCCAGCGATCTGTCCATATGTGTGAGTATTGCTTGTTTCGGCTTTAAATATTCTATCCACTGTAATGCTTGATCAACAGAAAAATGACTCGGATGGGATTTAAATTGAAGAGCTTCAATGATGAGAACATCCAAATCCATTAATTTGGATAAAGTTTTTTCAGGAAATTCACTAACATCCGTACAATAGGCAACATTCCCAATCCGAAAACCTAAGGAATGAATGTTTCCGTGGTGTTGTAAATGTGTATTGACGCTTATTTCTCCGCCCTGCCCCTGAATAATAAATTGGCTATCTTCATTGATAAGATGCTCTTTTAAAATGGGAGAATAAGATGAATCTTTTGGAGTTTGAAAACAATATCCGAAAGCACTTTTGAGATGTTCTAGTGTAAATCTGTCGGCATAGATATCTATTAAACATTTTTGTGCAAGTGCATAGCTGCGTAAATCATCAATACCGTGGATATGGTCTGCATGAGAATGCGTGTAAAGAGCAGCATCAAGATGGCTTACACGCGCATCGATCATTTGTGAGCGAAAATCTGGACCTGTATCAATAACGATCGTTGTTTTGCCTCCTGAAGGTTTAATACGTTCAACTAATAAAGAACTTCTGTAGCGTTTATTTTTAGGGTTATTCGGATCACATGTTCCCCAATCACCATTAGGTCTTGGCACTCCTGGAGAAGGACCACAACCTAATATTGTAAATCGGTATTGATCACACATATCTTTTGCCTTATTTCATTTTGCTAAATAAACGAAAAGCATTACGCGTTGTTATTTGAGCTGTTTCTTCAATGCTTAAGCCAATTGTTTCAGCCAAAACAGCTGCTGTATAACATACAAAAGATGGTTCATTTGTTTTGCCCCGATGGGGACTAGGTGCTAAAAATGGAGCATCTGTTTCCACTAACAAATGCTCATGGGGCACAATTTTTGCTATTTCACGGATTTCAAGTGCGTTTTTAAAAGTAAGAATACCCGAAAAAGAAATATAACCACCAAGTTCAATTCCAGCACGAGCAAGTTGCATTCCAGACGAATAACAATGGAGGATAAAGGGAAAAGCTCCTTCTTTTGTCTGTTCACGTAATATTTTCTCCATATCGATATCGGCATTGCGTGAATGTATAACAAGAGGAATCTGTGTTTCTCGAGAAGCAATGATATGTTCTTGAAAAACTTTCTTTTGCTCTTCTGGTGTAGAGTAATCATAATGATAATCAAGGCCCCCTTCCCCAAACGCAACAATTTTAGGGTGATTCGAGAGCTGTATAAGCTCTTCCGCTGTAATATTTTGTTCTTCATGCGCGTGATTGGGGTGTGTTCCAACGGAACAAAAGACTTGATCATAGCTTTGCGCAATGGCTAACAGTTTATCTAACTTATGAACATGGGTTGAAATTGTTATCATACGTTTAACGTCAGCATCTAAAGCCCGTTGGATAACATTATCCAAATCTTGTGAAAAGTCTTCAAAATCAAGATGACAATGTGTATCAATCAACATGATGAGTATCTTCTTTCTTCAAGATATAACGAGGAAAAATTGGTTCTGGTGGTGGAAGATCAAGCCCTTCTTGAATTTTTGAATGACTTATATGATACAATAACCGATCATCTTCAGCAACCGCAAGGCTATCAAGAAGTTTCGCTGCTGATTGGGGTATGAAAGGCAAAAGCATAATTCCTATTCTCCGCAAGATTTCTACAGTTATATAAAGAACTGTAGAAAATCGTTCTCGATCGTTTTTACGTAAACTCCAAGGTTGTTCGTTGGCAAAATAGCGATTGGCATCTGCTACAATTGAAAAAATAGCTGAAAGTGCTAAATGCATACTATAAGAAGACATAGCTTGGTGTACAGTTTCAAGTACTTGAAGAGATTGTTCTAAAAGCTGTTTATCTTGAGCTAAAAATGAAGCTGGTTTCGGGACTTGTGCATTACAATTTTTGGCAATCATAGACAAACAGCGCTGTGCTAAATTACCAAGATCGTTAGCAAGATCAGCATTAATACGGTTCACAAGGCTTTCATGACTATAACTACCATCTTGTCCGAATGGCACTTCACGGAGAAGGAAATAACGGACCTGATCAAGACCGTAATGATCAACCATTTCAAAAGGATCAACGACATTTCCAATAGATTTTGACATTTTTGCACCACGATTAAGTAAAAAACCATGTGCAAAAATATTTTTAGGCAATTCAATTCCAGCAGACATTAAAAATGCCGGCCAATAGACTGCATGAAAACGAATAATATCCTTACCAATAATATGCGTATTTGCAGGCCAAAAATCACGTTTTTTTGAATTTTCATTGAAAAAACCTATTGCTGATAGATAATTTGTAAGCGCATCAACCCAGACATACATCACGTGCTTTGGATTCTCAGGAACAGCAATTCCCCAGTTAAAACTTGCGCGTGAAATAGAGATATCTTTTAAACCTGATTTGATAAAACTTATAATTTCATTACGCCGCTCAAATGGAGCAATAAAATCAGGATGTTTTTCATAATATTCAAGAAGAGCCTTTTCATAATGAGAAAGTCTAAAAAAATAACTTTCTTCTTCATTCCATTCAACTGGAGAGCCTAATTCTTTCTCACGACGGATGTTGTCTGCTCCAATTTCCGTATCTTTTTCTTCATAATAGGCTTCTTGGCGAACCGAATACCACCCCGTATAACGACCGAGATAAATATCGCCATTTGCTTCCATCTTTTTCCAAATTTCTTGACAAGCTTGATAATGGCGTTCTTCTGTCGTACGGATAAAATCATCGTTAGAACAATTTAATACTGCAAGCATTTTTTGAAACACCGCACTATTACGATCTGCAAGTTGCTGAGGTGTCATGCCTAATGCAGCTGCGGTTTGTTGCATCTTGAGACCATGCTCATCTGTACCAGAAAGAAAAAATACATTTTTTCCATTTAACCGTTGAAAGCGGGCTAAAACATCGCTTGCAATGGCACTATAAGCATGTCCAATATGTGGAGCACCATTAGGATAAAAAATGGGAGTTGTTATGTAATATGTGTCACGCATGTCATACTCGTTGTAAAACGCTATAAATAGAAGATATAATGACATAACGCTTGTTCATCGCATTGTCACGGAAAAACTAATTCTCATGAATGATCTTATGAACTTTAAAAAGTAAGTTAATAACAAACTGCTTTTTATCGAGATTAAACAGTTGTATTTCCTCTATTTCTTGATGAATCTCCTGCCATTTTTCCGCATATTTTTTTGAGAGAAATAAGTCTCCCTTTTCAACGAGCATGATAGCTTTTTTTTGAATTTTATTAAGAATTTCATCACAAAATTGTTGAAATTGGAATGTAGAAGAAGCAGATGAAAATGTTTGTGCAAGAGTATGTACAATTGTTGCGTTACAAACAGGTTTCTCTAGGAGAGCATCAATTGTTTTAATAACTTCAAGACCGCCATGGCAAATAAGTAAAGCGGCTTTTCGAGGACTTCCTTTAGATTTTTTAATAATCATTTCAATTGTTTTTTCATCAGGTAAATCCTGATCGGCGAAAATATGTATAATAACTTTTTTCATTTCATCGTTATTCAACGGACGAAAAGAAATTTTTTGACACCGTGAATGGATTGTTGGAAGCAATTTTCCTGAAGAATGTGCGATAATAACAAATAACGTTTTTGTAGGTGGTTCTTCAAGTATTTTGAGAATTGCATTTGCTGCATTTCTATTCATATCATCTGCAGAATCAATAATAACAATACGCCATCCATTATCTTGCGATGTTCGACTTAAAAAATGCATAATATCACGGATATCATCAACGAGTATTCCTGTTTTAAACTTTTGTGTTTTCACATCAAATCGACGTGAAATATACAAAAGACCAGGGTGACTTCCTTGTGTAATTTGGCGCCATGGGGTAGAATAAGGATCGGGTTTCAAGAAAGAACTCTGTTGAAAACTTAAAATGTTCCAAGCAAGATGAAAGGCTAATGTAGCCTTTCCAATCCCGTATTCTCCTTCAAATAATAATGCATGATGCAAACGCTCTTCTTTAAGCATTTGTGTCAAAAAATGACGCACATCCTCATGACCAAAGATAACATTGTTCTGGGATGGTGATAAAATTGTATCAATATCATCATATTGGCGTAAGGTATTTAAATTACTCATGAAAGCTGATCCAACAATACCTGATGACAAATATTTTTTATTTGATGAGCAATAGCTTCCACTGAGCCAGTGGCATCAATGACTCGAAATCTATGGGGTTCTTGTTTGGCCAATTGAAGAAAAGCCTGACGTCTTTGTTCTTGAATTTCCAACTGATCTTTTTCAAAATAATCAATTTCTTCTGTTTTTTTTCTTCGTAAATTTGCACGCTTCATACCACACATTGCTGGCATATCTAATAAAAATGTTAAATGAGGCAAAATACCATTGAGCGCAATACACTCTAAAACAGAAAGAAGAGAAGAACTGACTCTATTATTGAGTCCTTGATAAACGCGTGTAGAATCAATAAAGCGGTCACATAAAACGATTTTACCTTTTTGCAAAGAAGGTGCAATAACTTCATGAAAATGGTCAGCGCGTGCAGCTGTAAACAAAACAGCTTCAATCAACGGTCCATACTGTTGCGCCTGCCCCGACAACAAAATATGCCGGATTGCTTCTGCTCCTGGCGTTCCTCCTGGTTCTCGTGTTGTAACAACATCATAACCTTGGTGAGAGAGAGACTCAGCAAGTAAAGAAATCTGCACCGTTTTTCCTACCCCCTCCCCTCCTTCGAATGTAATAAAATAACCTGACACGTATGACCTTAACCTTATTAGCGCGTAACTACAAATATTTCCGTAACCATCCAATTGTTATTTCATAGAATGCATTTTTTACTTTTGCAAAGAAACTTCCTTCCTGAATATTCATTCCGGCAAAAACTAGTTTTTCCAGAAGAACCTTTTTATCTTCTAAAATTTGAATAACACCAACTGATTGCCCAGAAACGATGGGGGCTTTCAATGGACCATGATATTTAATTTTTGCTTTAACATTTACTTTTTTTTCATTCGAAAGCATAAAACTTATTGGTGTTTTAACAATGAGTGGAACAAAATTTTTCTTACCACCGTAAACAGAAGCACGACCAACCGTTTCTTCTTTTGTGAAAATTGTTTTGAGATCAAATGCCGTCATCCCCCATTGAAGAATGCGTTCTATTTCTTTTGTATATTTTTTACCATCTTGCAAACCATTGATTGCTAAAAAAAGCCGTCGATGATTTTTAGAAATGGTGGCAACCATTGAAAAACCTTCTTTTTCACTGTAGCCAAAACCAAATCCTTCTACACCAATTTCCTTAGAAATAAGAGGATTTTTATTACGTTGAAAAATATTATTCCATGTAAAATGAGGCTCACAATAAAGTGCATAATAATCCGGATATTCCTGAACAATATGACGTGCTAATATAATCATATCACGCACAGTTACAAATTGTCCCTCTTCGGGTAGCCCTGTAGCATTAACAAAATGACTCTGAGATAATCCGATTATTTTTGCGCGCTGATTCATCAGTTTTACAAAATGATCTTCATGTCCTGATATTCCTTCAGCAAGAATAATAGCAGCATCATTTCCATTCACAATAATTAAACCACGTAAAAGATCAGAAACACTGATTTCTGTCTTTATCTTTGCAAACATAGTGGTTGTACCGGAAGGTGCTCCACCTTTGCGCCAAGCATTTTCACTGACCTTGAATTTCTGCGTACTTTTTAATAATCCTTTTTTTAATTGATGAAATACAACTTCTGCTGTCATCAATTTTACTAATGAAGCAGGAAAAAAAGGAATATCACTTTGTTTTTCATAAAGTATTGTCTCTGTATCATCATCGAGTAATAACAGTTGTGATGCGGGAGTTTGAAAATCTTGTGCTCTCCCCCACGTATCAAATGCCAATACTCCCCATAATATCAATAAGATCCTTAATGCTGTATACATAGCTGCTCCTCCCATCCCAAAGATCAACATAAAGAATCTTATATAGGAAAAAACTTTTTTATTTCCGCAAATTAAGGAATTATTGACAACTCAAGAAAAGATTTTATTTTTATTCAGCGTTAACAAAAGTAATATGCTGCACTTTTTATCTTCCACGTAGATTCATTTTAATCTTTTAAAGTGTGAGAGACAAAAAGATTTTTTTATTTATTGTTTTATATTGATAGTACATTGATTTTTTATGATAAATTATAATATTTTAACGTGGATCTGATTAAAAATACTGTAAGATTTTTTCGTTATATTTCCTCTCATATTTAATTCAATACAATCGCTTACTTACGCGTCATAAGTAGGGTTCGTATATGGATAAAGTTATTAAAAAAGAGAGTAAAAATACTTCTTATAAACCTCTCAAGTGTTAAGAATTATCGCATAAAACATTGGGGATTTGCAAAGTGTATGATGGTGTCGATTTATATCTTCATAAGTGTAAAGATGCTGATGTCTAAAGGCGTTAACAGTTATACCATTCACAGGCGCTGTCGCAAAATAGGCTTGTAGCATGTTAAAGTATGTCTCTTTTAAATAAGTCCATGAATTGGCAATGTAAGTGTATTTTGTTTGAGACGCTCTGTTTTTCGTGAGGGAACTTACTCCATTAAAGAACATGATAAACAAAAGCATGAGATAATGCATAATCTTTTCATAAGATATTACCGTAGATACTTTAGAAAGATGCAAGGCCGAATCAAAAGAAAATATTTTTTTACTTGTTAAGCTTTTTATTCCTCTCAAATCGATTGTACAAGTTGTTTTAGAGATTACACAAACAGACTGACACAATAATTTACCTTCGTCTAGCAAAAGCTATTACAGCAAGAAAAGTACACGCTTTATTAAGCAAGCAATATCATAATAACGACGAATAGACCAGCAATGGAGTGGAAAGGCCGTACTGAATTTATAATAATAGAACCCAACCACGCTTTTTGAAAAGGACAAAGCGCTTTAAGATAAAAATCCTACACTAAATCCGTAATTTCTTACCTTTTTTACTAGAAAATTATATAGATAAAAAATCAATGCATTTTTTCTTAAAACAGTTGTAGCCAATTAACCTTTGTTTTTTTGTTTAGCTTATTTATAGAAGCAACTTGATCGAATGGTATCGGCTTATCAACCATGATAGGACCAATTTCTGGCAATTTAACTGCAACAGTTTTATTACGTTGTTCTTGTTCAACAGCAGCTGCTTTAGCTAATTCTTTTTTGTTCCTTGTATTGCGCTGCTCTTTTAACAAAACAGTTTCTCTTTTTTTCGCAACATTTTCCGACGCTAATGAATATGGGGCAGCATTTCCAAGAGTATAAGAGGACATTAAATATGCAGCATCATAATAGCCAACAGGTGCTTCAGCAATATATTCTACTTTAACATCTGCGACCCCCCTATCTACATACCCCAATATTGCCGCAGCTTGCCTTGATAAATCAATGATTCTGTCTTTCATAAAAGGTCCGCGATCATTCACTCTAACAACGATTGAAGACCCATTTTTCAAATTAGTAACACGAGCATAGCTAGGTAAAGGCATTGTAGGATGAGCAGCAGTCAAAAGATTCATGTCATAAATTTCACCGTTGGCAGTTAAACGTCCATGAAAATCTGAACCATACCATGATGCTTCGCCAACACGTTTATAAGTTGGATCACTTTGAGGATAATACCACTTTCCTTTTATTTGATAAGGTTTACCAACAATCGCTCGTCCACGCTTTTTTTCTTCCGATTGATTCTTCTTATTGGATACTTGTTGAGGTAGTACAGAAGTGTTTACGTTAATTGGTTTATTATGATAGGAATCTTTTATTGAAAAATTCATAGTTTGGCTTGCGCAACAAGATACCAGTGACTGAGAAATGACGATCATAGAAAACAATTGAAGTGTTGGTTTAATCATAAAAGTAATTTTCTTTTTTCTATTTGAAGGCATCTATTCAGTCCACTTATTTCTGTTAAGTACTACTTGTAAAAACCACGTCACGCTTTTTGTACGCAACGGAAGAATTTACGTTTTTAAATGATTCCCCTCGCGCATATACCACTCTTGAATTGGCCCCTTCTATCAAGAAATTAACGTATTGTTAACCTTTTTATGGTTTTCATACAAAATAAATGTACTATAGTAGATGTTAAAAAGATTAAAATTTAAACAAATCAACATCTTATAGAAAATTCATTTCATAATATAAGTGTGAATAAGTGGTGATTTTAGCAACTGTTTTGCGAATCATGTAATGCAGTGGGTATTAAAAACCACCTATGGATTGAGAAAATTAGAAACCGCATGTGCTGCCAACGCAGGTACAACCCTATCCGTAAGTTTGTTGAAAATGGAGACAGCATAGCACCGCTCTATTCCAAAAACAGCTGATAGAAAATGACAGACTATAGAATCGATAAAAACTTCAAAAAGAATCAAAACAAAAAAGATTCTTAAATTTTTTATAGCCTATTGATATTACTTAAATTTGGTGAGCGCGCAGGGATTCGAACCCTGGACCTACTGATTAAAAGTCAGTTGCTCTACCAGCTGAGCTACGCGCTCTCACACAAGCTATCTAGTTTGCATACTATCTAGTTTGCAGAAAGTGAAGGGAACATACGGTTGACTTTCCATTTGGTCAACACCTTTTGGAAAAAAATATTATTATTTTCTTCAGTTATCAATAATTTTCCGTTTTCGCCCCTTTACTTCATCATTGTATAAGTACTCTTTAATCTTCTTTTTGAAGTTTCAATAAAGGAAAAATTTCACTGCAAAATATTGCATAGATTCGAAGCGTTAAAATTATGAGAAATACCTCCTTCCCCTCACATGGGTTGTTGAGCATAATGGGTAGAGAAGAAAAAATACCTTTTATTATAATATTATTTTTATATCTTTATATTTTAGTGTTCAATTTTCAAATATGAATACAGCTTTATAAGATAATATATTGATTTATAATAATTTATTATTTTTTTACTTGAGTGAAAATTCTCAAATACTGTAAGTTTTTCTCATTTCAAATCTTTTTTATATTGAAACAATAAAAAGCATTTTCTTGACCGATATAAGCGAGAGAATAAAACTATAAAAAAGAAATGAAAATACCTTTTATGCCTCCTTTCAATAACCAAAAATTATCGCAACATTAGGGTTCATGAAAATAGTATATAGCGGTTGACACGTTAGACTTGAAAATGGAACAATGAGCAACAATGGCTTTGAGAGTATGATTTTTATTCATGTATAATGAATATATAATGAAAGCCAATTTATCCTATAGAATCAAGTAGATATGAAGAAAAAATTTAGTCTCATTGAAAATATCCCGAATGACTATAAATTATGCTCACTATTAGAGCTGTAGATAATTTTACTAAGAATAAAAAAGCAGAAATAATATGCAGTATGCAAAATTATTTTAAGTGTTTTGAATATATAGAATGCCTTCTAATTAACTTTTTTATATCAAAAATTACAAAATACGTAGATATATTTTTAGAAGAAAAGGATAATACTAGTCACAAAATTTAGTGTTGGATAATTCAGTCAGAACTATAAAGTATATTTATACATTATTTAATATTAATGTAGATATACAGTATATAAATAATAATTTAAATATATCTATAAATAAACATATTGATTTATTAAACGATAAGATCAAAACAAAGAAAATAATTTTGATTTGGCGATAAAAAATTGTAAAAGTGTTATATATACATGTATTTTTACTTTACTAATTTTTATTATTTTGATTGGAATGTTGAATGCTAACATGTAAACAGTATGAGCTACTCTTGTTTATTCATAACCATATAAAAGAAACTGGTGTTCCTCCTTCTTTTGAAGAAATGAAAAATGCATTAGAACTTTCTTCAAAGTCTGGTATTCATAAGCTCATTATAGCCTTAGAACAACGAGGTTTTATACGTCGCTTGCCCAATCGTGCTCGTGCTGTGGAGGTGATTCGACTTCCTGAGAAAATAACATTTAACCTTTCTTTAGCACGTAAAATTTCTCCCAGTATGATAGAAAGAAAGAAAAGGGAAATATCAAAAAGCTTGAGTCCCTTTGATGAAGAAGAAAAAAAAAATATCACCATTCCTATTATGGGACGTATTTCTGCGAGCGTACCCGCCTCTGCTATACTGCAACAAATAAACAGCCTTTCTCTTCCACTCGATATGGTTAATACAGGTGAGCACTACGCATTAGAAGTTAAAGATGATTCTATGATGGAGGCTGGTATCCTTGATAAAGATACGATCATTGTGAAACGTCAAAATACAGCAATAACAGGTGAAATTATTGTTGCGTTTATTGATAAAAAAGAAGCCACATTAAAACGTTATCGACGCAAAGGAGCTTCTATTGCATTAGAAGCTGCAAATCCTCATTATGAAGTACGGACATACGAATCTGAGCGTGTAGAAATACAAGGCAAACTTACCGGACTTATTCGCAAATATTAAAAAATAAACCTTATAGTACGCGATATATATCGCAATAAGAAGCTATTGAGTATTTTTTTATTGTGCCACACGCAATTGACTTCTTCTCCACAGCCAAAGGATGCCCCCAATTCGGTTTATAAACAATCCAGATCCTTATCGAGCGGGTTTCACTTTCCTTTCCCTCCATGTTCTTCACTTAATGCAAGGCTTGACAAGTAAGTTTTAAAATATTCACCACGTACTTTGAAAAGAACTTAAATGCTTTGAAGGAAGCTGTCTTATATCATCATCCTCAATAACGGAATTTTACGATATAATAAGACAAAATTATATGCATGCATACAAACACATAAAATTTTGTAGAAAAAAATCAAATAACTTTGTAACAGATTGTATTGCATAGGTATAAAAATAAAGAACATTATTTTTAAATTAATAAAAGCGTAACTCAATCATTCATAGTAATTGTAGGATCATCATGGTAGCACCTCGTATTAGTTTTGTCTCCCTCGGATGCCCAAAAGCACTCGTAGATTCTGAGCGAATTATTACACGCCTTCGCTCTGAAGGGTATGAGATTTCACGTCAACATCAAGGAGCTGATGTCGTTATTGTGAATACCTGTGGTTTTCTTGACTCGGCAAGGAGAGAATCATTAGCCAATATTGATGAAGCTCTTAAAAAAAATGGAAAAGTTATTGTAACAGGGTGTCTTGGTGCTGATCCTGATGCTATTCGCCAAACATATCCTAATGTATTGGCTATTACAAAACCGCAAGCTTATGAAAGCGTTATAGAAGCTGTTCATACAGCAATTCCTCCTGTTCATGATCCTTTTCTTGATTTAGTTCCTCCCCAAGGTATTCGTTTAACACCTCGCCATTACGCCTACTTAAAGATTTCTGAAGGATGCTCTAATCGGTGTAGTTTTTGTATCATCCCTACTTTGCGTGGTGATCTCACTTCACGTCCCATCAGCGATGTTCTTCGTGAAGCTGAAAAACTCGTGCAAGCGGGTGTAAAAGAACTTTTGGTTATTTCACAGGATACGAGTGCTTATGGTGTTGATCTTAAATATCTCGAAAATTCTTGGAAAGATCGTACAATCAAAACTAAATTCTTTGATCTTTGTCGCGAACTAGGCGATATGGGTATTTGGGTACGTATGCATTACGTTTATCCTTATCCCCATGTTGATGAAGTTATCGAACTTATGGCTGCAAAAAAAATTCTTCCTTAT
Organism: Bartonella sp. AP19HLJMH; assembly: GCF_042196245.1. Taxonomy (NCBI): domain Bacteria; kingdom Pseudomonadati; phylum Pseudomonadota; class Alphaproteobacteria; order Hyphomicrobiales; family Bartonellaceae; genus Bartonella; species Bartonella sp. AP19HLJMH. The sequence goes on from NZ_JBHIPX010000005.1 coordinate 82,985, forward strand.
CTGGATATACCTTTTCAGCATGCATCACCAACTGTTTTGCGTCACATGAAGCGTCCCGCACTTATGGAAAAAACAAACCGTAGAATTGAAAAATGGCGGAAAATATGTCCAGATCTTACTTTGCGATCAACATTTATCGTTGGTTTTCCTGGTGAAACGAATGAAGATTTTAATATACTTCTAGAATGGCTAGAAGAAGCAAAAATTGAACGCGCGGGGTGCTTTAAATATGAAGAAGTAAAAGGAGCTGCCGCAAATGATTTGGGATTAGAAAATATTCCTGAAGAGGTGAAAGAAAACCGCTGGCATCGTTTTATGGCAAAACAACAACAAATTTCTACACATCTTTTAAAGAAAAAAATTGGAAAAAGACTCCGAGTGCTTATCGATGAAAGTCAAGGAAAAGTTGCCAAAGGACGTAGTCAGTACGATGCTCCAGAAATAGATGGTGTTGTCCATATATCATCACGACGCCCACTGCGTGTTGGTGAATTTGTCACCGTTAAAATCGAACAATCGGATGCCTATGACCTTTATGGTATAGCAGTTTAAAAATTTAACTCCTTCCCTGTCCTCAATGATGAAGATTTCTATCAGCATTGGTTTATAAAAAAGCGACTTTTCATAACAAGAACCGATCATGTGACTTACTTCATGAGAATTTACGAGCAATCCTTACTCTGAATGTTTGCTATACACTCCCAAAATACCAAGCAGTTATATATTCTCTTAATTTAATGCCTTAAATGAGCTTTAAATGGCGGTGACGGCGGCGAAAAAGAATAAAATCCACACAAGGCTCACCATTTTTAATTAACAAAAGAGCAAATCGACAACCGTACTATTTTCCCATTTTTCATATTACGACAGTCATTGGTTAGTGAAAGGAAACTTTTTTCAAGAGTGTTTTATGCACACAAGAATTTCCTTTGTGATATGCAAACGGATGTTTTTTATGGTTGCAATATAAGAGAATTTGAAACAAAACAATCTGACGATATTTAAATGAAAAAAAATAAATTATCATTATAAATAAGTATCTTATCTTAAACTCTTTAAACTTATTTTTAAAATATCTAATTTTTATTAACACGTTTTAAAATCAAAGAATTTCTTATCAAGCAAATGACTTGGGCGTACATTTGTTAAAGCGCGAATCATCGTATCTTTACGTCCTGGCATTTGTCTTTCTATATTTTTCAGCATTTCTTTCATTGCATTACGTTGTAATCCATCTTGACTACCGCAAAGATTACAAGGAATAATTGGAAATTGCATTTCTTGAGAAAATTTTTCCATATCTTCCTCAGCAGCATAAACAAGAGGACGTAACACAAAAAGATCTCCTTCATCATTTTTAAGTTTTCCAGGCATGGCAGCTAATCGGCCACCGTGAAACAAATTCATAAAAAATGTTTCTAAAACATCATCACGATGATGACCTAAAACTAATGCAGAACATCCCTCTTCACGTGCAATACGATAGAGATTACCACGTCGTAATCGAGAACAAAGTGAACAATATGTCTGCGACTCTGCCAATTTATCTGTAACAATGGAATAAGTATCCTGATATTCAATACGATATGGAATTTTATAAGAACTTAAAAAGTCTGGAAGAATATGCTTAGGAAATCCTGGTTGCCCTTGATCAAGATTACAGGCTAGAATTTCAACGGATAAAAGACCTCGCCACTTTAAGTCTAAAAGAAGCGCTAATAAACCATAAGAGTCTTTTCCACCCGATAAAGCAACAAGCCATTTTTTCCCTGTAGAGAGCATAGAAAAATCATCCAAAGCTTGTCGCATATGACGTAAAAGTCGTTTGCGCAATTTATTAAATTCTACGCTTGAAGGAGCAACACGAAACATTGGATGACAATTATCTGCTTCGCTTATTAAAGGATCATCTCTCCCTTTGTTTTCTTCTATTGCCTGATATTCAACTGAAACATCATTCATAATACCATATCCTGCACAATAAACGGCTCGTTTTGCAAAGATAAAAACAAATATTAAAGCAAGCTTACATTTATGTTTTTTGAATTTATAAATTAGATACACAAAAAAGAAATGGAACTATACAAATTTATGACTATAAAACATAGCAATAAACTTAATATAGAACCATTTACAAAAAGAACTTATTAACTTCAAATACTGTAAGAATAACACAATATTTTGAAGTTATCATAATAGAAGAGAGAAACAATTTCTCTTACAGAAAAATTATCGAGAATAAAATTCAACAACCAGATTAGGTTCCATTTGCACAGCATAAGGAACATCTGCAAAAGCAGGAATACGTGTAAAGGTTGCTTTCATCTGTTTATGATCTGCTTCAATATAATCAGGGACATCACGTTCTGCCAATTGCACTGATTCTAACACTAAAACAAGTTGTTTCGATTTTTCCCGAACCTCAATAACATCACCTGGTTTACAACGATAAGATTGAATGTTTGTGCGCCGCCCATTGACATTAACATGACCGTGATTGATAAATTGGCGAGAAGCAAAAATCGTAGGTACGAATTTTGCACGATAAACAACAGCATCCAAACGTGATTCTAACAGACCGATAAGATTTTCACCAGTATCGCCCCGTCGACGAGCTGCTTCTTCATAGGTTTTATGAAATTGTTTTTCTGAAATATCTCCATAAAACCCTTTCAATTTCTGTTTAGCGCGCAACTGAACCCCATAGTCAGAAAGTTTTCCTTTACGACGCTGTCCATGCTGACCTGGACCATAATCACGACGATTGACAGGAGATTTTGGACGCCCCCAAATATTTTCTCCCATACGACGGTCAATTTTATACTTTGTTGTTTCGCGTTTACTCATCGCATTTCCTTATAAAATAAAACACGAGATCTTAAGACCCCAAGGAAACGCGCCCTCCTCTGCCTTTAAATACTAAAGACTGACAGAACACCTTAACATATCAATATGCAAAGTTATCCACGGGACACGTCAATTAATGCTATTTTCTTGAAAAAATAGCTAGATCACCATTATTGGTCTCGTAACCCAAAGTCAACTCCTTTCATGAGTTTTAAGCCAAATCCTTTAAACAAATTCTCCGTTAAAGAAGTGATATTTTTCGATGTCAACAACGCAAAATCTTGATATTTCTTTATATATTGATGGTGTATCTTTCCCGACAATGGTAATAAAGATCTGATATGTTTGGCGATCGCTTTCGCCGGATCAATCCACTCAACGGACCATAAAGCATGTTCACGAAAGAAATTAATCAAAAAAGGATAATGTGTGCAGGCTAAAACAATAACATCCGTATATTGTCCATTTTTTTCCACAAAACATGGCAGGATTTCTTTTCTTAACTCTTCTGAATCGATAGATTTTCCCCGTAAATAATCTTCAGCAAGTCCAGCCAGCTTTTTACTTCCCACAAGCTGAACATGACACTGTCCAGCAAAAGAGTTAATTAATTCATTTGTATAAGCACGTTTAACTGTTCCAGGAGTCGCTAATACGGAAATAAAACCAGATTTTGTTTGTTCAGCAGCTGATTTAATTGCAGGAACCGTTCCTACAAAAGGGACATGAGGAAAATTCTGTCGTAAATCTGCTATCATCAGTGTAGAAACAGTGTTGCAAGCAATCACACATAAAGCTGGATTGTAACGTGTTAAAAGATTTGTAAAAATCTTCAAAATACGCTCTTTCAAAATATTTTCTTTCCAATTTCCATAAGGAAATCCTGCATCATCAGCAACATAGATAAATTGCATGTCAGGGATAAGAATACGCGCTTCCCTGAACACTGTTAAACCACCAATACCGCTATCAAAAAAAAGAACAGGTCGTTCATCCATTAATTTTCACACTTATTTTTAATTTTTTTACGATCACGCTCTTCCGGTGCTCTACTCCCCCGTGGATATTGTGGCGAAAAATGATCCAAAGAAGATATAATGCCTCGCAATAAACGAACCTCAGGTTCACTAAAGTTAGCGCGCGTAAAAACAGAGCGCAAATTTGCAAGCATTACTTCTTTACGTTCTGGTGGTCTAAAATACCCACGGATATTCAAAGCCTCTTCTAACTGAGATAAAAAACCATGGAATATTGTTTTATTTGCAGGTTCCATCTCTGCTGCACGAAATGCCGTATCGCTGACATTCTCTAAACCAGCTTTCATCCATTCGTAAGACATTAAAAGAACCGCTTGCGCAATATTAAGTGACGCAAAAGCAGGATTAACTGGAAAAGTAATAATTTCATCAACAAGGCTGATTTCATCATTTTCTAGTCCCCATCTCTCTCTTCCAAAGACAATCCCAGTCTTATGTCCGATACTTTCACGCTGACGTAATACGCTTGCTGCTTCGACAGCACTTTTTACAGTTTTAAATCCACATCTTTCACGTGCTGTTGTGGCAAAAACATAGTGTAAATCTGCAATTGAATCACGCAATGTGTTAAAAATCACAGCATTGTTAATGACATGATCAGCTTTACTCGCAGCAGCTCTAGCTTTTTCATTTGGAAACATCTCTCGAGGATTGACTAATCGAAGCTTAGAAAGCCCAAAATTTGCCATTGCCCTTGCGACCATACCAATGTTTTCAGGAAGCTGCGGTTCAACTAAAATAATAATGGGACCATTTGTTAAATTTTCACGATTCCTATTCGTTCCTGCCATCAATTTTACCTAGTTTCACTTAAACTATCTCCCTCTCCACTATTTTTACGAAACCTTTTTCACAATACTCTAATGCTGTTTAATAATAACTTATAGATAATCTATCTTTTCATTCAAAGATAATAGTTTCTAAACCTAATAATAAATTTTAAAAGCCATTAAAGTGAACGATGGAATTTATAACAATTTATATAAGATATCGTAGCGTTTTTTACATCAATTTTATCTTTTTTAATAGGGAACAGCCCCTATAAATCATAATCTCAGTTGAATTATGAAATCATAAATCCTAAAAAAGGGATATGCACTTTATTCCCAAACTTTTTCCTGCAAAGCTTATCCGTCGTTATAAACGTTTCCTTGCGGATGTTCAACAAGATGATCAGCATGTCCTCACCGTGTCTGTACCTAATACAGGATCAATGCTTGGATTAACAGCTTTCAACACCAATATTTGGCTTTCTTATCATAACAACATCAAACGAAAATATGCCTATCAATTAGAAATTATTGAAGCCGATAATACTTTGGTTGGTATTAATACTTCTTTACCCAATAAACTTGCGTTAGAAGCAATTCAAAACGGATTACTACCAGAATTAAATGGATATAAAACAATTTTAAAAGAACAACGCTATGGGACACAATCACGAATTGACTTTCTTTTACGTGATGACATTCTTCCTGATTGTTACCTAGAAGTCAAAAATGTTCATTTTATTCGTCAGAAAGGATTAGCAGAATTTCCTGATAGCGAAACAAAACGTGGTGCACGTCACCTTGATGAGCTCATAGGAGTTGTACAACAAGGAAAACGAGCTGCTATGCTTTATATTATTCAACGAGAAGATTGCTCAGCTTTTACAATTTGTCATGATCTTGATCCACTCTATGGACGTAAGTTTGATTTAGCATTAAAATCAGGAGTAGAATGTTATGCTGTAAAGTGTCATGTAAGTGTAGAAAGCATTTTTCCGATTCAGAGAGTAAAAATAGAAAATAGAAGAAACAATGACTGAGTATATCGAATATAATAAAATCCCTTTAAAATTTAATGGAAAAATCCGCATTTTCGATGATTATGCTTTTGCTAAAATGCGTGAAGTTGGTCGTATTGCTGCAGAATGCCTTGATGCGCTTACAGATATTATTAAGCCGGGCGTTACTACGCAAGAAATAGATGATTTTGTATTTATTTTTGGAGCTAAGCGAGGAGCACTTCCTGCTGATCTAAATTATCATGGATACAGCCATTCATGCTGTACATCTATCAATCACGTTGTCTGCCATGGCATTCCCAATAAAAGACCTTTGCAAGAAGGTGATATTGTAAATGTTGATGTAACCTTTATCCTTGATGGTTGGCATGGGGATTCAAGCCGAATGTATCCTGTTGGAAAAATTAGGCGTGCCGCAGAACGCTTGCTAAAAATAACCTATAAAAGTCTTATGCAAGGAATCGCTGTCGTTAAGCCTGGAGCAACGACAGGTGATATTGGGGCAGCCATTCAACAGTATGCAGAATCTGAACGCTGTTCAATTGTGAGAGATTTTTGCGGACATGGTATCGGCCAGCTTTTTCATGATGCTCCCAATATTCTCCATTATGGAAATCCTGGAGAAGGAGTTGAATTAAAACAAGGTATGATGTTTACAATTGAGCCTATGATTAACCTTGGTAAACCACAAGTTAAGATTTTATCTGACGGTTGGACTGCTGTTACCCGTGACCGCTCTCTGACAGCACAATATGAACATACAATTGGTGTTACAAATGAAGGGTATGAAATATTTACACAATCTCCTAAAAATATTTTTTATATTCCAAATTCCCATACCTAACGCAATGTAGAGATGTTATGGCTAAAAAATTAAATCAAAAGGAAGATACTCAAAGTAATCACTTTGCATTAACATCGAGTTCTCCACTCACCCCAGTATCAGAAAGAAAAAGTGAAGAGCCTCAAAAAAACGCACAGCTTCATAAACATTATCAAGGCCATCGTGAACGTCTTCGGAAGCGCTATTTAAAGTCAAAAGGAAATGCAATTGAAGATTATGAATATCTTGAATTATTGCTTTTTCGCACAATACCCCGTGCAAACACAAAACCCATAGCTAAAAATTTGATAGCGCGTTTTGGTTCATTAGCTGATGTGTTGGGAGCGGATATTCACCGACTTCAAGAAATTCCAGGATGTGGTCCCGCCACTGCAGTTGATTTAAAAATTATTTCAGATGTTGCTGGACGTCTTGCTCGTGCGCAATTGTTTAAGCGCGATATTTTTTCATCATGGGATAAAGTGTTAGCGTATTGTAAAGCTGTTATGGCTCACGAAACACGTGAACAGTTTCGTATTTTGTTTCTTGATAAGAAAAACGGCTTACTTGCTGATGAGGTGCAACAAACTGGAACCATTGATCATACCCCTGTTTATCCTCGTGAAGTTATTTCTCGAGCTTTAGAGTTATCCGCATCAGGACTTATCTTAGTCCACAATCACCCTTCTGGCGATTCCACCCCCTCTAATGCAGATATAACAATGACATATAGATTAAAAGATGCAGCAAATGCATTAGGCATTATTATCCATGACCATCTTATTATTGCACGAAATAACCATACGAGTTTTAAAGCGTTAAAACTTATATAAATCTTATGGGATAAAAAAGACTTCATTCAACTATGAATAACGAATCAATTTTCTAAATCAATATCTAATATAGCCATTGAGAAATTATAGGAGAGCTCATCTTCATCTTCATCTCGATAGATAATGCCTAAAAACTCATCTCCTATATAAACCTCACAAGAATCACTCTTTTTAGGCCGTGCTCTGACTTGCAATGCTGAGTTTTGGAATATATTTTTAAAATAATTATCAAGTTTTTTTATTTCATCAGCATTCACTATGCTCTCCTGTTTTTTTGAAACGATTAAAATAATTGCGTGTCGTGCAAATAAGACACTCTTATGATTCTGTAAAGTCAGTAAAAAAGCATAATCTGAATATTTACTTAATATTACATATATTCACAACGTTCTTTATACATTCATAAAGAACGTTTACAAAAGGAGTCTATCATTATTAAATATACCCGTATAGATTAAAAAATGGCAAAAAAAACTGTATATTTTTAATAATTTTACTTTATCTCCAATTTTAGCATCTGTATTTAAAATGCATATTCGTAAGAATAAATTGATCAATAATTTATAATTTTGTTTATTTTATAAAAAATACAAATAAAAATATTTTTTTATTTAAAACTACATTTTTTAGCAAAAAATATTTATTACATCATTCGAAAATAATTCTTTTTAATAACCTTTAAAGTATAATTATCTAATCTTAGAATAATTACCTCTCTGGAAAATATACAAAATAAGCTAATAAGAGTTTATTTTTCTTTTCATTTTTTATAAAAACTTACGTCATAACAGAAAGATTTTTTAATAAGCTTTTTTCAATTTATACGAAATAAAAATATTGGGTATTTCTGTAAATTCTAAAAGCTATGAAGAGTTCTTATTTTATAGGATAACGAGAAAGAAAATCGATAACGCCTTTTTTATAAACTTTATCGCCTACAGCAAGCATATGATCTCGATCAGGAATTGATAAAGCTTCACCACAAGGCAACAAGGCTGCCAATGGCTCTGCATCACCGCCAATTTCATCTAATGAACCAACGGCAACAAGTGCTGGTTGTTTGATTTTGTAAACTTCAGACGCCGTTAACTCCTGTTTTGATGTAATGATACAAGCAGCAAGAGCACGCCTATCGCTTTTCGTTTGATCTGCAAATTTACGGAACATTAAACCGCGCGTATTGGTAATAGTGGAAATATCTTCTGCTAAAAGGGCCTCAGCAACGGGCTCCCAATTTCCTGCTCCCGTCACCATACCAATACCTAAACCACCAAAAATAATACTGTGTACATATGTTGGATGCAAAAGAGCCATGAAAGCACTAATACGAGCCCCCATAGAATATCCCATAACATGGGCTTTAGATAACTCTAAATGCTGCAGTAACTTTACTGCGTCGCCAGCCATAGCTTGAGGTGTATAAAAGATAGGATCATAACTTTTAACTGAATCTCCGTGACCGCGATTATCAAGAGCAATAACACGATATCCTGCTTCAGTGAGAATACGAAACCAACCCGTTGCATACCAATTCACCCGTGCAGAAGATCCAAAACCATGGATCAACAAAATAGGCGCGCCCTGCCCTTCTTCTCGATAAGCAAATCGCAAACCATTATATTCAAAAAAACGAATATCTTCAGCGGTCATTTTTTATTGCACTTTCCACAAAGTACAGGATGAATAACACGTTGTCCTTTTTGTATCTGTTTTTCAGAAACTTCACCAGCATTAATTTCAAGTGCAAAAGCTGCAGGAACTTCTGATGAAATGGTATTTGTTGAAAATGGAGAAGTATTTTCAATAATCGATACAATAATTCCCTCAGAGTTTAAGAAAATCATATCTAAAGGTAAAGGCGTATTTGCCATCCACATAAAAATTTTCTGCTCATCTCTCGATGGATAACTTTTTTGCTGCTTAAAGAGCATTGCACGATCGCGTGGAAAATCAGTTCGATACATTAAACCAGCTGCTGCTTGAGATGGCGTAAAAGCAATCTCTACCTTATAAAAAACCGGACCTTGCTTTGTATGTATTTCTAAAGGAATCGGATGCACAGGAATCTCTATGGGCTCCTTTGCTACAACAACACGCATATCTAACATCAAAAGCATCACCAATAAAACAATATACCCCTTTTTAAAAGGCTTTAACATTCTTGTCTCCACCAGAGAAAAATTTTAAATTTTGTTTATAAAATAAAAAGTACCAGAGTTTAAAAGTCAAAAAACAAGAGAATTACTTCCTTGTTATTTTCTAGTTTCTTTCAACGTAATATGCACAATTTTCTTCATTTGGTTTATGGATTCACGAGAGCTATATTTTCTTTAAAAATCTACTTCTATAGCAATTTATGAAACAATCACCTTTAAAAATATAGAAAACACACTGATTTCACTCGTGAAATTTAATGCGTAGCTAAAGGAATGCCTATATCCGGATAAATCTCTGCTGTCATTAAACCTTTTTCTCCTTTACCAAAACGTACAAGAACAACTTGACCCGAACGAAGCTCTGCTAAACCAAAACGGCGCAATGTTTCCATATGAATAAAAATATCTTCCGTTCCTTGCCCACGGCTAAGAAAACCGTATCCTTTGTCACGATTAAACCATTTAACAATTGCTCGTTCTAGTCCACTTTCTGGAGTAACAACAACATGGGTACGGGCTGGAACTTCTGATGGATGGATTGCTGAAGAACAATCTATGGATTTCACCTGAACGCACTTTAATCCTCGTTCAGTTTTTTCCACAGCACAAATGACTTTAGCTCCCTCCAAAGCTGTTTGAAAACCATCCCTTCGCATTACCGTAACATGCAATAATATATCTGGAAAATGAGGTAAATCAGGTACAATAAATCCATACCCCTTACTACCATCAAACCACTTAATGACACCACTGATTTCGATAATCTCCCCACAAGCACCTATACTATCCTCAGATGGGGAACAATCCTTTAATGCATCCTTACTCGTCATAATAACGTGATCCTGTAGCTTATAAATTGTACGATATTGATTCTCTAGGTTTAAGTAAACATTGCTCTTGTATCAACACGCAAGCCCCAAGATAAGATTTCCCCACATTGTCGTATCTTCTATGTTAATGTCAGAGAATATCAACGTGAATATTTATAAAACTATTTGATTGTACACTTTACATACCTTACAAGAAGTGCCCTACAAAAGAGATCATATAAAAGTTTTTTTACATAATGATATTTTGATTAATGTGTAACTTGCATGATGAAGAAGTTCAATATAAGGTGAAAAAACGACAATTCAATTAAGGAAAATGCGCAATGCAATTGAAGAAAATCCTTACGATAATCGCAGCATTTATGGCATTTACAGCAAATGTTTATGCGAGTGAACCTATTAAGATTGGTGTTTATCTTCCATTAAGTGGTCAAAATGCATTTGGAGGTCAGCTTGAAATTAGAGGTATAGAATTAGCCCATAAAAAAGTTCCAGAAATTTTAGGACGTAAAGTAGAACTTGTTATTATTGATAATAAGTCTGATAAAGTAGAAGCGGCTAATGCTGTTATGCGTTTAACAGCAAGTGAAAAAGTGAGTGGAATCATTGGTAGCTATGGTTCTTCGCTCTCGTTAGCAGGTGGTGAAATATCTGAAAAGGCAAAGACTCCAACCATTGCAACGTCCTCAACAAGTCCCCTTGTTACACAGGGTAAAAAATATTACTTTCGTGCTTGCTTTATTGATTCCTATCAAGGAGTAGGAATCGCAACTTATGTAAGCCAAACTTTACACGCAAAAAAGGCTGCTATCCTTAAAGATATTTCAAGCGATTATGCTATTGGTCTTGCAAGTTATTTTACGCGTGCTTTCAAAAAATTAGGTGGTGAAGTTATCTCAAATTTAAATTATAATTCTGGAGATCAGGACTTTTCAGCTGTTCTCACGCAAATTATCGCCCAGAAACCTGATATCTTATTCATTCCATCTTACTTTTCTGAAGGTGCTATCATCATGAAACAAGCACGAGAATTAGGGGCTAAGTTTCAAATTATGGGTGGAGATGCTATGGATAATCCAGAAACCATTACGATTGCAGGAAAAGCTGCAGAAGGTTTCTTACATACGACACTTCCCTATAGTGAGGATATGCCAAATATGTCAGTAGCTGCGCAAGAATTCACAAAAGAATGGAAAAAAGCTTACCCAGACAAAGAGCCAAATATCAATTCTGTTTTGGGATACACGAGTTATATGATGTTCATGAAGGCTATTGAAAATGCTGGTAGCACTGATCGTGAAAAAATTACTATCGCACTTAGCCAATTAAAAGATTTTCCTACCCCCTTTGGGGATATGTCAATGGATGAAAATCATAACCCTAAAATTCCTATTGGTATCATTAAAATACAGGATGGAAAACGTGTTTATTTAGAAGAAGTTAAACCTGCTTTTTAATTAAAAAGTTTTACTTACTAAAATGCAAGAATTGGTTGAGGATTTTTTTCTCAACCAAATTTAGAAATTTCTTATTGTCCTATGTAAATTAACAAATGTGGAAGGATGAGAGATGAGCACTGAAATGTTCATCCAGTACTTTTTTAATGCACTGGCATTGGGATCTCTTTATGGGCTTATTGCTATTGGCTACACCATGGTCTACGGTATACTGAGACTCATTAATTTTGCTCACGGTGATATCTTTATGCTGGGAGCATATTTTGTTTTCTTTTCCACAATTGGCTTTATGCCTGCTTGGGCAGCTTTTCTTCTTTTGTTCCTTGCTGCTCTTGTTTATTATTCGGTCTTTATAGGCTTTAAAAGGCGTCCTCCAATTTATTGGATTGCTGCTTTTTTAATTCTTGCGCTAGGATTTGTTTATTATTTTAAAATTTCCCCGCAAGACTTTACACCGATTTGGGTTTTAGCTCTTTGTTTTTCCATTTTTATTACAAGTGCTGTGGGTGTTGCTGTTGATCAATTTGCTTATAAACCTCTACGCCATGCTCCGCGTATTTCGGCACTTATCGGTGCAATTGGTGTTTCTTTTTTTATTGAAAATCTTGCTACTGTACTCTTTAGTGGTGTTCCGAAAGGTGTACAACAGCCAGACTTTCTTGTAACACCATTTTTATGGCATCTAGGATCAGGAGCAGATGGTATCATCAGAATTGCTCCCATGTCTCTGATCGTTCCCTTTGTGTCATTAATTCTTATTTTATTACTGTTATGGATTATCCATAAAACAAAACCGGGTCTTGCTATGCGCGCAATCTCCCATGATATTGAAACAACACGTTTGATGGGTGTGTCTGTCAATAAAGTTATTGCGTTTACATTTGGAATAGGCTCAGCTCTTGCCGCCATAGCTGGCATTATGTGGTCTTTACGTTATCCTCAAATTCAGCCTTATATGGGTGTTCTTCCTGGTCTCAAAGCATTTATCGCTGCTGTTATCGGAGGTATTGGTTCGATACCAGGTGCAATGTTGGGAGGATTATTATTAGGGTTTATTGAAATTATGATTATCGCATTTTTCCCCGCGCTATCTGGATATCGAGATGCCTTCGCTTTCATTTTATTGATTCTGATTCTATTGATATTGCCCACAGGATTAATGGGTAAAAGAAATCAGGAGAAAATCTAATGGCAAAGTCAGCGACAACTGTTTTATCGTGTATAAGTGTTTTAGTTCTCATAGGTTTTTTATTTTATGCTGATAGCCATTTTAATGACTATACGCTTCGTATCATCAATCTGATTGCTATTAATGCGATATTGGCAATTTCGCTTAATTTGATTTACGGTTTCACAGGTATGTTTTCTCTTGGACATGCTGGATTTATGGCTATTGGTGCTTATGTTTGCGCAATTTTACTTCTTTCCCCTGAACAAAAAGAAATGATGTGGATTCTTGAGCCTATTGCTGAACCATTATATCATTTGCAGTTACCTTTTTTTATCGCTGTTGTCGTAAGTGGTTTGTGTGCTGCTGTTGTAGGTTTATTAATTGCTTTACCAATATTGCGTCTTGGTGGCGATTATCTTGGAATTGCAACATTAGGTTTTGCGGAAATTATTCGCATTGTCATTACGAACGCAACATCGCTCACAAATGGCTCTTTGGGAATCAAAGGAATACCTCAAAATGCAACATTATGGTGGAACTATGGTTGGCTAGCATTTACAGTTCTCTTTATTGTCCTCTTACTGCAAAGCAATACTGGTAACGTATTACGTGCTATCCGTGATGATGAAATAGCTGCGAAAACTATGGGAATTAATGCTTTTTTCTACCGTAGTTTTTCCTTTACTGTTGGAGCATTTTTTGCAGGTATAGGTGGCGCATTAATGGCGGCTCTTATTTCAACCATTGATCCAAAAATGTTTAATTTTCTTCTGACTTTTAATATTTTAATGATTGTTGTTGCTGGTGGTCTCGGTTCAATTACAGGGAGCATTATTGGCAGCATTATTATTACAGTCATGCTTGAATGGCTTCGTATTATTGAAAGTCCATTTGACTTAGGTTTTATACATATTCCAGAAACCCCAGGGCTTCGTATGGTTGTTTTTTCTCTTTTATTGCTGGTAATTATCTTGTTTTGGAGAAAAGGGTTAATGGGACAACGAGAATTTTCATGGAATGGAATTTATAGCTTTTTGACACGCAAAAAGCTTTCTAATACTGAGGGAAAGCTATGAGCGACAATATCCTTTCACTCAATAATATTGTAATGCGTTTTGGCGGATTAGTTGCTGTAAATAATGTTAATATGGCAATTAAACGAGGAAGTATTACTGGATTAATTGGTCCAAATGGTGCTGGAAAAACAACAGTTTTCAATATGATTTCTGGATTTTATGCTCCTACAAGCGGCATCATTCTTTTTGATGAGAAAAAAATTTCTGGAGCGTCTCCTTATATTATCTGTAGAAGCCATATTGCCAGAACATTTCAAAATATTCGTCTTTTCTCAGGGTTAACGGTTTTGCAGAATGTTATGGTAGGAGCGCATGTTCGACAAAAATATCCTTGGTTTTCTTCAGCTCTCTTTTTTTCAAAAGCAATAAAAGAAAAGAAGGAAGTTTATAAAAATTCCTTGGAGCTCCTTGAACAGCTACAACTTGATCATCTTGCCAATCAATCGGCAACAGCTTTACCTTATGGTGTGCAACGACGTCTAGAAATTGCACGTGCGTTAGCCACAAAGCCCAAATTGCTTCTTCTTGATGAACCTGTTGCTGGCATGAATCCACAAGAAAGTGAAGATCTTAGAAAATTCATAGCAAAAGTGCAAAAAGACTTTGATCTTACAATTCTTCTTATTGAGCACGATATGAAAGTGGTTATGGGGCTTTGCCAACATATTTTGGTTATGGAATATGGCTGTTGCATTGCCAGTGGTACACCAGATGAAATTCGTAATAACCCTAAAGTTATTGAAGCTTATCTTGGCGGAGATGTTTATGGATATTCTTAAAATAAAAAATCTTTACGTTCATTATGGCGCCATTAAAGCTGTCCAAAATCTTTCTATGTCCATAAAGCGGGGCAGTATTGTCACTTTAATTGGAGCCAATGGTGCAGGAAAAAGCAGTATTGTACGTTCTATTACAGGGCTTAATCGCTCTGTTTATGGAGAAATTACCTATAATGGCAAATCTATTATTAAAAAATCACCAGAAGAGATTTTGCGATTAGGGATTGCTCTAAGCCCTGAAGGACGACGTATCATGCCCCATCTCACTGTTTTAGAGAATCTTCATCTAGGCGCTTATATTCGTCACGATAAGCAGGGAATTTCCCGTGATATTGAATGGATATTTGACCTTTTTCCACGCCTACGTGAAAGAGCAAAACAGTTGGGAGGAACAATGTCAGGTGGTGAACAACAGATGGTTGCTGTGGGCCGTGCACTCATGAGCAATCCTGATATGGTCATATTAGATGAACCCTCGTTGGGGTTAGCACCACTTCTCGTTCGAGAAATTTTTTCGATTATTCGAAAAATTAATGATATGGGGAAAACTGTTCTTCTTATTGAACAAAATGCATTTGCTGCACTTTCCATAGCTGACTATGCTTATATTTTAGAGGTAGGACATATTTTATTTCACGGTGAAGGAAAAACTATGCTCTCTGATTCGCGTGTTAAAGAAGCCTATCTTGGTGGGTAAGACTACGAATTAAGGAAATAGAGCTCATCCCTCCACCATTTAAAAGAGCATTTCTCATTAAGGATGAGAAATGCTCCTTTGTGAATTTTGACTATTACATCCACCATTTTTCTGCACTGAATATTCCTGCTTCTTGTTCAATAATGTGCGCTATCTGAAAAATGACTTCTTCAGAAAAAGGTTTACCAATCAATTGCAATCCTAGAGGTAAACCATTTGATGACAGACCAGCAGGAACAGAAATTCCTGGTAATCCAGCCATATTAACTGGTACAGTAAAAATATCATTAAGATACATTGCTACAGCATCATTTTTTATTTTTTCATCAGCAATACCAAAAGCAGATGTTGGTGTTGCTGGTGTCAAAATAGCATCAATGCCTGAAGCAAAACATTGATCAAAATCACGTTTTACGAGTGTTCTTACTTTTTGAGCTCTTAAATAACAGGCATCATAATAACCTGATGAAAGAACATAAGTCCCAACCAAAATGCGCCGTTTGACTTCATCACCAAAACCAACAGAACGCGTATTTTCATACATCTCAATGATGTCTTTCCCAGGCATGCGCAAACCAAAACGCACACCATCATAACGCGCTAAATTAGAAGAGGCTTCTGCAGGAGCTATAATGTAATAAGAAGGTAGAGCATATTTTGTATGGGGCAAAGAAATATCTTTAATCTCAGCACCTGCTTCTTTTAACCAATTTATTCCTTTTTGCCAAAGCTCAATAATTTCTGGAGACATTCCATCCACATGATATTCTTTTGGAATACCGATTTTCATTCCTTTGATTGATTGACCAAGATAACTTTCATAATCAGGAACTGGTAAATTGACGGAAGTAGAATCTTTTTCATCAAAAGAGGCCATTGATCTGAGTAAGATAGCACAATCACGAACATCTCTAGCAACAGGTCCAGCTTGATCAAGAGATGAAGCAAACGCGACAACGCCCCATCGCGAACAACGTCCATAAGTTGGCTTTATTCCCACAGTTCCAGTAAAAGCTGCTGGTTGACGTATTGAGCCACCTGTATCGGTTGCAGTTGCACCAGCACAAATTTGTGCAGCAACAGCGGCTGCGGATCCCCCCGAAGAACCACCGGGTACGAGTTTTTCATTTGAGCCTTTTTTTCTCCATGGACTAATAACGGGACCATAATATGATGTTTCGTTGGATGAGCCCATAGCAAACTCATCCATATTAAGTTTTCCTAACATCACAGCACCATCTTGCCATAAATTAGCCGTGACAGTTGATTCATAGTGCGGTTTAAAACCATCAAGGATATTTGAACAGGCTTGAGTATGAACACCATAGGTTGCAAAAAGATCTTTAATCCCCAAGGGAATTCCTTCCAAAAGCCCTCCCTGCCCTTTCGCTAAGCGACTGTCTGATTCAGCAGCCATTTTCATTGCCTGTTCTGCTGTTATTGTTACATAAGCATTCAAAGTTGGATTCGCCAACTCTATTGCTTGTAAATAAGCTTCCGTTAATTCTGTTGCTTTGAGATTTTTCTTTGTTAGAGCATCACGAGCTTGCGCAATTGTGAGAGTTGTTAAATCAGTCATATTGGTTCTCAAATTTCAAAAATATAAAAAGTTACTCAACAATTTTTGAGACAAGAAAAAAATTTTCTTCTGTAACAGGGGCATTGGCTACAATATCTGCTGCTTTATCGCCATCTGTAACACTATCTTCACGCATTCGTAGAGTCATCGGCATCACAGATGTTAATGGCTCAACTCCACTGACATCAACTTCATTCAATTGCTCTACAAAACCTAAAATAGCATTGAATTTTTTTGTCACAGGTTCTATCTCATCATCGTGGAGGGCAATCCTTGCTAAATGTGCTATCCGCTTGACTGTCTCTTGATCAACAGACATACTCTTTACGCCTTTCTGCTTTTTTGTTTATTTATTTGATCTTTATTCTGGCTATACAAGGCTGCACTTGTAAGTGCAAGAATATTAGATAACATGAATAAAGAATATAACTATAGATCTGAAACATTAAAAAACGTATTATACCTTTATGACTGTTATTAATATAGATGAAGTTATAAAACATCTTTTGCCTAGACAAACAATAGCAGGCTTAGATTTAGGGACAAAAACTATCGGAATTGCGATTTCTGATATGGGGCTGACTGTCTCAAATCCGCGTCCTGTACTACAGCGAAAAAAATTTACAGAAGATGCTTACACACTTATTAAAATTTTTGACCGTGAAAATGTAGGCGTTATTATCATTGGCTTACCTCTTAACATGAATGGAAGCAGTGGCTCTCGTGTTCAAGCAACCAGAGCTTTTGTGAGCAATATGAAAGCTTATACAAAAATTCCATTTGTTTTTTGGGACGAACGTTTATCAACAATTGCTGCGGAACGGTCTCTTTTAGAAATGAATGTATCGCGCGCTAAAAGAGCAAGCCGTATTGATTCGGCAGCCGCCGCTTTTATATTGCAAGGTGCTCTCAATAGAATTCAAAACTTTCATCATATGGAAGGATAGAGAACATTGAGCAAATGCCCTGCATTATATCGTGCAATGAGCATCCCGTAAGAAGATCTCCATTGTCCCCCAAGGCGGCTTTCCATATAGGCATTCGCAACATGTTCTATGTCTGTAGAACGTAATGCTGCTGCTGCTGCTGCATAAGCTACTTGTTCAACAAAAAATCTTCCTGCACCTTCATTTGCTGATGCCATATCACCTGCTGACTTAATAATTTCAATTGCTCGGGGTCCCGCTGGTCCAATATCAAGAGCAATTTTTTCCAACAATTTCTGAAACAATCCCGGTGCTTTTTCAGCAATAAGAATGGCATCCTTTACCAATTGATTAGCAGAACTATTTCTCACAATTCGCGCAGGCCCATTATGCAACATTTGTGATAATGGATTATTCTCTATAAAACTTTCAATACCAAGTTGTGCAATAATTTCACCAACAATAGGCACAACCAATTGACTTACATGATAAGCAATAATAGGTGTCATAATGCGGGCAAAAGCCGCTTCAGAACGGTCATTTGCTGCATTGTCAAATGCTCTCGCTAAACGCAAAACCAATGCTTGTGAGGCAGCTATATCTAATGCAATATCTGCAAAAATACGTTCTGTCAGTGGAGGTAACGGCTGATTGGGCATTTTTTTCCGGAAAAAATCCATACCAAATTGAAGAGCCGCTCGTAAAACACCTGCCGATATGACAGATTGATCGAAACGCATCATCGTCTCGATATCTTTAATAACTTTAAGCCCTTCTCCAGCATTTCCCAAAAGCCAGCCATAACTGCCTTGGAAGTCGACAACCCCCTCTGGTGTTAAAAGTTCTCCAGATCGCTGAATTAAATGACGAATCGATATAGATCCATTTAATGCGCCATTTTCTTGTATGCGTGGAATAAAAAAACAACTTAAATGACCATCTAAATCTGCACTAACAAGATATCCGTCAGCGGTAGGATTAATAACGTTGGTTTTTACAACATTTAAACGATATAGATCACGTTCCATACTTTCATCGAAAGAAATTTTCTTAACACTTGGAAAATTGAAAGCGTATTTTTCAATATCGTCAAATGCACAAGTTAGAGAAGCAGCCTTTTTATGATGAATAGGCTTTGATGAGGAATCATATTGGCGTGATAAAAGTACATTTTGCCATCTTTTGAAGAGCTCAATATCACTAATTAAAACAGCAATAGCTGCACTCGTTATGATAACTTCATTCAAATGTCCTGTTTCTAAACCAGCAGATAAAGCTAAACGAATCGCACGCGCTTGATAGCGTACTCCATTTTCTGAGCTCGCATTTTCCCAAAGTGAGGTAACCAAACCTGCTTGTCTAGAATATTGTTGAAGAGCTTGATAGGAAGAATGGATCTCTAATTTTTCCGTTGGTTGCCCCCATTCATCATTATAGCATAATAAAGGCTTATAATGATTCGCTAAGCAAGAAAGTTTCCATGCTTCTCGACTCGCGGCAAAATCCCCTATTTCTTCAAAACTTGCTAACAAAAACTTAGGCAAAGTAGAAGCAATACGAAACATAAGCGTATCGCTAAGAAATGTATTTTTTCGACGAGTATTTTGCGCAGATACAGCACTCATAGGTATATTCCTACATTCAAATCATTCATATCATAGACTATTTGTCTTTTTAGAGTTAAGAAACATTTATCATATTCAAACAAATGCTTGTTTAACCTGTTTAGAGAGAGATAAAGAAGAATGCTATGATGCAAGATAATTTTTTCCCACTTTTCCCTCATCAACATCTTTTAGCTATTAAAGATCTGAGTGTACAAGATCTTAATACATTGCTTGATCGTGCAGAAGCAAATATTATCCTTTCTAACAAAATTGATAAAATAAAATCTACTTTGCATGGACGGACTCAAATTAATCTCTTTTTTGAAGCCTCTACGCGAACACAATCTTCTTTTGAATTAGCGGGTAAAAGGCTAGGTGCACTCGTGATGAGTCTTGCGATCGGCAACTCATCTGTAAAAAAGGGAGAAACATTACTTGATACTGCTACAACTCTCAATGCGATGAAGCCAGATATACTGGTTTTTCGCCATAACAGTGCAGGAGCGGCAGCTTTATTAGCGCAAAAAGTTGATTGTTGTGTTATTAATGCAGGTGATGGTGCTCATGAACATCCAACCCAAGCTTTATTAGATGCTCTAACCATTAAAAGGGCAAAAGGTCGTATTGAAGGATTAACTGTTGCGATTTGCGGAGATATCTTACACTCACGTGTTGCCCGTTCCAATATCCTGTGTCTCAATGCTTTGGGTGCTCGTGTTCGTGCTGTTGCTCCCTCAACACTCTTACCCGCAGAAATCGCTCATATGAGTGTTGAGGTTTTTAACACGATGAAAGAAGGTCTTAAAAATGCTGACGTTATCATGATGTTGCGCTTACAGCATGAACGGATGACAGGCTCTTTTATTCCTTCTACGCGTGAATATTTCCATTATTTTGGCTTACATAAAGAAAATTTAGCCTATGCCAAAAATGATTCTATTATTCTGCATCCTGGCCCATTAAACCGTGGTGTAGAGATTGCATCCGACATAGCAGATGGACCACAAAGTATGATTCATACACAAGTAGAAATGGGAATTGCAGTGCGTATGGCTGTCATGGAGGCTTTATTAGATTCACGCGCAAAGATCAGTGGAGAAAAAAAATGATAAAACCAATTGTTTTTCAAAATGCTCGTATTATTGATCCTTCGCGCGCAATCGATGAAATTGGTACAGTTATTGTTGAAAATGGACGAATTATAGCCGCTGGAAAAGAAGCTCTGAATCAGGGGTTTCCTGAAGAAGCAGAAGTTATTAACGCACAAAACAAAGCAATTCTCCCTGGACTTGTTGATGCGCGCGTTTTTGTTGGAGAATTAGGGAATGAACATTGTGAAACAATTACATCAGCAAGTTACGCGGCCGCAGCAGGTGGTATTACTTCCTTTCTTATGATGCCAAACACGCATCCAGTTATTGATAATGTAGCACTCGTTAAATTTATTACGCATACAGCACAGGAAATGTCATTGGTCAATATTTATCCCGTTGCTTCAATCACACAAGGTTTCAACGGACAAGAAATAACCGAATTTGGTTTGCTCAAAGATGCTGGAGCCGTTGCCTTTAGTGAAGGAAAAAAAACACTTCAAAATTCATCTGTTATACGGCGTGCAATGACTTATGCACGTGATTTTGATGTTCCATTGATGCATGAAACGCAAGATAAAGATCTTACAGGGCAAGGTGTGATGAATGAAGGACTGCTTGCCAGTTGGCTTGGTCTTTCTGGCATCCCTCGCGAAGCAGAAGTTATCCCACTTGAAAGAGATCTACGTTTAGCAGCATTAACGCAAACACGCTATCATGCCGCTCAAATATCGACAGCACTCTCTGCTGATGCACTTCGTTTAGGTAAAAAACGCAGTGAGAAAATTTCAGCGGGTGTATCTATTAATCATTTATCTTTCAATGAAAATGACATTGGACAATATCGCACTTCTTTTCGCTTAATGCCCCCATTGCGTACAGAAGAAGACCGTGTAGCAATGATTGAAGCAATAAAGGATGGGATTATAGATGTTATTGTCTCTTCTCATGATCCTCAGAGTATCGACACAAAACATTTACCATTTAATGACGCAGCAATTGGCGCTATTGGTATGGAGACCTTATTGAGCGCAGCCTTACGTCTTTATCATAATGAGAGCCTATCCCTTCTACGGATAACGGAACTTTTGTCAACGGCGCCTGCAAAGCTCTTTGGACTCAATGCAGGAACACTCAAAAAAGGGGCTCATGCAGACCTTATTGTGGTTGATCTTGAAGAACCATGGGTTGTTTCGAAAGAGAAGCTCTATTCACGTTCAAAAAATACCCCTTTTGAGAATGCACGTTTTCAAGGACGCGTGCTCCAGACCTTTGTGAAAGGGAAAAACGTTTTTAAACTTGATCAACAAATTTAATGAGATTCTTAATGAATGAAGCAGAAATATTTTTTCAATCCACTCCATGGTTTATTTTCCTCATATCTTATCTCATTGGCTCGATTCCATTTGGGCTTCTTTTTACGAAATTGTTCAAAATTGGTGATATAAGAACAATCGGTTCAGGCAATATTGGAGCAACAAATGTTTTACGAACAGGAAATAAAAAGCTTGCTGCTCTAACACTTCTTTGTGATATGTTGAAAGGAACTATCGTTGTTTTCGTTATAAAGTTTTTTAGTGATCCGCTAGACAATAGTATCCTTGTTTCTCTAGCAGGCTTTTTTGTTTTCTTAGGACATCTTTTCCCCGTATGGCTTAAATTTAAAGGTGGCAAAGGTGTTGCTACCTATCTAGGAGTCTGCTTAGGAATCTATTGGCCTGCAGCAATTATTTTTATTATTGTATGGAGTGCGATTTTTCTCCTCATGCGTTATTCTTCATTATCTGCGCTTATTGCTGTTACGATCACACCGATATTTGTTTTTTATTTTTCCGCTTCTTATTTCTATTGTATGCTGATTGTGATGAGCGTATTTGTGTTTATAAAACATTCTGCAAATATCGGTAGATTATTAATTGGGGAAGAAAGTAAGATTGGTACGCAACACGGAGATAAATAAAGGAATCCTGCTTACTGATCATCAACGTCTAAGCTGGTTACGGTTATTGCGCAGTGAAAATATTGGAGCTGTTAGTTTTCGCAATCTCATTGATCATTATAAAACAGCAGAAAATGCTCTGGCAGCACTGCCAGAGCTTAGTAGAAAAGGTGGTGGTTCTGTATCTATTAAAATAGCAAGCTTAGAAGATGCAGAAAAAGAAATGCAAGAAGCTGAAAGATTAGGTGTCCGGTTTATCGGTATGGGAGAACCAGATTATCCAGCATTTCTTAAGGTTACAGAAGCCCCTCCGCCGCTTATTGCTATCAAAGGTAATGTTTCAATTTTTCAAAAAACTTCTATTGGAATTATAGGTTCTCGAAATGCTTCAGCTGCGGGAAAAAAGCTTACAGCTCAATTTGCGCGTTTTCTCGGAGAAGCAGACTTTGTAACAATTTCTGGGCTCGCTCGTGGAATTGATAGCGTTGCGCATCAAGCAAGTTTAAAAACAGGAACTGTTGCAGTCATGGCGGGAGGAATTGATCATATCTATCCTCCTGAAAATAAAAAGTTGCATGAAGATATTATTGCCAACGGTGGAGCCATCATCAGCGAAATGCCCATTTCTTGGAAGCCGCGTGCTATCGATTTTCCAAGAAGAAACCGTATTATTGCAGCTCTATCACTTGGTCTCTTGGTTGTAGAGGCAGCCCTGCGCTCAGGGTCCTTAATTACCGCACGTCAAGCAGCTGAAATGGGACGGCTAATTTTTGCCATTCCCGGTTCTCCACTTGATCCAAGATCTGTTGGTACAAACAATCTTATCAAAGACGGTGCTCTACTCACCACACATCCTTCTGATATTATAGAAACACTTACGCCATTAATTTCACCGCTTCCAAATTCGCAACTCAATTTTTTTGAGGAACCATCCTCCTTACAACTTGAAAAGGAGAATTTTAATTTAGCAGATGAAAAAAACAGCGATCTCTCTTTAGCAGATGATGATGCAGCACGTGCAGCAGTTCTCTCCGCTCTTTCAACAACGCCAATCGATTTAGACACACTCAGTATCCACTCAGGTGTTTCACTCCCAGCTCTCTACCTCTTGTTGGTAGAACTCGACCTTGCTGGAAAGCTTATTCGACACTCTGGTGGTTGTGTGTCATTGTCGAATCTTGATCTTCCCCAAGAGCTTCAGCACTATTAATAATGCTTTGCCCTTCTTTGGCAACCATATCCAAAAGCAATGCTAAAAGCGGACTGTGCGCCTGACGTGCCATCTGATTCATTTGCTTTGACATGTCTGTAATATATTGGATAACTTTTAAATGATTTATAAACATAATCCTCTATCCTTGAGCATTTCCCCTCCTACCTCTCAATAGACGTTATCTTAGTATTTCGCCGTATGTTTTTGTAATAACAGTGGAAAATAAATCGTGTAATTCTATATAGGGTGTACTCTAATAATGACAATCATAAGTTGTACAATATTCATGTTTTTTATATGGCTAATATTTTTTTATGTGCTCTTAAGCAATTGGCATTAGCTATTCGCGTAAAAGGCGTTTATAAAAAAATTTTTATTTCAATATTTGGGTAAAATTATGAATATCGTTATCGTTGAATCTCCAGCAAAAGCAAAAACAATTAATAAATATCTTGGGTCTCAATACAAAGTTGTCGCATCATTTGGACATGTTCGTGATTTGCCTGCAAAAGATGGTTCTGTTTTACCGGATCAAGATTTTTCTATGAAATGGGATATAGATTCTGCTGCCGCTAAACGTTTAAATGAAATAGCAAAAGCCGTTAAAGAAGCCGATAGCCTTATATTAGCAACAGACCCTGATCGTGAAGGGGAAGCTATTTCATGGCATATTCTGGATGTTCTCCGTCAAAAAAAAGTTTTAAAAGATAAACCTATTAAAAGAGTTGTCTTCAATGCCATCACCAAAAAGTCTGTGCTTGATGCTATGAACAATCCACGTGATATTGATACATCACTTGTAGATGCTTATCTTGCACGTCGCGCTCTTGATTATCTCGTTGGTTTTACACTTTCACCTGTTTTATGGCGTAAACTCCCTGGTGCGCGTTCAGCAGGACGGGTTCAATCGGTTGCTTTGCGTATTATTTGTGATCGTGAATCAGAAATAGAACATTTTATCAAAGAAGATTATTGGTCCATTACAACACAGTTAAAAACCATCCGAAATGATAGTTTCCAAGCAAGATTGACAATGTTTAATCAAAGAAAAATAGGCAAGCTTGATATTCAATCTCAAGAACAAGCAGACCAAATTCGCTTTATGCTGGAGAAAGCTCAATATCATACACTCAGTGTTGAAGCAAAACCTACAAAGAGAAATCCTTTTCCTCCATTTACAACCTCTACACTACAACAAGCAGCTTCTTCAAAACTAGGTTTTTCAGCTTCTCGCACTATGCAAATTGCCCAAAAGCTTTATGAAGGCATTGAAATTAATGGTGAAACGGCAGGGCTTATTACTTATATGCGTACCGATGGTGTGCAGATAGCACCAGAGGCTATTGATTCAGCACGAAAAGTTATTCATGAAACTTTCGGAAAAGACTATATTCCTGAAAAGCCACGTTTTTATTCAACAAAGGCAAAAAATGCACAGGAAGCACATGAAGCGATCCGCCCAACAGATTTTCAACGCAATCCTAGTCAAGTCCGTAATTTTCTCGATAGCGATCAAGCAAAGCTCTATGATCTGATATGGAAGCGTGCCATTGCCAGCCAAATGCGCTCTGCTGAAATTGAACGTACAACTGTTGAAATTGAAGCACAGACAGGAGAAAACTGTGCAAATCTACGGGCAACAGGATCTGTTATTCGCTTTGATGGCTTTATTTCCGTCTACACGGATCAACGAGACGAAGAAAATAATGAAGAAAATGAAACAACACGTTTACCACAAATAAACACTGGTGAAGCACTTACAAAAGAAAAAGTTGAATCTGTACAACATACCACAGAACCCCCTTCTCGTTATTCTGAAGCTTCATTAATTAAAAAGCTTGAGGAGTTAGGAATTGGTCGTCCTTCAACTTATGCATCCACATTGGCGACATTGTGTGACCGTGGATATATTGTCATTGATAAACGAAAGCTTATTCCCGATGCCAAGGGACGTATTGTTACGGCCTTTCTTGAAAATTTTTTTAATCGCTATGTAGAATATGGTTTCACAGCAGATCTTGAAGAAAAGCTGGATCTTATCTCTGACGGCAAACTTTCTTGGAAAGACGTATTGCGAGATTTTTGGGATGGATTTAATGCATCTATTAGCAATATCCAAGAACTCCGTATAACCAATGTTCTTGATGCTTTAAATGTAACATTAGCACCTCTCGCCTTTCCTGAACGCGAAGATGGAAGTGATGTGCGTTCCTGTCCTCTTTGTAAAAATGGTCAATTATCATTAAAACTTGGGCGTTATGGTGCTTTTGTTGGCTGTTCCAATTATCCCGAATGTAAATACACACACCAACTTGGTACAGATACTGGAGAAGAGAATGAAGCTGTACGCAATGATGAACCTGTTATACTTGGTATTGACCCTGAAACAGGAAAAGAGATCTCTCTTCGTAATGGCCGGTTTGGTCCCTATATTCAACTTGGTGAAAGCAAAGAAGTTAAGCGTGCAGGATTACCAAAAGAATGGCAGGCAGAAAATGTAACCCTTGATAAAGCCTTGGCTTTACTATCCCTTCCCCGTGAAATTGGCATTCATCCTGAAACCGGAAAAACAATCACGGCTACGATTGGACGATATGGTCCCTATCTTAGCCATAATGGAAAATCTGCGCGCCTTCTTCATACAGATGAAGTTTTTGATATTGGTATCAATCGTGCTGTTACAGTATTAGCAGAACAACAAGAAAACAAAACCAGGCAAAGCAGAACAACACCTGAAGCATTGGCAACATTAGGAGAGCATCCCGAAGGAGGAACCATTACCGTGCGCAACGGGCGTTATGGTCCTTATGTCAATTGGGGTAAAATTAATGCAACAT
Source organism: Bartonella sp. AP19HLJMH (assembly GCF_042196245.1). Lineage (NCBI taxonomy): Bacteria > Pseudomonadati > Pseudomonadota > Alphaproteobacteria > Hyphomicrobiales > Bartonellaceae > Bartonella > Bartonella sp. AP19HLJMH. Next base: position 109,672 of record NZ_JBHIPX010000005.1, read on the forward strand.
TGCCAAAAGATAAAGATCCCATTAGTGTAACACTTCCAGAGGCACTAGAACTTATATCGGCTAAAGCATCGAGTAAAAAAACAACTTCAAAAAGAGCTTCTTCTAAAACAAAAGCAAAAATAAAAGAGACATAAATTTTGGCTAAAGGTGAAAAAAACATCAAATATCTCTCTTCATTCAAGGGGAAAACTTTTCCCAATAAGGAAGCAATCCTTTCCTTTATAATTGAGAATCCTAACCACTCAAGTAAACGAGAAATCGCTAAAGCTTTTAACTTAAAAGGCGATTCTCGTATCTGGCTTAGAGATATGTTACGTGAGTTAAAGGATCAAAATCTCATATCTAAACACCACAAAAGAGCAATAAACAAAGGAAAATTACCCCCTGTTTCTTTAGTAAAAATTAGCGGACGTGATAAAGATGGAGGTTTTATTGCACAACCTCTTGAATGGGGAGATTCTCCAAAGCCCAATATTGAAATACACTCTTTTCATCACATAACAGGAAGTAATATTGGTGTTGGAGATCATATTCTTGTAAAAGTTTTTCGAAATAAAAATTCTGAAAGCTCAAGCCATCCTTATACGGGACGAATTATTCGTAAAATTGATGTATCTCCCAAAAGCGCATTTGCTATTGTACGAAAATTGGAAAATAATCAATGGCGCCTTGATCCTATAGACCGCAAAACCAATGAACTCATTGTTGAAATGTCTCCAGAAATGAAGATTCAAATTGGTGATCTCGTTGAAGTCGAAATAAAAAAAAATACTGGTTACGGATTAAAGAGCGCAAAAATAAAGAATGTTTTAGGGCACATTAAGAGTGAGAAAACACTCTCAATGATAGCGCTTCTTTCGAAAGGAATTCCTTATATTTTTCCTGAAAGTGTTCTTGAGCAAGCCAAACATATCAAAGCTGCCAATATGGATAATCGTGAAGATTGGCGACAATTACCCTTTATTACAATTGATCCACCAGATGCAAAAGACCATGATGATGCAGTTTATGCAACCAAGGATAAGGATCCAGCAAATAATGATGGTTGGATTATTATTGTAGCCATTGCAGATGTTTCTTATTATATCAAAACAGGAAGTGCTTTAGATAAAGAAGCATTGAAACGTGGAAATTCTGTTTATTTTCCCGATACCGTTGTGCCAATGTTACCTGAACGCCTTTCTCATGATTTATGTTCTCTGCGTGAAGGAAAAGAAAGACCAGCTTTAGCCGTTCGTATGATTTTTGATGCAAACGGTAATAAACGAAAACATAGTTTTCATCGTACTATGATTCGTGTAAGAGCCAAACTTTCTTATCAAGAAGTACAATTGGCAATTGAAGGTAATATAAATGAAAAAATAACCCCTCTTTTTGAGAGCATTTTGCACCCCTTATGGGAAGCCTATGCATGCCTTAAAGCTGCGCGAAATCGTCGCCAACCACTAGAATTAGAAATTGCAGAAAAAAAGATTATTCTTGATCAAAATGGATGCATAAAAGATGTTGTGAGTGAACCACAACTAGAAGCGCATCGTTTAATTGAAGAGTTTATGATACAAGCTAATATTGCAGCTTCTGAAACATTAAAACAACATCACCAGCCGCTCATTTATCGTATTCATGAAAAACCTTCTCTTGCTAAGCAAGAAATACTTCGGAGCTTTCTTCAAAGTTTGGGGATACCACTCTCCCGCGGAAGCGAACTTACCTCAGCGCGCCTTAATAGAATTTTAGAAAAGGTCGCTCATACTCAACAACAAGAACTAGTCAATCAAGTTATTTTGCGTTCACAATCACAAGCAGAGTACAACCCTAAAAATAGTGGCCATTTTGGTTTAAATTTGCAGAACTATACACATTTTACATCACCAATCCGTCGTTATGCTGATCTCATTATTCATCGAGCACTCATTAAAGCTCTCAAATTAGGAAATGATCAATTAACAGATACACAAGAACAAAATCTTGCAGAAATTGCTACGCAAGTTTCTTTATACGAACGCCGTGCAATGATGGCTGAAAGAGAAACGATTGATCGGCTTGTTGCTCACTATTTAACGAATAAAATCGGTCGTATTTTTACAGGCCGCATTTCCGGAGTTACAAAAGCAGGTCTTTTTATCTCACTTGATAAACTCAATACAGATGGTTTTGTCCATATTTCTACACTTAAAAATGATTATTATCATTTTGATGAAGCACAACATGTTCTTGTAGGACAGCGTAGCCATAAAGGCTATCAGCTCAGTGATGTTGTAGAAGTAAAACTTATAACGGTACAACCTTTTGCTGGCGCTTTATGCTTTGAACTGTTAACAAAACCTCGTCCAATAAAATTTTCACCGACATCCTACCATAAAAACAAATTAAAAAAACAAAAGTATACTTTTTATGGGAAAAGAAAAAATTAATCTTCTTGCCCTCCATTGAATATATATGAATAATAAATTCAATTTAAGAAATGACTTATATTATATAATATTTATATATACAATCTTATTTCTTTAGTATACAAGAGGATAAATTTTATTGTTAAGTCTATAATAACCATATAAAAATCTTGCAGTTTTTTATACTTAGAAAATGAGAGAAACTGCAAAGGATAGTTTTGGCTCCCTTTCATTTCAGCTCATCTTTTCATTGTTTAAATAAACAAGAGTACCTTAAGCCATTCTCATGAAAAAAAAACCTTTTGACTCTCAAAATAATTCTTTGCGTGCAATTATTGCCGCTATTGCAACCATTGGCACTGTTGGAACAGCATTGGCAATGGGAACACAACTTGTCTCTCTTCTTATGGCAGAGAAAGGACTTTCCAACAGTACAATCGGCTATAGTGGAACAGTTGGTGGAATCGCCACAATTATTGCAGCTATTTTTACGTCTCGAATTGCCTTATACTTAGGAATCGCTCAAACAATATTGCTTATGATGGCGATAGGATCTTTAAGTTTTTTAGGATTCTATTTTTTTGATCCCATATGGGTTTGGTTTATTTTAAAGTTTATATTACATTTCAGCATGACAGTTATGTTTATCCTGTCAGAGTTTTGGATCAACAGTTATGCTCCCCCAAAAAAACGCGGTTTGATCCTTTCTATTTATGCTATTGTCTTAGGATTAGGGTTTATAATAGGTCTAACGCTGCTAGCAAAAGTGGGAACACAAGGATTTATTCCTTTTGCTGTTGGATATAGCCTTATTATACTTGCTACTATACCAATTCTTACCGCTTGGAAATTAAGTCCAGAATTTCAAAAAAATCAATATATGCCATTTTTTCGTTATCTTTTTCACGTTCCAAGTGCAATGATGGCGGTCCTTGTTTACGGAGCCATTCAAATGGGCGTATTAACTCTTATAATACCCTTTAGTTTATCCATTGGTTATAATGAGAATGAAGCAGCACATTTTATGGCAACCCTTGCACTTGGGAATATTTTCCTCTTAATTCCTATCAGCATTATAAGCGACTACGCCAAAGATCGACGCTACCCGCTGATGAGTTGCGCTATTTTAGGTTTTATAGGAACTTTTATAGTACCATGGATTCTTCAATATCCATGGATTCTGATGCTTGATTTGTTTTTTCTGGGTGGTGTATCAGCGAGCCTTTATACAATTAGTCTTGCACATTTAGGAGCCCGTCTCAAGGGGCAAGAGCTTGCTGCTGCTAATTCTGCTTTTATTTTTTGTTATGGAATTGGTATGCTCATCGGACCGACCTTTATCGGAAAATCCATGGATATCTTTAAACCCTTTGGTTTTTCAATAGCCATGGCTGTTTTTTTCGGTTTATATGTCATTTTGGTGTTTGTCCAACTTATGAGAAAATTAATCCGCTCTTGACTTTTTTGAGAACATCCGTAGTGTTGCGGGAAAATCTGATGATGTCGGAAATAAGTTTTGACAGCAATAATATTTTTTCAGTATAAATAGGGTACTTACATTATGGCTAAAGCAGCAACCATTAAGATCAAGCTTTTATCAACTGCAGATACTGGTTTTTTCTATGTAACAAAGAAAAACAGCCGTACAATGACAGATAAAATGAGCAAGCGTAAATATGATCCAGTTGTAAAAAAGCACGTTGAATTTAAAGAAACAAAAATTAAATAAATAAAATTATCATTGAATTGATAGATTTTATACTCCAAAAGAAATGTGGGAGTATTGCTCTTCAAAGTTATTTTTTGAGGGCTATTTTTTATTTCCTTAAGTTTAAAAAGTTTACTTTAAAATTTGTTTTTGTACGGATTTGGATAAGTTGAATTATTATTTAAGTTGCTTACATATATTCTGCATGAGTATTTGATTATTGTGATATCTAACGAAAATTTTGTCATTAAAACGAGACATTGTTTCGTCATATGAATAAAGTTTCTCGGGTGAATTATAAACAATACTAAAATAGAGTTATAATAATGTTAGCAGTTTCTTTATTTCATGAAAAAATCTTTTTCTCATTTTAATCTAAGAAGCTTTAATCTAAAAGTAATCGGTTTCAGTATTTTTGTCGCTGCTAGCATTCTTATCATTATGTCAACTTATTTTAAGAAAACTCAGCTGTTGCCTCAAAAAGAAAAATTTTCTTCTCAAAACACTGTTGAAGGAAATGCATTAATCATTGATGGCGATACCATTATGATTTCTTCAATTAAGATTCGACTAGCTGGAATTGATGCTCCTGAACTCCACCAATTTTGTGGAAAAAAAGAAGCACGCTACCCTTGTGGGCTTGAAGCAAAGAAATATTTAGAAAAACTATTAAAAAATCAAACTGTTACATGTCACTGGAAAAAAACAGATAAATATCGCCGTATTCTTGCAACATGTAAAACAAAACAAGTTAGCAATATCAACGCAACACTTGTACATAATGGTTGGGCTGTAAATTATTATGAATACCCCAAAGAAGAGCAAGAAGCTAGAAAGAAAAAGAAAGGAATATGGGCATCAAGTTTTCAACGACCAAAAGAATGGCGCAAAGCAAATCCTCGCACAGAATAAAAAAATATTTTTTAATTTTATTTACTAATGAAACAATGTAGCCCAATTATCAAACTTGAAAAAGAGATCTATTCCTGTCGTGTTTGCGTCCAACAACCCCATTATTTTCCTCCTCTTCCTCATGAACCAAACCCTGTCGTTTATTTATCCGATACTGCTTCGATTGCAATTGCAGGCCAAGCACCAGGGTTGCGTGTCCATGAAACGTCTATCCCTTTTAATGATCGCTCTGGTGAAAAATTGCGTAATTGGCTGGGTGTCACGAAAGAAGAATTTTATAATAAATCTCTCTTTGCTATTGTTCCTATGGGATTTTGTTTTCCAGGTTATGACAAAAATAAAGCTGATTTACCACCAAGACGTGAATGTCGAGAAATATGGCATGAAAAGATATTTCAGGCAATGCCTCAAATAAAGCTTGTTCTTGCTATTGGCAGTTATGCGCAAAAGTGGCACATTACAGAATTAAAACATAAAACCGTTTCTGCAACTGTTGGTGATTGGAGAAATATTCTTTCCATTCCTCAACCTCGAGGCTATAATGTTATGCCGTTGCCTCATCCGTCATGGCGAAATACTTCTTGGTTACAGAAAAACCCATGGTTTAACGATGAGCTTATTGTATATCTGCGTTGTTTAGTGCGTAAATTTTTATAAATTAAAATATTGAGAAAAAATATGGATCGTCTTGACCGAAAAATTTTACATCTTTTGCAAGAAAATGCGACACTTTCTGTTGCTGATATTGCTAAAAAAGTGGGACTTTCGACCACTCCTTGCTGGCGTAGAATTCAAAAACTTGAAGAAGATGGCGTCATTCAGCGTCGTGTTGCTGTTCTTTCTCCAGAAAAAGTAAACGCACACGTCACTGTTTTTGTGTCTATTCGCACAAATACACATAGTCATGAATGGTTTAAGCGTTTTTCAAAAATTGTGCAAGAATTCCGTGAAGTCATTGAATTTTATCGAATGAGTGGAGATATTGACTATTTATTGCGTGTTGTTGTGCCCAACATTGAAGCTTATGATCTTTTTTATAAAAAATTAATTTCTAAAATTGATATCCGTGATGTCTCATCTTCTTTCGCAATGGAACAGATTAAATATACAACGGAACTTCCACTTAATTATATTAAATTACACGACAAGACGCATGAACAAAACTCTTAAGATTTTTATATCCGTCTCATGATCTTTTAGGCATTCAAACTTTCTTGTTCCAAAACTGCCATTTGTGCATGTGTTAAAACAGCGGCTTTGACGATACCAGCTGCCATAGCTGCTCCTGTCCCTTCACCAAGACGCATCCCCAAATCTAGAAGTGGTTCTTTGCCAATTTTTTTTAAAAGTTTACGATGAGCTGTCTCAGAAGAAACATGTCCAACAAGGGTATGATCAAGAGCTTTTGGATGCATTTTATAAAGAACCGCTGCAGCTACTGTTGCCACAAAACCATCTAAAATAACGGGTATTTTTTCTATTCTTGCTGCTAAAATAGCACCAACCATAGCAGCAATCTCACGTCCTCCTAAGCGACGCATTATCTCAAAAGGATCATTGAAATAATCCTTGTGCAAAGAAATAGCTGTCTTAACCGCTGCAATTTTACGCTGATAAAAATCACCTTCTGATTCCATAGCATTTCCTGTCCATTCTTCCACTTCCCCTCCAAACAATGCTAAGCATAAAGCTGAAGCTATTGCTGTGTTTCCAATTCCCATTTCTCCAATACATAAAAGATCTGTTCCACCCGCAATGGATTCCATTCCAAATGCCATTGTAGCAGCCGCACTCCGCTCATCCATTGCGGCATCCTTCGTAATATTCATTGTTGGATATTCCAATGCTAAATCAAAAATTTTTAATCCAAGATCATAAGCAATACAAATTTGATTGATAGCAGCTCCACCAGATGCAAAATTTTCTACCATTTTTTGTGTCATAGATTGTGGAAATGGTGTAATATTCTCCTCTACAATACCATGGTTTCCAGAAAAAATAGCAACCAAAGGTCGCGTTACGATAGGTTTTTCTGTACCCCTCCACCCCGCATACCAAACAGCAATATCTCCTAGTTTTCCCAATGTTCCTTGCTCTTTTGTTAAGTTTTTTTGCCGTTTTTTTGCCAAAATTATAGAAAACTCATCAGCAACAGGTAAATTTGTAAGCAAAGCACGAAAATCATCAAATGGACTAGCGATCATAAGGATACCTTTTAAAATCTACAATATTTATGAAAATCACGTCATATATACAGGATATAAATAATTTATTGTTTTTTTAACAGTGCTTTAAAAAAGTTAAATACTATGAAGGCAATAATTTCTATATTCTATTTTCTACCCCAATAACAAACGTGCAAGATTCAAAATGTTATTAATATCTTATGACTACCTTTACAGTGATACCCTTAAACTATTTTTTATTTAATAGGCATAATCAGCATGCCGTTTAATATATAAATTCTAACATTCTTATTCATAATAAAAGTTATAAACTTTCAAAAACTTATAAAATTGAAGGGATCAAAATTATCGCAAAGAAATCAAAACGCAAAGGATCTCAACTTTAATATATGTTAATTGTCTGACTGTTATTAAATGAGAGCATAAAAAGCTTCTTTTAAAGTACATATATCTGCGTTTGGTTTTGTCGCATCATTTGATAGTATTTGCCGCCATCGACGTGCCCCACCCCGCCCATGAAATAAACCAATCATGTGACGCGTCACATGAGAAAGCCGCCCCCCCGATGCAATATGTCGAGCCGCATAATCACACATAACCTCAATAAGATCACTCTCACTTAGACTATTCTGCGACTCACCATAGAGTTCAAAATCAATATGTTTTAACAAAGTTGGATCATGATAAACTTGGCGACCAACCATGACAGCATCACAGAAAGTTAAGTGTTCTTTGATCTCATCAATTGATTTAATTCCACCATTTATCCCAATGAATTTATGAGAATATAGACGTTTTAATTTGTAAACCCTTTCATAATTAAGGGGCGGAATATTGCGATTTTCTTTCGGACTCAATCCTTGTAGCCATGCCTTGCGTGCATGTATCCAGAGCGCATCACATCCAGCATTCCAAACCTGATTAGCCAAAAGATCTAACGCTAACTCTTCATCTTGTTCGTCCACTCCAATCCGACATTTGACAGTTACAGGTATAGTAACCTCTCGTTTCATCGCTTCTACGGCATTTGCCACAATGTCTGGATGTAGCATCAAACAAGCTCCAAAGACACCTGCTTGAACACGATTTGATGGGCAACCAACATTGAGATTTATTTCGTTGTAGCCAAAATCCTCAGCAATTCGTGCAGCTTCTGCTAACTTTTTCGGATCTGCGCCCCCTAATTGTAATGCAACTGGACATTCTTTGTCGCTAAAAGCCAACAATTGTTCGCGAACACCATGAATGACAGCATCTGCTACCATCATTTCCGTATAAAGGAGAGCTTTTTTCGTTAAAAGACGATAAAAAAATCTGCAATGTCGGTCTGTCCAGTCCAACATTGGTGCTACTGCAAATTTTATAGGCGATGGAAGGTTGTAAAATATCATGAGGGTATTACTCTCATGTCCCTATAGCTCTCTCTTTATACATAAAAAAATACTTACTTTTAGTTTACGGAAAATTTTATTCTCTTATACTATCATGAGTATAATAACAGCTCATTATTTTCAATTGATATCAAGGTTTACTACAATCAATCATGCCACAACACAATATCGCATTTCTCATAGATTAGTGTTCAGGTATATAAACATGAAAAAAGAAGATTTTTACTATAATATAAAAAACTCATTTATAAGTTCTTCTTACGCTCTTCAAGCCTCTTCCCTTACATGATTTAGTACAGCGTTTAAGATAATAAATGCTAAACTAACACATTATAGAATTTTTCATGATCGATTTAATTTTCTTTAGATTTTTTTAACTCATTGTGTAAATAAACGATACAGAAAGTAGCTTTTATCTTCTCTTAAAGAAGGAAAAACCCTTATTTCAAACGAATCTAATTATAAATTATTTTTTATCAATGAGTTCTTTTTGGTAATATTCTTAGATTTCACTTTATAAGATAGACAAATTTCATCTTAAATATTCTATCTAATTTTGCCATTTTGTGATTCTTGCAAAAAAAAACTAAAATCAGGGTATAGACAGCCATTGCCTTTTTAATATCTATGACTGATATCAGTATCTCTTTAAGGAAAATATTTTACAATATTGCAGATAAAATCTGTAAAATAAAATGATCATAAACGTTGTTCAATCTCTTGTTGGCTTTGCATATAGGAAGAAAGAGTATCAACCTCTTGTTCATTAAATAGGAGACCCAGTTTTGAACGACGCCATAACACATCTTCACATACTTTAGCCCATTCTTTTTCCATCAACCATTTTACTTCTACTTCATAAAGCCCATGTCCAAAATTTTTTCCTTTATTTGCCTTACCATGTGCAAAGATCACCAATGCTTCCGTACCGTAGGAGCGTGCAAGCCTGCGATGTGTAAAAGCATCTAAATCTGGCATTAAAAGAGCAATCCTATTTTCGATTGTATCTAATTTGTTATAGGGAAAATCACCCCCTGGAAGTACTGCCTTAGCCGTCCATGATGCTCCCTTTTTACCAAGCTCTTTTTCAACAAATTTCATCGCATCTTCAGCCAACTTACGATAAGTTGTAATCTTTCCACCATAAAGATTAAGTATCTTTGGTGTCGTTCCTGTTCCCATTTCTTTTAAAACATAATCGCGCGTAATTTCTTGTGCTTTTGAAGCTCCATCATCATAGAGTGGACGAACTCCCGAGTAAGACCAGACAATCGTTTCAGGCAACACTGGTTGTATGAAATATTCACTGGCTGCTGCACAAATATAATCAATTTCTGTATCAGTAATATGAACGTCAGCCGGATCTCCTTGATAATTACAATCTGTTGTTCCAAGTAAGGTAAACTCTTCTTGATACGGAATAGCAAATATAATACGCCCATCACCATTTTGAAAAATATAAGCACGATCATGAGTATAAAGCTTGGGAACCAAAATATGAGAACCTCTAACAAGCCGTACTGGTGAATGTTCTTTACAATCTAATATGCTTGCTAAAACATGATCAATCCAAGGACCTGTCATATTCGCGACATAAGAAGCTGTGACACTATATTCTTTGCTACTTAACTTGTCTTGAAGAAAGATACGCCATTTATTGTCTTCTTTTTTTAAAGAGAGAACTTCTGTTCGTACTTTTATATCAGCTCCCCACTTTTCTGCATCACGAGCATTGCCAATAACTAAACGCGCATCATCTACTCTTGCATCAGAATATTCAAAACCTCTCTGATATTCTTTCTTCAGTGTAGAGCAAAATTTTTGTGAAAAATTAATCGTTTTACTGCGCCACAATTTCTGATTCCAATTCCCTAAATAATCATAAATAAAAAGTCCAAAACGCAACATCCAAGCAGGGCGCAATTCTTTATGATAAGGAAGGAGAAAACGCAAAGGACGCACAATATGTGGAGCCATACGTAAAATAATCTCGCGTTCTTTCAATGCTTCACGAACAAGTTTGAACTCATAGTGTTCAAGATAACGAAGCCCACCATGAATAAGCTTTGTTGACGCACTTGAGGTCCCAGATGCAAGATCGTTCATTTCAGCCAATCCCACTTTAAATCCGCGTCCTGCTGCATCTCTTGCCAATCCACAGCCGTTTATCCCTCCTCCAATGATAAACAGATCATAATGTGTTGTGGTTTTCATAATTTCACTTTTCATTATTTAATTTTGTTTCTCAGTACTCAATAAAGCAACAGGAAAAAATAATACAAATGTTCTTCATTGTATTATCAACGTACTTTTTCCTAAAATAAACACGCACAAAAAGCTTTTGATACCCTTATACATCAAAACAACATTTGACAAATTAAAGAGAATTTTTTTATCTTTTACAAAACATAATCCTTACCAAGCCAAGGTTTATCATATGAAATCTTTTTAGAGAAAAATTGATGTTTTTTCTCATTCTTAAAGATACACTATAACTAAATGCTTCATTGCACATAGATAGCGCTTTTCATATAGTTCACTCAATGACACCCTAAAAAATGTGAAGGTATACAAATGAATTATCACTCTCAAAACTCGAAAATAACACTTTTTTCAAAAATTTTAGTCATAGTTATGTCGAGTATTTTAATCTTTTTACCTTCTTTATCAAACGCAACATCACACTCAAAAACAGCAAATGATTTAAGCTTAGAAAAGCTTAAATCACAACTTTTGGAAGATTCTAGCTTTTTATCTAAGCTTAAAGAAAAAATGATACCACATACTGATTCTCATCATATTCAACAAATCGTCAGAGAGTATCTTCTTACTCATCCAGAAATTATGATTGAAATGCAGCTTATTCTTCAAGATAAGCTGGAAAAACAGAATGAATACGAAAGCCAAAAACAAACTTCTGTCATTCATTCATTAGAAAAAGAGATTTTTCATTCTCCTCATGACGCTGTTTTGGGAAACCCAAATGGTAAAAGAGTGCTTGTCAATTTTTTTGATTACAACTGTGGTTATTGTAAAATTTCCTATTCAAATATAGAAGACTTGATAAAAGAATATCCAGATTTAAAGGTTATTATCAAGGACTTACCAATTTTAAGCTCTGATTCTATGGCAGCCCATACTGTTGCCTACGCATTTCGAAAACAATTTCCAGAGAAATATCCTCAGTTTCACAAAACGCTTTTAATGTATCAGGGTCGTGCAAATGAAGCTAAAGCTATTAAAGTAGCTGTTTCATTAGGAGCAGATGAAAAAAAACTACATAATGCAATAAAAGATCCCACTCTGCAAAATGCTTTTAAAGAAAACATTCAAATTGCCTCTGCACTTCATATTACGGGAACACCTTCTTACATCATTGGTGATAAAATATTCATCGGCGCAGCCAGACAAGATATTCTAAAACAAGCGATAGATAATACACAGTGAATACCTGATCCGTTTTTGGAAGAATACTGTAAATGAGGTAATTTTATGCTTTCTCTTTTTTGATAACAGGCTTATAAGTGCAATTTTACGTAAAGCAGATACAAGTTTTAAATTGCAAAGTATAATGATTTAAAGGAAATAAAAATCTTTAAAGCCTCAAAAGATGTCATCCCTAATCTAGAGATATTCGGTCATAAAATGAGATAATGACGATCTTCATTGATCAAGGAGTTAGAAATAAAATGGCAACAAAAAAAATGGATTCGGCAAAAACCGCAATTGATACGAAAATTATTCGTGATCTTGCTGAAATTTTGAATGATACAAATTTAACGAACATTGAAGTTGAACAAGGGGAGCTTCGTATTTGTGTCTCACGCCAAAATACCTTAACTTCTTCTGAGCAAGCAATCTATGCCCCTGTTTCTACTCCTACTTTTTCTGTAACATCTTCTCCAGTTCCAACAGCTGAATCTCCTATACAATCTATCCAAGAAGATAAATCAAAAAACACAATAACCTCTCCAATGGTTGGAACAGCTTATCTTGCACCCTCACCAGGCGCACAGCCTTTTGTAGAAGTAGGACAAAATGTTTCTGAAGGGGAGACATTACTTATTATTGAAGCCATGAAAACAATGAATCAAATTTCATCACCGCGCTCCGGTACGGTAACCACTGTTCTTGTCAAAGATGGTCAACCTGTTGAATTTGGTGAACCACTTATTATTGTTGAATAAAGCGAGGGGCAACCATGATTCGAAAAATCCTCATTGCTAATCGAGGAGAAATTGCTCTTCGCGTTTTACGTGCATGTAAAGAACTTGGCATAAAAACCGTGGCTGTTCACTCTACCGCTGATGCAGATGCAATGCATGTTCGTCTTGCTGACGAAAGTGTTTGTATTGGCCCTCCTCCCGCTCGTGATTCTTATTTGAGTATTCAGCAAATTATTGCTGCTTGTGAAATTACAGGAGCGGATGCTGTTCATCCAGGTTATGGCTTTCTTTCTGAAAATGCAAAATTTGCAGATGTTCTAGAAGCCCATGATATTACATTCATCGGTCCAACAGCTACTCATATCCGCATCATGGGCGATAAAATCGAAGCAAAGAAAACCGCCAAAAAACTTGGTATTCCTGTAGTTCCAGGTTCAGATGGAGCAGTCACTGAAGAATCAGATGCTTTACGCACTGCTCGTGAAATTGGTTATCCAGTTATTATAAAAGCTTCTGCCGGTGGTGGCGGACGTGGTATGAAAGTCGTTCATTCTGAACAAGAATTTTCTATAGCTCTCAAAACGACACGTTCAGAAGCGAAAGCTGCTTTTGGTGATGACGCTGTTTACATAGAAAAATATTTAGAAAAACCCCGTCATATTGAAATTCAAGTCATAGGTGATGGTGCGGGAAATGCTATTCATTTAGGAGAACGCGATTGTTCACTTCAACGACGGCATCAAAAAGTATGGGAAGAAGCTACGTCACCTGCACTTAATGAAACTGAACGGAAAAAAATTGGAAATATTGTTGCAAATGCCTGTGCCCAACTTGGATATCGTGGAGCTGGTACTATTGAATTTCTTTATGAAAATGGCGAATTTTATTTTATTGAAATGAATACACGTTTACAAGTCGAGCATCCTGTAACTGAAGCAATTACAGGTATAGATTTAGTCCACGAACAAATCCATATTGCATCAGGCTGTAAACTTTCAGTGACACAAGATGAAGTCTGTTTTTCTGGTCATGCCATTGAATGCCGTATTAATGCAGAAGATCCCATTAACTTTACGCCATCACCTGGAACCATTACACATTTTCATACACCTGGAGGTTTAGGGATTCGTGTTGATTCAGGCGCTTATTCAGGTTATCGTATCCCTCCTTACTATGATAGCATGATTGGAAAGCTGATTGTTCATGGACGTACCCGTTTAGAATGTATGATGCGTTTACGGCGTGCTTTAGATGAATTTGTCGTCGATGGGATAAAAACTACACTACCTCTTTTTCGCGATCTTATTAATAATCAAGATGTTGCTGATGGTAATTATAATATTCACTGGCTAGAAAATTACCTTGCTCATCAATCAAAGTCTTCAGATTCGTAATTCGATAGCAAAACGGTGCATTCTTATAAAAGATTCTATAAGATATCAACATAAGGATAGTTCCAACCTTGCTGTAAAAAGTGGAAAAAGGAAATAAATTGGTTATTTTTTATATAGTTTTCTTTTAATATACATAAAATTTAATAATTTTCTGTTTTCCTTTTTGTTAGTTTGTGCTAACTCCTACATGGTTACGCCCTTATAGCTCAGTTGGTAGAGCACCTGATTTGTAATCAGGGGGTCGGGAGTTCGAGTCTCTCTGGGGGCACCATTTTATTTCTTAAACATATTGAAATATATAGTTTTTTTCTTTAAATAGCTATTTTCAGACCACCTTTTAGACCACCTTCTACAGTTTATATAATTTTACCTAATTTGTTCTTATTTGCTCCTTATTTTTCTTTGGAGTGAAGTCTAAGATCTCTTTTTTCTCCATCTCACTGCTCTTCCCAGCTTATAAGGTTGGGGAAACTCTCCTTGAAGCACCCAATTGCGAATCGTTGTTGTAGATACACTAAAAAGCTGTGCACACTCACGTGTCGTTACATATCTATCTCCATCATCAAATATCATCTCATTACCTTTCTCTTTTTTATATTAATTAAATGGGTGGGGGCTGGAAGGCATGTGAAGCACTCCAACTTTTAAAAATTTGCAAGTTTATTTTTTAGATGTGCTTAATTTCATATTTCCAATCAGGCAATTGAGTAAGAGCTAATGCGAGTTGTCCTCTATGACACATGCATACATTGGCTTCAAAACAGGTGATTGCAACGCGCTTTTTGTTTAAAAACATTTTATATAATTTATTTATTGCACAAGAATTATTCTTGAGAGTTGTATTTTGATAATCTTCAAAAAGGCGGTCATAATCTTTTTGTGTTTTCAAATTTCTTCGTTTTTCAGAAGCAATTCCAAGTTCAGGCATATGCATATATTCAATATCAATATTGCTCACAGCTTCCTCTAATTGTCTTTTCGAAAATCCGTGTTTTCTACTTATTGGATTTTTACGAACATCACATAAAGTTTTGATATTGTTTTCTATGAGACAACTAAGATAATTCTCAAGGGACTTACCTTCATAGCCAATGGTAAAAAAACAAAATTCCTCATCTTTAGCAGGCTGTATGATAATATGTTTGGTGTTACACACGTTTAATTTCCTTAGTAAATGGGTGGGGGTGCTGGGAGGAGAGAGCACCCCCATAGGTTTAAGCAGCTTTTGCCAAAATCTTTTGCATCTCTTGTTCTATTTCCCCTAAAAAGATTTCGACCGCTTTATTGATCTCTTCAATGTATTTCTCATCACGGAGGACGCGTTTGATTTTCATTCTCAAACCAGTAGATTTGCCTACAAAGTTTGGATTATAGCTCATGAAATCACACCATTTTCGTCCTGTACAAGCCATTTGGAATTGCACCTGTGCGATATATTCAGGCTTGATTTCGTCATAAATAAAAAAACGCAAATGCGTGGTTGATTGTGGACATTTGACTTCTATTAAACCGTCCTCTCCAATCAACCCATCAGGACTAGCCCCCGCCATTTCCATTTTGGGGTGTGGGATAAACCCGCATCTTGTGACTTCTGTGTCATAAATGAATTCATATTCTCTTAAGGCATCTTCTTCATGTTCGATACCCCATTGCATAGCAGGTGTTGTATAAGATTGGCTTATTTCCTCTATTAAGCGTTCTGTCATGAGTTTCGTTTTGTAATCTTCATATTTGCTTGTAGGCAAACCTTTTGCTGTCTTACTGAGTACGTTGTAAACGTTTGAAGCAGTGACTTTACCTAAGCGCGCTTGAAACCATTCTGCTGTTCTTTGTTCCATCTCACACCGCCGTTCCCTGTTCGTGTGGCGTTTCTATATCGGTATCTTGTATAGTAGAATCTGTTTCTACCTTTTGCTTGTTTTGTTTATTTTTTAAAAGATGCAACACCGTTTGTGCTTGTCCTTCAGACATATCGTCAAGCTTTTTGACGTTGACATAAGTAAGTATTTTTTCTTCTTCTGTTTGGGTTTGTACGATGAGTCTTCTGATTTCATTGATCTGTTGTGGAAAAGCCTTTTTAATAGGCGGGTTTCCATCTGTATCATCATCTTCACTCACGACATTAAGAAGCATGCCTAACAGATATCTGCGTGCGTATGTGATTGCAGAACCAACCGATTGTATATTTGATTTGCATCCTTTAGTGTCATAAGGAAACTTTCCTTCTGTTGAGATTTTATTTCCAGACGGATGCGTCGTCAAAGTCATTTCTATAATTATATTGTCTGAACTCTGTTCTTTGATACGAGAAAACAAAGCAAATCGGTGTTTTGCAAGAGTATTTTTTACAGCATCAATGTACTGGTCAAGGGTTGCATATTGGCTGTTTGTATGGGTGTTTGTAGAGTTTTTTTGTATTTTTTGATATTCTATTTGCATATTCGAAAGATCACTGGCAAATCTTTCGTAGTTTTGTCGTTCTATTTCTTTTTCTCGTAAGGCAATGAGACGCTCGAGACGGTCCATATCGACGTCATTTTCTAAGGCTCTATTTAAAATGCGTTCCATAGCAGTTTGTTCGACGGCTAAATGATGTGTTTCTTCAATTTCTGTTAGGTTAGTGTTTTGTTCACTCATCTTGATTTCCTCCATTGGAGCGCAATTCCCCCGTGGCGTGAATCACGCTGGTGTTTAAAAGTTGGTTGGTTGTTACAATCCTGTTTCTAGAGACTGTGTGATATTGACCACCTCCCCGTCTGAAAAGACGAGGAAATGAAATCATATTTTAAACTAAGCAGCTTTTACGACAGATCTTTCTAAGACCTGTTTTGCTTCTTTAATGAGGGCTTTATATTTTCTGTTCTCTTCATCCACTATGAAAGCATCAATAAGACGCATATGAATTGGACCCAAAAGATACAAAACTTTTTCACCATCGTTCATACCCTCCCAATAGCTTGGCAAATCAAAGCGTGTATCATTATCATAATCAACCGCTTGGCTTCTTAGTTTCTTCTCACATTCAATAAAGTAACGGCGTGCTTGACGTCCTTTCTCATTGCGTTCGACCATTGAGAGCTCTTTCGCCATGTCTAATGTAAGATGGTACTCTGTCATGTTTACATTTTGACGCTCCCCCGTTTTGGGGAACGTTAGAATATAGTCTTTTGTGTGAACAAATTTATATGTTTTTATGCGGTTTTTAATCCATGTCGTAAAGTCGCGACCTACTTCTAAAAATGTATGCAATTCGCGTGCATTAACGGTTTGAACAGTTTCCTGATCAATGATTTGTTCTGTAATTTTAATAAGAGTGTTCATAATGAACTCCTATCGATTAGAGGTTTTTCATTGACATCCAATAAAGGATGCCGGGTGCTGAAAAACACGGTCGATAGTCCGTCGTTACGCTTTCCCCATAAAGGGTATTGTATAGCGTAACTACACCCGACAAAGCCATTATATGCGTGTAACATACAATGAGTCAAAGCCTTTAATGTGCGGAGAAAAGATTGTTTCGGCAATCTATCCGCTATCGATTCAAGGTGTTTTTCAAGCACCTGATTCGACAATAGACATACTGATATTATATTGTCAATTAAAAAGTTTGAAAATTGACGCAAATAAATCATATCGATTTTATCAGTAAATTCGTATTTCTTTTCCATTATTGCATTCCTTAATTAATGCATGCTTTGTCTTTTAAGCTCTTGAGACAGCGCACCAATTCCTTTTGCTGTGATTTTTGCGCAAGGAATGACTTTTTCTATTCCACTCGCGGTTTGAAGCGTGATGGTTGGACAATCCATAAGTTGCTTTTGGATTTTATCTTGATACGGTAGCAAATTCCCACCCGCTGCACGTCTGTAAATCCACCCTTTTTGCTGTAAGAATTGAATGAATTGTTTTGGTTGCATCTCGAGTATTTTAGCGGCTTCTGTAAGACTGA
>NZ_JBHIPX010000006.1:0-103915 GCF_042196245.1 Bartonella sp. AP19HLJMH
GTGATTCGCACAGATCAATCGGCTGTTGATTTTTTAACCCGCCTTGCCGATCGCATGCGGGCACGTTTTTTGATCAAGGACAATAAGTTTTTATTTTTAAGCGGGGACAATTTACCAGCACTCGACATCCATAAGCACGACTGTTCCAACTGGGAATTTACCCTAGAGCCACGCACGCAATATGGCACCATTGAAGCTTCTTATTTTGATCGCTCAAAAGGGCAGCAATGCCAAGTCAAACATCAGACAGGGTTTAGCGGTCCCGTGCGGCGTCTTCGCACTTGTTACACTTGTGAGGAGGAAGCACGAGCTGCTGCTGCTTCCGAGTCGGACAGGTTGTGTCGTGCTGTAGGCAGTGGTTCTTTGACCCTTGAGGGACGCCCTGAAATCATGGCGGATCAATCTCTCATCCTTCAAGGGTTTCGTGGGCAAATCAATGGACCATGGAAAGCTGCAACCGTCACCCACCGCTATGAAAAACAAAGCGGATACACCACAGAAATCACACTCGAGGCACCAAACAAGGGAAAAGAAAGCAATGAGAACACTGAACATGCTAAAAACAGAAAATCCAAGAGATAATTTTGCTTCTTCTTTTCGTCAACTTCCCCATAATATTGAAGCAGAGCAGGCATTACTTGGAGCAATCCTGATTAATAATAATGCACTCGATCGCGTTTCAGACTTTCTCAAAGCAGAACATTTTTTTGAAACGCTACACCAAAAGATCTTTGAGATTGTCTTACAAATTATTCAAAATGGTCATCTTGCAAACCCCATTACAATCAAGCCCTATATCCAAATGGAAGAAAAAATTGGAGATATTACTGTATACCAGTATGTTGTTCGCTTAGCCACAGAGGCAGTTACTATTATTAACACTGAGGATTATGGACGCGTTATTTACGATCTTTTTATCCGACGCTCTTTGATTAACCTTGGCAATGAAGTTGCCAATACAGCCTTTGATGCGCCTGTCGAACTTACACCTTCCCAACAAATTGAAACGATTGAAAATCAGTTATTTGAGCTCGCCGAAAAAGGAAAATATGGGGGTGGGTTTGAAAACTTTGATACAGCCATTGCAAAAGCACTTAACATGGCAAGCGCTGCAAAAAAGCGTTCCTCACAGCTCTCAGGGATAGCTACCCATATCAAAACCCTTGATGAAAAAATGGGGGGGCTACAGCCATCCGATTTGATTATCATAGCTGGACGCCCTGGAATGGGGAAAACCTCTCTGGCGACCAATATTGCTTTTAATATTGCCAATGCTTGCAAGCGTCATGATAACAGCCAAGAAAATGAAGGGGGTATTGTAGGTTTCTTCTCACTTGAAATGTCAACTGAACAGCTTGCAACTCGTATTATCTCAGAACAAATAAAGGTTTCTTCTTCTGATATGCGTCGTGGTAATATCTCAGAAGAGCAATTTACCAACATCATTTACGCAATGCGTTCCTTACAAACAATCCCTCTTTACATTGATCAAACGGGGGGTGTATCCCTTGCACAATTGTCCGCCCGTGCAAGGCGTCTTAAACGACAACATGGTCTAGATGTCTTGATTATCGATTATATCCAACTCATGACAAGCGGTTCAAAGCGTTCATTAGAAAGTCGCGTTCAAGAAATTACAGCCATTACCACCGGATTAAAAGCACTTGCAAAAGAACTCAATATTCCCATCATTGCTTTGTCACAACTTTCTCGTCAAGTTGAAAACCGAACAGATAAACGTCCACAACTCTCCGACTTACGTGAATCTGGTTCAATCGAGCAAGATGCCGACATTGTTTTGTTCGTTTATCGTGAAGAATATTATCTCAAAAATGAAGAACCCAAAGAAGGCACCGCTGAGTATAACAAATGGCAAGAGGCAATGGAGCAAGCCAAGGGTAAAGCCGAGGTTATTATAGCAAAGCAACGCCATGGTCCGACAGGAATCGTTCCCCTTGCCTTTCAACCCGACTTTACATGCTTTAGTGATTTGGAAAAATAGGAGCAGAAAAACGCGTTAAAGGGAGCTTTAAATACCCTTTGAGAACCACTTTAAAACTCTTTGAGAAAAAATAAATTGGTACAAAACCTAGTGGCAAAATATACAAAACCCGCTGGCAAGCTACACAAGCTACACGCTGGCAAGCTACACAAGCTACAGTTGGTAAGCTACACAAGCTACAGTTGGTAAGCTACACACACAACAAAAAAGTAATGGTAGCGGAGGAGGGATTTGAACCCCCGACACAAGGATTATGATTCCTCTGCTCTAACCTACTGAGCTACTCCGCCAAAATAAGCAATCATAATTGTCAATAATTACATCTTTTGCGGATATAAGGGGTAGAATAGTAAGATGTCAAGCGTCGTTTTTAAGCTTTTCTCTTGTCATTCTATTTTATCCTCGATATGTAAAAGTGTAATTTTCATATGATAAAGTAAGGTAAGGCATGAAAATGGTGCCACGTGTAGCGGTTTTAGGATGCGGTCATTGGGGTGAAAATCATATACGGACACTCCACTCTCTCGGGGCTTTAGCAGCAGTTTCTGATATTGATAATGATCGTGCTGCTAGTTTTGCAACACTGTATGGTGTAGAGGTTGTTACACCAGATGATCTTTTTACTCATCGAGATATTGATGCGCTGGTATTAGCGTTGCCGCCACAATTGCATACGCAAAATGTGCTCCGTGCTGTTAAAAATGGTAAAGATGTTTTGGTGGAAAAACCAATAGCCTTGAATGTTTCTGATGCTAAACGCCAAGTTCAGGAGGCTGAGGCCTATGAGCGAGTTTTTATGGTGGGCCATATTTTGCGTTTTCATCCAGCTTTTGAAAAAATGTGTGAATTGGTGAAAAACGGAGATGTGGGAGATGTGCGATATATTTATTCTCATAGATTAGGCTTTGGAAAATTTCACACACACAGTGATGCTTTATGGGATCTTGCCCCTCATGATCTTTCAATGATTTTGGCGTTGACAGGATGTGAACCTTCCGAAATTCGCGGTGAGGGGGCTGCTGTCGTTGATCAGATTTCTGATTTTTCTCATATTCATATGATTTTTCCAAATGGTGTGCGTAGTCATCTTTTTACTTCACGCTTGAGTTCTTATCGTGAGAGGCGTTTAACTGTTGTTGGAACAAAGGCTATACTCGTTTTTGATGATATGGAACCGTGGAGTCGTAAATTGGCAATGCACCATTTTGCCGTTTGGAAAGAAAATCAAGAGTGGGCTTTTAGCATGGATGAGCTGAATTATATTGATGTTTGTGAAGATTTGCCGCTTACTTGCGAATTACGGCATTTCCTTCATTGTATTGAAACGCGTCAATCACCTCGTACAAATGGTGATGATGCTATTGCGGTTTTACGGATTTTAACAGCTGCTGATGTCAATTATGATAGATAAAAGAGATAGGTAGCGTTTTTGCATTCTTGTGATGATCAATGGAGTTAATATGCAATTCATCGACCTTGGGGCGCAGCGTGCGCGTATTGAAGATAAAATTAATTCTGCAATTGCGCATGTAGTCGCTAGTGGTAAGTATATTTTGGGACCAAAAGTAACAGAATTTGAAGAGAAATTGGCAGAATATCTTGGCGTTAAACATGTGATTGCATGTGCTAATGGAACAGATGCTTTGAAGATGCCTCTTATGGCTAAAAATATTGGTCTAGGGGATGCTGTTTTTTGTCCTAGTTTTACATTTTCAGCAACGGCTGAAGTGGTTGCTTTGGTGGGGGCTGAACCTGTTTTTGTCGATGTTTTACCTGATACATTCAATATTGATGTTGAAAAACTTTCTCACGCTATCGAAATGGTAAAAAAAGAGGGACGTCTAAAGCCAAAGGCTATTATTGCCGTTGATTTATTTGGGCTTTCTGCTGACTATGTGCAAATTGCTCAAGTGGCTGCAAAGGAAAATCTTTTTGTAATTGAAGATGCTGCTCAATCTATGGGGGGGAGAAGCGATAATACTATGTGTGGTGCTTTTGGTGATGTGGCTGCTACAAGTTTTTATCCTGCAAAACCATTAGGATGTTATGGTGATGGAGGCGCTATGATGACCAATGATGATCATTTTGCAGAACTTTTACGCTCTATTTTGTTTCATGGTAAAGGTGAAACGCAATATGACAATGTACGTATTGGTATGAATTCGCGCCTAGATAGCATTCAGGCTGCAATTTTACTAGAAAAGTTTGCGATTTTTGAAGATGAAATGGAAAAGCGTGTAGAAATTGCTCAACGCTATTCCAATGGCTTAAGAGATATTGTTACAGTTCCAGAAATAGGAGAAAATATTCGTTCTGCTTATGCACAATATACGATTAAGGTAAAAGAACGGGATAAATTAAAAGATTTTTTACAAAAAAATTCTATCCCTACAATGATTTATTATAAAACTCCTTTACATCAACAGCCAGCTTATAAACACTTCCCTTATGTAAAAGATTCCCTTTCTGTTTCAGAGTCTTTAGGAGAGTGTGTTTTAAGTTTACCAATGCATCCTTACTTGACACAAACGGATCAGGATATGATTATCAAAAAAATAAGAGATTTTTATCACTCTTGAGAGCGTGTTTTTATCCTTAAAATTATGGTCAAAGCTCTATTGGTGATCCATCTTAGAAGGTATTTTTTGTTAGAGTGTGTGGCCAATATTTTGGTATTATTTCCTTTCTAGGACCTATGAAATGTTGTCCTTTAGAGCGGTGATATGATTAGAAAGTGAAGCTTCTAGACAAGAAGATATTTTTTAACAGAACGGTATGGGCTAAGAAACTTTGTCCTTTAGCTTAGCAAAAAAGTCACGTTTAGTAAAAAGGATTTGGGTTATGAAAGTTACAATGAACCTTTGTTGATTTTACTCTTCATTTAAGGTGTTTTAAAAGATAACTTATTTAACAGGGCTTTTGGAGAGAAAAGTTATTTTTTGGCGAATACGTGATGCTAGGTCATTTTTGCTTTTGGATTTTTGAATCAATGTGTTGATGGGTGATGTATTCCCCTCTTGTAGCGCTATTTGAGCTGCCAATGTTGCTGCAAGTTCTTTTGTTTCTTCTCGGAGTTCTTCTAGCAATTGGTGGTTAGCGGTCGTGTCCAGCTCATGAGTTTGGATTTTTTGTAAGCGTTGCTGATAGTGTGCGACTTTTTCACGCATCATTTGTCTTTCCTTTGGAAGTGTGTAGTGTGGCGATATTTTGTTTGATTGCTATCGCTTCTTTGGTGAGAGTATCTTTTGTGGGGAGGCATAGCCGATAAAATTGTTCTGTTACTTGGCTCAGTTGTATTTTTTGTTGGACATATTTTTTTTGCAAAAATTCGTACTTTTGTTGGTTGTTTGCTAATTCTACAGCATGTTGTGCACGAAGAAAATCATGATTTGCTTCTATTTCCGCGAGTGATAATGGCATTTTCGCACAAACATCTTTATACGCAAAATGAACGGCTTTACGCCAAATAAAAGGAGATAAAAGCACCAGTAACCAGGAAGTGAAAGCAACTCCAAGTATAAAAAAAAGAAATGATTGAATAAGCATAATACCCCTTTTCAAATAAGAAACCGTTTAAAACGGATTCCATGTCGGTCTATGTGTTAATTTTAAATATCCTATATTGATACCAAGGCGTGCGCCGACTCCTGTACGTATTGGGATTAACAAGGTATTATGGTATTTTAGGACATGAAAACCAACACCTGCAATTAAATAGGCCGAACCTGAAATACCACCATAGCGTCTCCATAAATTATTTATGCCATTAAGATTGTAAACTAAGATCATTAAACGGGAGCCTTGGCCGCCAAAATCCCATCCTACTGAGGGACCTTGCCAAAAAACTTTATGTTGACCATAGCTTTTGGTAAAAACCATTCCTTCGCCATAGGTTAATCCAGCAAAAAAGGCACCAGAAGCTTCTTCTCCTAAAATATAGGCATTGGGATAACCGTATTTTGAAAAAATATTTTGAATTGCAACAGCCAGACCACTGGCTGTTTTTCCAAAAAAAATATGACCAGAATCAATAATTTCTTGGAGTGAATAATGAGGTTCGTTTTGCTCTATTGGTTTTAGTCGAGCTTGTGTAGTGTTTATGGTGATGAATAAAAGGAAGATTAAAGATATAATATTTTTGTACCAGTATTTGAGCAGAGAGAGAGCCATGGAGTTTTCTCCTTTTATTAGTGATAAACAAAAAGATAATATTAGAATTTTCATTCTATTCAAATAAAAAATAAGATATAAGGTTATTTAAATTCTTGAATTTATTTCTGAATTTTTTAGCATGATTGTTAATGTTTCCTATTATGCATCAGATGTTAAGAGTTTTTCTTTAAAATAAAGTTTGTTTTTTTGAATCTAGGAGTTTTCAATCATTATGACGTTAGATATTTCTTTGAAGCCTATGGATCTTGCTGCTTTGCTTTGTAGTCGTATTTGCCATGATTTGATTTCACCTGTGGGGGCTATTCAAAATGCAATGGAGCTTTATGATGAAGGAGGAGCTGAAGAAGATGCTTTACAATTGGTGCGTTTATCCGTTGCGAGTGCTGCTGCACGTCTACAATTTGCGCGATTGGCTTTTGGTTTTGCTGGTGCAAGTGGAGGACAAATAGATACACGGACTGCAGAGCAGGTTGCTCAACAATATATGAAAGAAGAAAAAGCAACTTTAAAATGGCAAGCTTCTTCTTTATTGTTAGAAAAAGATGAAGTTAAACTTTTGCTTAATTTATTATTGATTGCAAACGCAACAGTTTCTCGTGGTGGTGAAATTGTTGTTATGATTTTGCAAGAAGAAAATAAACGTTCTTTTCGATTTGAGGTTTTCGGTAGAACTCTCCGTATACCCCCTCATTTTCTTGCGTTATTTCGTGGAGAAGTTCAAGAAGAGCTTATTGATGCACATGTCATCCAATTTTATTACACAATGTTACTTGCTCAGATGACAGAGATGAAAATAAATATTGATGAAAGTGATGGTTGTATTGTTTTAGAAAGTGTAAAAAAGCTTTGAATAAGAGAGAAGCGCTTAAGCTGTGTTGGGAAAAGTGGCTTCGATTGAACTTATGAGCGATAAGGTTATATGTGTAAATTGGGTGTGGTTACTTCTTAAGCTTTAAGCGCTTTCTATATGAGATTTTTAGTGTGCGAGTTCTCTACTTTTAACAGAGAAAAGATCTCGGGAAAAAATCTCGGCCCGCTACACTCCGAGATTTTACAATGTGCATGTTCACTGCTTAAGCGGTTTTTCGTACGTTCTCTTCAACTGGATCACGTAATACATAACCACGTCCCCAAACTGTATCAATGTAATTTACACTGGAAGAGACTGCTTCCAATTTTTTCCGCAATTTACAAATAAAAACATCGATAATCTTTAGTTCTGGTTCATCCATTCCACCATAGAGATGATTGAGAAACATTTCCTTGGTAAGGGTGGTACCTTTGCGTAAAGAGAGAAGCTCTAACATTTGGTATTCTTTACCGGTTAAGTGAACAGGGCGCCCTGCAACTTCGACAGTTTTTGTGTCAAGGTTAACGGTGAGATCTCCGGTAACAATAACCGATTGTGCATGTCCTTTTGAACGACGAACAACTGCATGGATACGTGCAATGAGCTCATCCTTATGAAAAGGCTTCGTCATATAGTCGTCTGCTCCAAAGCCAAAACCACGAACCTTGTCTTCAATGGCATTCATACCAGAAAGGATTAGGACAGGAGTTTTTATTTTTGCCAACCTTAGAGTCCGCAAGACATCATACCCTGACATGTCAGGCAAATTCAGATCAAGCAAAATGATATCATAATCATAGAGTTTTCCTAAATCGATACCTTCTTCACCCAGATCAGTGATATAAACATTAAAGTTAGCCGACTTTAACATCAACTCAATGCTTTGAGTAACTGCTCTATCATCTTCAATTAATAATACGCGCATTTTAGATCCCTCACTTTGCTCCTTCACGAATCATAAGGAGCATTTCTATTTTATATCAGTTAGCAAAACCACTGTTATAAAAACAATTCATTAAATCAAACACTTATAACAAAGCGTTTATGAACATTTCAGTAGTACGCGTAACAATCACTACTAAATTCCCCACTATCCATGATAGTGGTTAACAAAATATTTTTATTTTTGAAAGAGGCTACAAAATTATTTTAGAAAAATCCTATATTTTTTAACATAATAAAAAAGGAGAGCTTTTTCTATAAACTTTAACTTAAAAAAATTTGTAAAAGAGCTTTATAAATTACTTTTTTACAATTTCAGTGTTTATTTACTGAGCTTTAAACCTCTTCAGTTTATAATGGGGGAAAAGTTAAAGAAATAGTTATTGCTCTTTAAAGCAGATTGTATTTTCAGATGCTTTAATGCAAGGCAAAAATTATTATAATTTCAAGTTAATAGACTGTTTTTGTCGGATAGATATATAACTAAGAGATATTTATTGGGTGTGAATGCGAGTTTTGAGTTGGCGCAATCAAGGAGTAGTGAGTATGAAGCCACGAGAAAATATGGTGCGATTGAGGATGTTTCAAGTGCGTGGAAAGCGCCGTGAAATTGCACAGCTTGAGATGATGATCGCAGAATTTGAACGAATGGTGTTAGAGTTGGAAGCACAGATTACTCATGAAGAACGTAAATCTGGAAACAATGATGTTCACCATTTTGCTTATTCTGCTTTTGCGCGTGCAGCGCGGCAAAGACGTGATAATCTGATCAATTCAATTCGTGATTTAGAACTTCAAAAAACAAATGCTGAAATTGCTCTCCATGAAGCTAATACAGAGCTGCAACGTGCACAGCTTTTGGAAGCACGAGAAAAGAAGATTGCTGCGGATGATAAGGATATTTTGATTCAATCTAATTCAATGGTTGGCTAATTTAATGGCTGGATGATAAAAGCAATTATTGAAAAATCCATTCTTTCAGGTTTATCTTTTGGATATAGTATAAAACAGCCAAACTTTTATCAAGTTTGGCTGTTTTATAGATTGCTTTATGTTATTAATCAATGGCAACTTAATGCCTGTAGTGTTGAATCTTGGTCGTTCGTAATCCCGCTAAACCGTGTTCATCGATTAAACTTTGCCATGAAAGAAATTCTTCTACAGTCAAAGTATAACGGTGGCACGCTTCGTCAAGACTTAACAATCCACCTCTGACAGCCGCAACAACTTCAGCTTTGCGACGAATCACCCAGCGCCGTGTTGTTTGCGGCGGTAGGTCGGCAATTGTAAGCGGACTTCCATCTGGCCCAATAACATATTTCATTTGTGTTTTTATCAAGTTGCTCATTCGTATCCTCTACCTTTAGTCAAGGACTTGATTCGTTTATAGAGCATGAAATTTAAAAAAGAGCTAAAAGCGCTGAAAGAAAAAATTAATAAAGTGATTGGGTATGTAAAAAGAAGCTCAAGTTGAAGTGTGTAGAAGAGATTCTTGCAATATTTTACCGGATTTTTCAAAAGAGAAAAAAGGTTTTCTCCTAAACGATTACCATTATGCCTTATTTCCATCATTCTTTTTTTGTTTGCAGCAGCTTTTAAGAAAGTAATGCCTATGGTTGTGGAAAGGATAAAAAAATAATATAAAGACAATTAATCGTGTAAAAGTGCTAAAGAGCGTGCATCAGAATGTCAACATATGGCTAGCCATTAAACAGAGCATTAAATAGAGAATGAATACATGTTTTTAAACAGTCTTGATTTACCAGGACAACCTGAGGATTCTCGCATTGTTGTTGCAATGTCGGGGGGGGTTGATTCATCGGTTGTTGCAGGTCTTTTGAAAAAGGAAGGGTATAATGTTATTGGCATTACGTTGCAGCTTTATGATCATGGGGAAGCAACGCATCGGGTGGGGGCGTGTTGCGCAGGACAAGATATTGAGGATGCACGCCGCGTTGCAGAAACATTAGGAATACCGCATTATGTTCTTGATTATGAAAAGCGCTTTCGCGAAGCTGTTATTGATCCTTTTGCAGAAAGTTATGCTCATGGAGAGACCCCAGTACCATGTATTGCATGTAATCAAACGGTTAAGTTTGCTGATTTATTAGCAACGGCACGCGAATTGGGGGCGGATGCTTTGGCTACGGGACATTATATTCGTTCGCGTTCCAACGGAGCGCATCGAGCACTCTTTCGTCCTCTCGATAATGATCGTGATCAGAGTTATTTTCTCTTTGCAACGACACAAGAACAGATTGATTATTTGCGTTTTCCACTTGGTGACCTTCCAAAAGCCCGCGTTCGTGAAATGGCAGCAGAAATGGGCTTTGTGGTTGCCAATAAGCATGATAGTCAGGATATTTGTTTTGTTCCACAAGGAAAATATTCAGATGTTATCGCAAAACTGCGTCCAGAAGCAGCTAATCCTGGCGTTATTGTCCATATTGATGGAAAGATTTTAGGTAAACATTCGGGAATTGTTAATTATACGGTTGGTCAACGTCGTGGTATTGGGGTGTCAACGGGTGAAGCGCTTTATGTGGTTTATCTCGATGTGGAAAATGCACGTGTTATTGTTGGACCGCGTGAAATGTTAGAAACGCATAAGCTTTTTTTACGTGATGTGAATTGGCTTGGTGATGAGTCGTTAGATAATTTCCCTTCTCAAGGTATTGAGGTGGCTGTAAAGGTACGTTCAACGCGTCCTCCTCACCTTGCGCGCTTACATTATAAAGAAGGTATTTTTTCCGTTGATTTATTGGAATGTGAAAATGGTGTGGCACCAGGGCAAGCTTGCGTTCTTTATGATGGAAATGGTCATGAGGCGCGTATTCTTGGGGGAGGATTTGTAACACATTCAGAACGTGCAGCTGATACTGAAATGATGTTGAAGCGCGTTTTATGCAATCTCGAAACAAAAGATCCTGTTTGCTCAGAACTAAAAACAACAGCTTTATAAAGCATAGTAAATTGATTTATAATGATATTTTTTAATCTTAAACTTGAATGAGAGACTTCCGGAAGATTTTCTCATTGAAAGTTTGTTTTATGATTGAATCCATCAAAATTATATCTTCTGCACGTCATAAGCGGGGTTAGGGTGTGGAAAGTGATGATAAAGAAAATGTAAAAATGTTTTTTATCAATGCTTTCAAAGGCTAGGGAACGGCAATATTATTGGAGACTGGTAGATAACATACAACATTGGGTATGTTCTATAACTTGAAGTGTTATCATCTTTAGTGGTCAAAGTTGGTAAAATGAGCAAGTGCAATACCTGAGGCTGTGGCAACATTAAGGCTGTCAAAACCGTCAGTCATGGGAATACGTAAGGTGTTTGATTGTTGTAGTATGTGGAGTGGTAAGCCATCGCCTTCTGTTCCAAAAATAAGTGCTATTCTTTTGCTTTTGTTGGCTTGTTTGAGAGTGTGTGAGGCAGAAGGGGAGAGTGCATAAAGATGAAAGTTTTCATCGTTTAGAGCAGCTATAATGTCATCTATATCAGCGTTTTGCGTATAGGGTACTTTTAAAGCAGCGCCGGCAGACACTCTTATTGATTTGCGATAAAGTGGGTCGCATGAGGTTTTGTCGACAATAATGCCATTACTGGCAAAGGCTGCTGCATTACGAAAAATTGATCCCATATTATCGTGATTCGAGATACCACATAAAATAAGAATCAAAGCTTTTTCTGGAAGATGTTGTAAAAAACTTTGTAAAGATGGCAGTATTTTGCGTTTACCAATACCCAGAACACCACGATGAACATGGAAGCCGGTGATATTATCCATAACTTTTTGTGGAACGCAATAAATGGGACATAGGGGCTGTGTTTTTTCTAAAAGCGGTAGAAGTCCAGAGAGACGGTTTGCTACGATGAGCAGTGAGATGGCAGAAAACTCTTTTGAGTGTAGTAATGCGGACAATGTTACTTTGCCTTCAGCAATAAATTGATGTTGCCGTCCAACAAGATCTTTTTCACGGATATTATGATAGGCTTTTAGGCGTGAATCATCTGTTTCATTGATTGTTATGATATTCAAATGCATGCGAGATTTTTAGTGCTTTTCTCTTATGATTTCCAGATGTTAGAATTTGTTTTATTTAAAAAGAAGAGATAAAAAAATATTTTTTAAAACTTATGGTAGAATTTATGTTGACAATATACAACCATAGGTATAATGTAAAAATACTGATACGGAATCATATATTTTTCTTGTATCGGGTGCAGTGTCTTGGGTCCCCGCTATTTCCCAAGTTCTGTATGCCCTTAATTTCTAAGGGAAAAGAATCTGGGTCCCCAATGCCCAGATTCTTTTTTTTGAGGGTAATCATTGTTCTTCTTTTTATATCTAAATTTTTTAGTAAATCATATTTTAAAATCCTATTGACCTGTAAGATTACCGTAGAGCGCTAAGATATTTTTTCTAAGGTGCAAAGATGGCTTATAGATGGGTTATAATGCACATCATAAGACTGAAAAATAATGCATGATCATGATAGATTTGAGCAAAAACAAGTTTTTCGTTTATGAGAAGTGAGATGGCTTTAAGTTATTCAGAAAACGATTAATAATGAAGGTTATGTGTTTGATTGCTCTTGGGAAAACTCTTCTTTCTATTATTTTCTCTCTTCTTTATTTATTGGTGCTGTTCGTGTAACTGAGCAGTTTTTACGATAATAATGGTGAGCTGAGGCGTTTATTGTATGATGAAGCTTCTGTAATATTGAGGAAAGATCGTCGTTATGCCAAAAGTATAATGATATGGTTGAAAATATTAATTCCCTATTTCGTGAAGAAAAGGATGAGGTTCATGGATGTAAAAATCAATATACAAAGCTTAACTTTATACTCTATTTTTATTGCGTGTATTGTTTTTGCTTTGAAATATTGGGCATATCACATCACAGGTTCGGTTGCACTTTATTCTGATGCATTGGAATCAATCGTTAATATTCTTGCGTCATTAGCAGCATGGTGGGCTGTTAAAGTGAGTATGAAGCCAGCAGATCATGATCATCCCTTTGGGCATCATAAAGCGGAATATTTTTCCGCAATTCTTGAAGGGGTACTCATTATTATTGCGGCAATTGTTATTTTAAGAGAAGCATGGATAGCTCTTTCTACCGTTAAATTGTTGCAGAAGCCTGGAATATGGCTTGCTATTCATCTTATTGCAACTGTCATAAACTGTATGTGGGGAATGGTTCTTATTGGGCAGGGAAAACTCCATCGCTCACCGGCTCTTAAAGCTGATGGAGTACATTTTATAACTGATGTTTTTACGTCGCTTGCAATTTTAATTGGTTTGATTGCTGGTTTTGTCGGAGGATGGGGAGCTTTAGATCCAATTTTAGCGATAATCGTTGCCGTTAATATTCTCTTACAGGGCTGGAAGGTGATTAGAAGTGCTGTTCAGGGATTAATGGATGTTGGCGTTGAATTGAATGAAAGCATGCGGATTCGGGAGCTGATTTCTGCAAATGCATCGGGTGCGCTTGAGGTCCATGATTTGCGGACGCGTGTTGCTGGGAGGGTTACTTTTATAGAGTTTCATTTGGTTGTGCCTGCTATAATGCAGGTAGGAGAAGCACATAAAATTTGTGATAAAATCGAAGCTGTTCTTCAAAAAGAATTTGATAATGTGCGTATTTCTATTCATGTCGAGCCTGAAGATGAGGCAAAATTGCCTCCTGGTACAACGGTGATCCCTTTTATATAAAAAGATTTTTTCGAATTGTCTGTTATGTTATAAGGGCTTTTTTTTATGATGGAGCGATTCATACCTCTCGAAAATACGATGATGCTCTTTTGTTGATTTTATTTTTGCATCAATCAAGTATACAAGGTTAAACAGAGTATTTAAGGCAAGATTTATTCTATTTCGTTAAAACACTGTCATTTAAGGTGTGGTGAGATAAGGCATATAAAATTTGATCTATTAAGTGTTTTTAGAGTATGAAGTAAATATTCAAAATAGGACTTACCGCTGTATTCTTTTGTAAGTGAATCTCATGAAATGATTAGCAGCTTAAATCCATTTAAGAAAACGGATTGTTTACAGACTGTTGGGAGTAGATGTTTCGTCTCTTAGGGCGAAGAGGAGTGAAGCCTTCGTAATAAGTTTAATGAGATTTAATTATAAATTTTATATAAAAGTTATGAATAGGGTTTTAAATTTTGTGATCATAGATTAATCATCATTATTGTTGCTAATAAATGTATTGTTTTATCGATACAATGGATTCTGTTTAGAGTGTTCTTTATTGCATGAAGGATGGGGACTCATTAAAGAATGAAAAAAAATAATTCTCATGTCTCTACTCTTTGAAGGATATTATTGTCGTTGCTGTAGAAAATCGCAAAGCTGAACTAAAGAATGATGCTAAAGATAGAAACTGGTTTTAATTGATGCTTTCATATTTTCATTCCAATCTGGCATCAAAATTTTACAAGGACTCGTACAGTATTGGTGCATCCTAATCATAAATATGCTTCTACATTAAAGCTATTTTAATTGATAGACAATAACAAAAAGCAAAGACTTTATAAGGAAAACAATGCTATAAAGTCAAAAATTTATATGCAATAAATTAGAGAGAGGTAGATTGAATTTTTATAAAATACTTTATGAAACAACACCAAACATATCTGGCTTTACTTTTACTTATTTTTACAAACGTTCGTTTGTGTTTTTTGCGTTATATTCGTAAAGATCAGATTAGCGGTAATCTAAAGATAACTCTTGGTTGAGAATATGAAAGGAAAGCGTGATACTATAATAGAGTCTTTTCTGTCTTTAATCTTTCAACCAGTAAAAGTGATTACAAATCCGTGATTTCTCCAAAAATGATTTTGTCATACCTATAAACAAAGTTAGATCAAAACGACTTTTTTCTCTTAAAACTGTAAACAAATATATTATATCCGTATAGCTTGAACGAAGTTAGATGTTTACCTGAATAACGACAGTATATATTTTAAGAATAGAGAAGATATTTCATATCGCTATGATGTTATTCAAGAGCTCTTAAAACAATGATTCCTGGTGTTTTTTCAACATAATTCATAAAAGGAGAATCAACGACTTTTTCGTTTTCTTTTCGTGAAGAAGCATTTCTTAACATTGGCCCTTTATCTGTCATGATAAAGAAGCCCACATGTGTTACATCCAATCCAGCAAGTTTCGTATAAATACCAATGAAATCACCAGACTGTAAACGACCTATAACCTCCTCATTAATAAAGTTACTTGGAATATACGTTATCGTGCGTTTCACAACTGGCAACCCTGGTAGATAGCTTTCACCATCAGCTTTTTTGTTGAGATATTTTTCTATTTTTATCGCATGGGGACTTATTTCAGCGGTAATATCAGTGGCGAGTTTATATTCTCTATAAGCCCAATCTGTAAAAAAATGTTTCCGATTTAAAAAATGAACATTACCGTTAATATAACGTGTTTTTATGACGTTATTTATGAATTCTGTTTGGGATGTTGATTTGCGCAATGCTTCAACATAATCCAGATAAGTGAAGCAATCTAAGCCTCTAAAGTCAATAATCAGTTTTTCTGGTGTATTTTCTGAGCCATGTAACATATTTGCTTGGTAAGGTGTCCCTAAAAAAGCTTCAGAAAGAAAGTCAATTAGTGCCCCTTTTTCCTGATAATTTGTTTCTGAACGTTTTTTGAGAAGAGTATTTAATTTATTTAGAGTATAGGGATCTAGGTTTACGTTGGTTGTTTGTTGTGTTTTTATTTTATTTTCTAAAATACTCTCTTGTGAATCAGAATCCTGAACATCACATCCTGTTACCAACATTAATATGAGAATTAATAGGGATATTTTTCGCATTTTATACACCATTTTTGAATTAAAAATTCATGACGAACTATTTCTAAAAGTGCTATTTTTTTAAATGCTTATCATGTTCATCTTTAGATTTAATGCTAGCATATAATCATTAAGAGTATCAATGAATATAAAGATAAAATAAGGTTCCACAAATTGCAAACGATATGAATCTTTTCTAAGATTATAGAATTAAAGGATTTTTCTCTATAATATACTTATTTTTTAATCAAAATTATTGTCAAATAAATATTTTTAAAAATATGATGAGCTTTTTACGTTGTTAAGCTATTCTGGTGTTGCTGCTTTAACTTTATAGCATATTCTGAGGGTAAGAAAATTTTTTAAGAGCTTATCTTTTAAAAGGTTTCAATTACTATAGTATATCTAACGTATCCAATGGAATTGAGATTCCTGAAAACGGTGGTATGAGAGGGGAAAATGATGTCTGATAAAATTCATCGTAATGTCTCTAAAACTATTGGAAATACTCTGTGTTTCATGAAATTTTGTTCATGAGTTTGTCGCACAAATATTTTGTTCGTATAATGCAAAAAAATTTTTATTCTTTGACAATGAGATAGCAACTAAAGATACACCAATTAAAACGTAATTTTATAGTTTTATCTTGACTCTTACTTAAATTTTTACTTTGTTATTATTTTGTATGTGAAAAGTATACAGTATAGAATACTTTTAAAAGGAAAAGGGAGTTAAAAGAGAGCGGGGGAGTCATTGTATGCGTAAAATAGTGTGTATGTTATGCAAGACCAAATGCTCAATCCGAAATTTGCTCAGCGTGGGCTCATTTTAGTGTTCATCACTTTATTGTTAGATATTCTTTGTATTGCGATCATTTGTCCTGTTTTGCCTGAGTATTTTTCTCAATTAACTGGAAAAGAGGTCAGTACATCTTTTGTAGAAAGAGGAAAATTACTTGCAGCTTATTCAGTGATGCAGTTTTTGTTTGCTCCTGTTATTGGCAATCTCTCTGATCGTTATGGTCGTCGTCCTATTTTGCTTCTCTCTATTATCTGCTTTGCTCTTGATAATCTCATATGTGCTATAGCATGGAGCTATTCTATGTTATTTATCGGACGTCTTTTGTCAGGGATAAGTGGCGCTAGTTTTGCAACTTGTACAGCTTATCTTGCGGATATATCTGATGATAAAACCCGTACACGCAATTTTGGTCTGTTAGGCATTGCATCCGCATTGGGGTTTATTTTAGGATCGTTTATTGGTGGTTTTTTAGGTCAGTTTGGTCCGCGTATTCCGTTTTATTTTGCTGTTGGTTTTTCACTCATTAATTTTATTTTTTCTTGGGTTATGCTTCCAGAAACCCTTTCTTTATGGAATAGGCGCTTTTTTGATATTAAGCGGGCAAATCCCTTAGGTGCTTTTTGGCATCTGAAACAATACCCGATGGTTCTTTGGGTGTTATTGGTCTTTTTTCTTTATTGGTTTGCGGAATCTGTATGGTTAAGCATTTGGGCTTTCATTGCAAAAGAACGCTATGATTGGAGTTCTTTTTCTATTGGACTCTCCTATAGTGTTTTTGGGATAGGCCAATTTATTGTAGTCGCTCTCATTTTGCCTTATTTTTCTAAACGATGGAGTGATTGGCATATTGTTATAGTGGGGCTTTTGTTTGCCTCCGTTGCTATGCTGGGCTATACATTCGCGACGCAGGGGTGGATGGTTTATATGGTTTGTGCGTGTACAATGCTTGAATATCTTGTTCATGCACCTATACGTGCGATTGCTTCAGCGCAGGTACCGACAAATGTCCAAGGAGAACTGCAAGGAGCGATGACATCTGTTATTTCGTTGAGTTTAACATTTGGTTCTGTTTTTTATGTGTTTCTTTTTGAATGTTTTACAGATAAAAATGCACTGTTTTATTTTTCTGGTGCTCCTTTTGTTGGAGGCTTTTTTCTTCTTGTCGTTGCGACAGTTATTTTTGCCTTGCGGGTACGTTAATTTGTTGAGAGGGGCTGGTACGTACTATTTTGCTAAAGAATGCACAAGATAAACAAAATGTATCATTTTATAGGCAGAAAGTTTTTGTGATATTTGTTTCACAAAGTGTTGTATAAAATATCGATATATCCTTCTCATTTAGTAAAAATAATTTTTTTATTTTGTGATATTGTTTGTAGAGGGGGAGTCCGTATTTTTTCTATTGCTTGCAAATTAATATCCAGTGCTAATGCAGCAGCATATTGAAAACAAAGATTAAAACGTATCTGAGTTAGATGTATCAGTATTGTATGAACAATTCCAAATTTTATATGGCAAATTGGAAGTAAAATATTGCTTATATTTGTTGGCATCACTTCTGGAATCGAAAGAAAACCTCATTTTGGAAGAATATAAAGTTGTAAAATTGAAAAGATGTTTTCTGTTTTGCTATTACTTTTTTATTCGGCTTTACAGTTTTCAAAACCATCTACGGCAATATCTTTTAAAAAGTAGAGATTTGTTGCATTGTCTCACACTTTAATTTTTTTTTATTCTTTAGGAGGAGTTATGCTTCTCATGCACAATAGAATTCTTAAAATTGTATTGTGAATCAAATGCTTATTTGAAGTTTAGACACTTTACTCTTTTTAAAAATAGTTTTTATCGATACACTTACCTTGCTTGGGGGGAGAAGCCAATGATTTGATGGATACGACCTTAAGAGAAGAGGAGGGAGAAAAATTTAAGTTATTCAGTGCGCTCTTTTTAGTTTTAGAATGATCAATAAGAATATTTATTCAATAAGTTGTAGGTATAAAAATAATATAATTGTGCGTAGGAAGATGATATAATTTAAAGGAGAGAAGTTAAAAGGTGAGGCTTTTTATTTTAAGATATTTTTTTATAATTCATAATGAGATCACTAAAATGCTGAAAGAGGTAGTGGCTATCTTGTGGTCCAGGAGAAGCTTCGGGGTGATATTGAACAGAAAAAACAGGTTTTCCAATGATTCGAATACCACAGTTTGAACCATCAAAGAGAGAAATATGTGTTTCTTGAACATGTTGTGGTAAAGAGGAAGAATCTACGGCAAAACCGTGATTCATCGATACAATCTCAACTTTTCCAGTGTTAAGGTCTTTAACTGGGTGGTTGGCACCATGATGTCCTTGGTGCATTTTCACGGTCTTTGCACCAACCGTAAGAGCGAGAAGTTGATGACCAAGACATATTCCAAAAATTGGTAAATTATGATCAATTAATGTTTTGATTGTTGGAATGGCATATTGAGCCGTAGCTGCGGGGTCTCCTGGTCCATTAGAAAGAAAAACGCCATCAGGGTTCATTGCCAGAATTTCTTTTACAGTTGTGTGAGCAGGCACAACAGTAATGCGTGCTTTTTGTGTTGCCATAAGGCGAAGAATATTACGTTTAATACCGTAGTCAATTGCAATGATATGAAGATTGTGCACATTGTTTGTACCGTATCCTTTATTCCAACTCCATGGTTTTTCATTCCATTGCATTGATGATTGAGATGTCACGTCTTTCGTAAGGTCAAGATTGACGAGACCTTGCCATTTTTGCGCACGTTTCTTTAAAGAAGGAATATCAAAGTTTCCATTAGCATCGTGTGCAATGACAGCATTTTGTGCACCTTTTTCACGAATAAGAATTGTGAGTGCACGTGTATCAATACCACAAAGTGCAATAATTTTACGCGTTTTAAGCCATTGATGAAGATTTTCATTGGATCGATAATTTGAGGGATGTGTAATGTCTGCTTTGAAAATAGCGCCAACAGCACCATGACAATTGAGAGGAGAGAGATCTTCAATATCTTCGCTATTTGCCCCTACATTTCCTATATGAGGAAAAGTAAAATTAACGATTTGTTGTGTGTATGACGGGTCTGTGAGGATTTCTTCATAGCCTGTGATGGCGGTGTTAAAACACACTTCAGCTTCAGCTATACCTGTAGCACCTGCTCCTTTGCCTTCAATAACGGTTCCATCTGCTAAGACTAAGAGGGCTGTCGGTTTTTTGATACTCCAAGGGTGGCTGGGTGAAGTCGCTTGTATCATAGTATGTATCCACAATTTATTCTCTGAAAGGTATAATGATCAACTTTACACAAAAATCATACCTTTAGCGGATGCTGTGTATATTATTCTGGTAACGTTTCGCTTGAAATAGGCAGTATAAGTACATTCCATGAAGAGGTAAAGTCTTGTTTTAGCTTTTCGAAGATCGAGTCCTTAATTATTTTTTTATTCTCCATTGCAAGATGGATAAAGATTGGTTAAAAGGCATCTTCTTCTTGAACAAAAATTGGATAAATTTATGTTGCGTAACCAGATTGATGGGGCTCTTAGGGCTGCTTTGAAAGCGCAAGATAGTGCGCGTCTTGCTACACTTCGTTTAATGAATGCTGCAGTTAGGGATCGTGATATTCTTTATTATGATGAAGGGAAGCTAGAAGTGGATGATCAGCAGATACAGTCTGTTTTCACTAAAATGCTTAAACAGCGTGAAGAATTGATGCGAGCCTATAAAGAGTCTGGTTGCTTGGAATTGGCAGAGAGAGGACAAGCAGAAATAGAAGTTATTCGTGAATTTCTTCCCTATCAACTTAAGGAGATGGAAATAGAACAGGTTCTTTGTGAAGCTTTGGCACAAACAAAGGCAGAAAAATTACGCGATATCGGTAAGGTGATGGCATGGCTTAAGGAACGGTATGCGGGGCAAATGAATTTTTCTAAAGTGTGCAATAGTCTTCGTCAAAAATTGCAATAGATCTTGTTAATTCAAGGGGATTGGAAAATATTTTTTATTGTGCGTCGCCTTTGTAAGTCAGTAGGATGTTGATAAATATCATTTATTTTTTATATACATACTATTATCAAAAAAATATTTTTTTGATATCAACGAAATTTTTTTGGCTCTTATAGAGCAATAAACATTCTTTTAAGTATTATATTTTTCTGTTCTTCAAAGCTGTTAGACCATTAAAAAACAAAAAGGTTATAGAGTTTTTACTTTTTAAAAAAAATCTATTATTCGCACTGTTAAAAATTTTTAAACAGGATGATTAAGTTAATTGATACAGATTTCCAATTTTGGCGAGTGTATTATTGTCTTTTTTGCTGTTTCAAAGCATTTGTTTGATAAAGAGTTACCGTATTTTAGAGTAGTGATTATTCAGCAAGAAATTTAAATATAGATGGTTTTATCAATATGGTGTGTATCTTTTTAATTCAAGTGCTGGTTTTAATGATAAGAAAATCAGAATTTTAGAACGTTTTTTCTAGGGAAGAGATTTTTTAAGCTGAGTTGATGAAATAAAAGGATATTTTGAAAAGAAATCTTTGTTTTTAATGTGTTCTTGAGATAATTTTGAAATTCTTTTCTCTGATTAAATCCCTTATAAGCTATATGAAATCTATAAGTTATGCAGAATAAAATGAGTAACCTCTATTTGTGGGGATACAGTGGTGAATCTGTTAAAAATAGTTCAGTTAGCAACAATGGCTTACCCGTTAACCGCAAACGGGAACGGCGTGCCCATAGCGCACCTTGTTGACCAATATGAATGTAATCGCGGGTTAATTTGTCATTGTTAAATAAATAATGTCCTAGAGGTACAGTTCCCAAATGCATCAAGGCTTGATTGTGTAGGAGGGTTTCTTGTGGAATTACAGTGCGTCCAAGGAGCCAAGGTTTATTATCTCCCATTAATATGATTTCGCGTAGCCAATAACGCGCACTTTCGGGGAGATGCTCTGCTTCTTCTGTTAATTTATCTTGCGTAATAAAACATTCGCGTTGTGGTTGAACTTGGAGGCAGGTACAATATTTCTTTAATCGAAGCGTCATCGAGCCCGATTCCATGAGCCAATCGCGAACGTTTTCTGGTATTGGAGGATTTTGATCAGAGAACCACGTTAGAGGCGGTAAGATGGAATCTTCAAGATCAGACATCGTTTTACTCCACAGCTAAAGTCTTATTCCATATGTTATGTTGGGTTAAATAGATAGCTCTATTGTAATACAAGGAGTATAAAAGCAGCAAGATTTTAACAGGAAGATATCAAAGGGAAAGTCGATTGCAAAGGTCTTTAAAAGAAGATATGCGGGAAGTATATATTATAGGATTATTTTCATTAAAAAAGCAAAATAAGGTATTATGTTTTATCCAAGGCGCTTTCACAATGCATTACGGAAATTTCTTTATCGCATGAGAGCAATGGGAAAAATGTTTCGTGCTTTAAAATTCGTTTGTAACGCATATAAAGAAGAGCTAAAAATTCATCTATGCAAGATGATATAAAGAGGAAATTTTAAGAGGAACAAAACTTTATTTTATACTTTAGAAAGAGAAGAGATATTCAAATCTTTTGAATTGAGATGTAAAGGGGATCGTATTCTTTATAATCAAGAAATTTATATTAATGCATATATTTTTGAAAACTTTAAAATACATTATATTGTTAAAATTGTTAAAAATTACTTCACATAACATAATTTGTAGTAATTCTATAATAAAGTTACATTAATATTATTTCATATTTATTTTATATACTATTTTCTTTCATAGATTAGAAAAAATTCTTTATCATTTTGTTCTTACCGTCTCTCTTTATTTATTAAGATGCAAAAAAGCTCTTCGAGTTTTCTTGGTAAAAGGGTATTGTTGATAGAGTGTAAGCTATTAAGCATTATACGGTAGAATTTTTAATCATCGTTAGTGATTTTTGTAACCTTATGGGTTGTTATTACAGTGAGATAAGCTGGATTTGCGCACGTGGTACAAAAATAATTCGTATTTCGTTAAAATAACGCAACATATCTCTCCTGATATGCGTAAGTTTATATAGGTATGAAATGGTGCGTTATAAAGTTCTTTACTGCATTTGGTTTTATAATACGATGATGGTGTATGCCTAAAATCGCAGCTTAAGCATCTCACCATCATATCAAAATTGGTAACAACAAGTTACAGGGGAATATTTTAAACTCTGCTCGTTGTTTCCTAGTTTTGTATTGAATCCCAAAAGGTGTAAAAAATAAATACTCTATGATCGAATTTTTTGTCCTATCCATATAAGAATACAGGCTCCTATAAAACCTGAAATAAGATAGCCAAGCCAACCAGCAAAACTTACACCTAAAAGACTAAAAAGAAAGCTTGCTAGCGCAGCGCCAATAATCCCTAAGATAATATTTAACAATATTCCTGTTTGGCTTTTCATAATATACTGTGCAGCCCAACCTGCAATCCCGCCGATAATAATAGCTGCAATCCAACCTATGTTTGCATTTTCCATGATACCCTCCTTTGCCTGAATTTAAATTGTAACTAGAGTAAACTTTGTAAAAATCAAGGTTTATTCCTTTTTTACCCAGTGGAAAGGATATTGCTTTTAGAGATTTTACTTATTACTTTCCTTTATATTAAAATAATAGTCACATTTGTATCATAATAATACTTAATAAGTATAAATATATAATACATTTTAATTTATAAACAAATTAATTAATTTAGAAATACGAATAAAATAAGAAAATATTAGTGAAAATGTTTTAAGAACTCATAAAGTGTATTTATAAGCTTTTTAAAGCTCTCTCTTAAATTGAAAAAAACAACTGTGATTAAAGCAATAAGTAAAATGGATATTTAAAAGTTTTGAGCTTGCCAATTGATATCAATGATGTTTGAAATTAAAACTGCTTTGTTGACACGTTATAGCGTGGCTGTATAGGTTTAACCTCTACAGATCTTGATATAAATATTGCATTTTTGTGGGGTTTTGTATTCCTTATAGAGTATTTCTGTTTTGCTGCTACTGTGAAGCGGTTCCCTTTTTACAAGGCGGGTTTAGGTTGGAACTATCATACTCTTGACCTACTCTTTATGTGTTTAACAGTCTTGGCTTTGAGATGGTTAGGCATTTTTACGTCTTTCTTCAAGAGTTCTATTCTACATGCTGCTTTGTTTGTAATGTGCAAGCAGATGACTTTGAGCAATTCATCATGTATAGATTTTAAATGAAAGAAACTTACGATGCAGAAAGCTCATTTAAATTGTCGAATAATAAGATATTTTGATTAAATCAATATCTTGACCATATTCAAAATTGAATAATCGATGTGATGTGTGTTTTATTCAAGTTATTTGAAAGGTTTAAGTTTTTTCTGTTTGTTCTTCAGCAGGGTTGCGTAGACGAGAACTTTGAAGAAGTCCCTGTTCTTCTAAAATGGGGTAGATCATTGAGGTCAAAAGAGAGTTGATTTGTTTAAGGTCGCGCACAGTGTCGAGATGAAGACTGGATGATTCTACATTTTTGAGATCCCCTTCACGCAGACGTTTAAAATGTTTTAAACTCATCTCTTTTTCTAAGTTTCGTAGCTGATCTTTTTTTTGTACCAATAGGTGTGCAGTGTGTGTATCACGTGAGACGAGAACGTTAAATGCTATATGCGCGTTGGCTAGTACAATGGCGTGGAAACGAAGGAGGTCACTCCAGCCCTCGCTGCTGAACTGTAAACCTTTTTGTTGTTTC
Source organism: Bartonella sp. AP19HLJMH (assembly GCF_042196245.1). NCBI lineage: Bacteria > Pseudomonadati > Pseudomonadota > Alphaproteobacteria > Hyphomicrobiales > Bartonellaceae > Bartonella > Bartonella sp. AP19HLJMH. The sequence goes on from NZ_JBHIPX010000006.1 coordinate 24,354, forward strand.
TTTTTAACCAGCATCAACATATTATGAATAATGATATCGCCTGCTTGGTCTAATTTTATACAGGCGCCTAGAAGTTCTTGCGTTTGAAGAGCTTCTTCGTCAGATAATTTTTGTCCCGCTAATCGGGCAAGATAAAGTTTGATGGCGATATGTTTTTTGTCCAATATGGTGTTGAGTTGGTTGAGTTCACGAATAATATTGGGATCAGGCTTTTCATAAAGTCCCATAATTTTTTCTAGCATGATGTCTACAAGATCACAAATATGAATGACTTCACGCATGACATTCGAGAGGGCGAGAGTTGGGCGATCAAGAACACTGTCATCAAGAGCTGTTTGATCGGATAAATTGAGCGTTTTGTCGGCTTGCATTTTTTTTGCACTTATATTCACGATCTGAGTGGTTAATTTTAAAACCCATTTTGAAAGTGGTATTCCAGCAAGGAGAATGAAAACATTAAAAATGATATGGGCGTTGATTACTTGAGTAGGGGCGTTATTGCCAAGCCATGTGATGGGAGGGTGAAAGGAGAGAAATAAGATAAGTATAAGGATTGACCCTGCCCCACGCATGAGTAAATTTCCTAAGGGAACGAGGCGGGTATTAGGAGAGGCGTTGCGCGTTAAAAGTGGTGCTATAAGAGAAGAGCCAAAGTTGACACCAAGAACCATGACAACACAGAGTTGCGTATGGATAAGATCGTAGTTGGCAAAATTGACCAGCAAAATGATTCCTGCAATGGATGAATGTAAGAGGTAGGTTAAGCCAGCAGCCAACAAAAAAGTGGAAATAGGATCGGTTGAAAGATAACGAATGATGCTAGGTAAAATTTCGCTTTCACGTAAAGGTTCTGTCGCGGTACTTATCATCTCTAAAGATAAAATCAAAAGACCAATACCGATGACAATACGTCCTATTTGACGCCATTCACGTTTTTCTGTTGTCATGAAGATACAAGTGCCAATTAAAAGACACAAGGGTACAACAAGAGTGAGGTCATAGGTGAGAATTTTTACAACGATTGCTGATCCTAATTCTCCTCCACGTACAGCCATAAGTCCTGCTACTCCAGAGACAAAACCAGATTCAACGAAAGAGCCAACGAGGAGTGTTATTGCTGTAGAGCTTTGTAAAATCATTGCTGTAAAAAGTCCAAAACTTACGGCAAACAATGGTTTTGAAACGACGTGGCACATTTTATATTTAAGTCTGTCACCATAGGCGCGTTCAACTCCTGTGCGCACCATGCGTGTGGCCCAGAGAAGTAAAGAAATAGCGCCGGCAAGATGAAGGAGTACCAATGAACCATTCATGATACTTTATTCTTTCTTTGTTGTTGTGAATGTGGTTGCCTCAAATTAATAAATTGAAGTTTATTGTTTTTATTTCACTTTTGCTTTTAATACTTGATTAAAATCATAACCGCTTGGATTTTGAAAAACCTTTAGACCGAAACAGGGCAGAATGGAATAAAGGTGATCAAAGATATCGCCTTGAATTTGTTCATAGTCGATCCAAACGGTGGTGTTCGTAAAGCAATAGATTTCTAAGGGTAAACCATTTTCTGTAGGAGGTAATTGCCGTGCCATGAGGGTCATATTAGGGTTGATGTTTAGATGCTGTTGTAGATAAGCAAAAACATAAGCACGAAAAGTTCCAATGTTGGTTAAACGGCGCGTATTGGCTAAGACATCATGATTTTTATCTAATTGAGCGTTCCATTGTTCGATTTCTTCTACTTTTTGCGTGAAATAACTTTCTAATAAATTAAATCGGGAAAGATATTTTTGTTCTTCTTTTGTGAGAAAATGGATACTTGATTGATCAATAAAAAGGGAGCGTTTGATGCGTCTGCCACCCGATTCTTGCATTCCACGCCAATTTTTAAAAGGGTCGGTCACAAGTTTACGGATAGGAACTGAGGTGATGGTATTGTCGAAATTTTGAACTTTAACAGTATGCAAGGCAATTTCAATAACATCACCATCGGCACCGAGATTGGGGATTTCAATCCAATCCCCAACACGAACCATATCAGTGGATGAAATTTGAATACCGGCAACGAGAGAAAGAAGCGTATCTTGAAAAATTAACATGAGAACCGCGGCCATTGCACCAAGACCGGAGAAGAGAATAAGAGGGGAACGGTCAATCAATGTAGCGACCATTAAAATTGTTGCAACAGCAAAAAGTGCAATTTTAGCAATTTGAATATAACCTTTTATTGGTTTTAGTCGTGCTGTTGGTCGTTGTTCGTAAAGGATGTTAATGACATTGAGACAGGAAGAAATTGTCAGGACGACAAAGAAGATAATGAAGGCGTTGGCAACATTACTGATGACAGTGCTAAATGCATCGGGCAATGTTGAGATAAAATTAACACCAATTGAAAGAATAAAAGCTGAAATGATATCCGCTATGTATTGAATAGCATTATTAATATCGATCGTTGTATTTTTGGGGAGAAAAGAAGAGAGTTTTTTTGCTCCGTGAATAAGTAATTTTCGTCCTAGAAAGTTCACTAAAAGGGCAGCTATAGTAAGAATAACAAGCCAAGAAATAGCCTCTAACCACGGATATTGAGCAATAAATTCGATCACTTTTTATTCTCCATTTCTAAAAACATATGCAGTTGAGGGTTTAAAATTTTACAACTGCTTAAGAGGAAGTATTGGAATTATGCTCTAAAGTCGTTAAATATGCAAAAAAGAATTTTCAAACTCTGTGAGAGATAATGCGTTTTCCGCCCGATTTCCTTAATGAATTGCGTACGAGACTCCCAATTTCAACAGTGATTGGGCAACGGGTGGATTTTGATCCTCGAAAAAGTAAGCCTTCACGGGGAGACTTTTGGTGTTGTTGTCCATTTCATGGTGAAAAAACGCCAAGTTTTCATTGTGATGATCATAAAGGGCGCTATTATTGTTTTGGTTGTGGTGTAAGTGGAGATATTTTTACCTTTTTGTGTGAGCTTGATGGATTGCACTTTTCAGAAAGTGTAGAGCGTTTGGCTGATTTTGCGGGAATAAAACTCCCTATTTTGGATTCACAAAGTCATAAACGTCAACTGGAAAAAGCTGACCTTTATGATGTGATGAAAATTGCTACAGATTTTTTTCAATATAATTTACGCGATAAAGAAGGTACGCAAGCACGTCGTTATCTGGATGCACGTGGTGTTACACCAGAGCTTGTAGAGCGTTTCCGCATTGGTTTTGCACCGGTAAGGCGTACAGCTTTGAAAGAAGCTTTGAGTGCACGGGGCATTTCAATAAAGCAAATGGAAGAATGTGGGCTTCTCTCAGTGTATGAGGAGAGCGCAGATTCTTATGACCGATTTAGAAATCGCATTATGTTTCCTATCGAAGATTTGCGCGGACGTGTGGTGGCTTTCGGAGGGCGTGCATTAGAGAAAGAGACACGAGCAAAATATCTCAATAGCCCTGAAACAGTGCTGTTTCATAAAGGAAATATACTTTATAACGCGGCAGCAGCTCGCAAAAATAGTCGCTTTGTTGGCGATGAAAAAATTCATTCACTCCTTGTTGTTGAGGGGTATATGGATGTCATTGCATTGACTAAAGCTGGTTTTGAAGGAGTTGTAGCGCCCTTAGGGACAGCATTAACGGAAGCGCAAATTGAGCTTTTATGGCAGATGGGGAAGGAGCCTATTTTGTGTTTTGATGGTGATGATGCTGGTTTAAAAGCTGCTTTTCGTGTTGCTGATCGTGTGTTGCCTCTTTTAAAGGCTGGGGTTTGTGTACGCTTTGTTTTGTTGCCACAAGGGAAAGATCCTGATGAAATTGTTTGTGCTGGTGGAGCACAGCTTTTTTCTTCTTTTTTGCAAAAAGCTATTCCTTTGAGTGAGCTTTTATGGTGGCGTGCTACCTATGGAAAGCATTTTGAAATTCCAGAGGCACGAGCAGCGCTAGAAAAACAACTAAAACAACAAATTTTTACGATTAAGGATGAAGATGTCCGTCGTTATTATTTGCAAGATGTAAAAAAACGCCTTTTTGATTTTTTTCGTCCCTCTTTTTCGAAAAAAAGGGGGGAAGGGCGATATGGTCAATCTTCACCAAATAGGACCTTTAAAGATCAAACCTTTTCTCTGTTAGCAAATTCTGAAATAGTACGAAATTCTTCGCAATCTATCCCTTTGCGTGAAGCAGTGATTTTACTTACTTTAGCTTACTATCCTGAGTTGTGGTATGAAAATTTTGAAATTCTTTCTGAGTTAGAATTAAAAAATACTCAATTGATAATTTTTCATCAAGCTATGTTGGAAATTCTTGGGGACCAACAGCTTCATGATAAAGAGACGATGGTTGCGTTCTTAGAAAAAAGAGGGCAAAAGGCTCTGTTAGAGCGTATGAAACATCTTGTGCAAAATATTGGTATGCGTATTATTCCTGGTGGAGCCCCTATAGAAGATGCGCGTGCTATATTAAAACAAGCTGTCTACTTGCATCTTCAAGAACACCACCTACATAAGAGGTTACAGGATATTGAAGAGCAACTTGTAGAAAATCCTAAGAGTGAGGTTTTTGATCTGCTTCGTGAGGTAAAAAATGAGCTGGAGCAGATGCAGGCAACAGAAGCGTTAATTGAAGGATTTGGAAGTTGGTTGGATGAAAAAATAGACGGGAATACACAAGATACGATAAAATGATTCGCTTTTTTAATGCGAATCAGTCACTTAAATTTTAGATGAGGAAGTTTATGTGGAGTGACATTTTTATAAAGATGACAATTAAATTTTAGGAAAAGCGGGTAAATTTTAGGAAAAGCGGGTAAATTTTAGGAAAAGCGGGAAATTGGTTCTTACGATAGGGTGCAGAGATTATCTCAGAAGGGCTGAGAGGTGTCGGGGAAACTTCTGGAGTTTTCCCGCGTTTTTGTCTGGATGTCAAGTTTGTCTGGATGTCAGGGCGTATACAAAATGTATTCTTTCCAATGGTAATCTCTTAACAGGCAGTATATATGGGTAACTATTGGTAGATTTTAGTGAGAACAAAAAACTGGTCACATGGAAACTATGGTTACATGGAAACTGTGAAGTGATCGAGTGGAGTTATGGTATGGCAACAAAGGTTAAACAGAAAGATAATGCAGAAGTAACAAACCAAGCGAGTTTGGATAGTCCTCTTCTTGATTTTTCTGATGATGCCATCAAGAAAATGATTAAACTTGCCAAAAAAAATGGTTACGTAACAATGGATGAGCTCAATGCTGTTCTTCCTTCTGACGAGGTTACATCCGAACAAATTGAAGATATCTTGGCGATGTTCTCTGAGATGGGGGTTAATGTTGTGGATGATGAGGATGAAGTTGAGTCTGAAAATTATGAAGAAGAAGTTACGGTAGAGGGGGGTGATTTAGTAGAAGCCTCTAGCCATGCAATTGCAACGACAACGAATAAACGCGAAGTAACAGATCGTACGGATGATCCGGTGCGTATGTATTTGCGTGAGATGGGAGCTGTTGAGCTTCTTTCGCGGGAAGGCGAAATTGCCATTGCTAAGCGTATTGAAGCAGGGCGTGAGACAATGATTGCGGGACTTTGTGAGAGTCCTTTGACTTTTCAGGCTCTTATTATCTGGCGTGACGAGTTAAAAGAGCAGCGTATTCTTCTTCGTGAAATTATTGATCTTGAAACGACTTATGCTGGTCCAGAAGCAAAGCAGGCTCCTGTTATTGAGCGAAGTGAAGTTGATAAGACCGTAGAAGAAAAAATGTCTTCTGGTATACGTAATATGGGGGAGAGCGCAGGAGAGAGAAACATTGAAGACGATGATGAAGAGGACGAGGACGATGTTAACTTATCGCTTGCTGCAATGGAAAATGAACTTTGTCCTCAAGTTATGGAAACATTGGATTTTATTGCTCAAACCTATGTGAAATTACGAAAATTACAAGATCAGCATGTTGAAAGCAGTTTGGCAGAGCGTAAAGAGGGGGCTCTTACATCTTCTCAGAAGAAGAAATATATTCAATTAAAGGGTGAGTTGATTCAAGCAGTAAAATCCCTTTCTTTAAACCAAAATCGTATCGAAGCTTTGGTTGAACAGCTTTATGACATTAATAAGAGATTGATTCATAATGAAGGTAAGCTGAAACGGATTGCCAATAGCTATGGCATTGGCCATGAGGACTTTTTAAAAGAATACCAAGGGCGTGAATTGGACGCGGATTGGATGAATTATATTTCTGCTTTGCCTACACCTGGTTGGAAAGAGTTTTCGGTGCGTGAAGCAAAAGAAATCCAAAAACTGCGAAGTGAAATACAAAATCTTGCGCAAGAAACGGCTATTTCGATTGGTGAATTTCGTCGGATTGTTATGCAGGTGCAGAAAGGTGAACGCGAATCAACAATTGCGAAAAAAGAGATGGTAGAATCTAATTTGCGTCTTGTCATTTCAATTGCAAAAAAATACACCAATCGTGGTTTGCAGTTTCTTGATCTTATTCAAGAGGGCAATATCGGTTTGATGAAGGCTGTGGATAAGTTTGAATATCGGCGCGGCTACAAATTTTCAACTTATGCAACATGGTGGATTCGTCAAGCTATTACACGTTCAATTGCTGATCAGGCACGTACAATTCGTATTCCTGTTCATATGATTGAAACAATTAATAAAATCGTTCGTACATCGCGTCAGATTCTCCATGAAATTGGACGAGAACCAACACCAGAAGAATTATCTAGCAAGCTTTCTATGCCGTTAGAAAAAGTACGAAAAGTTCTTAAAATTGCAAAAGAACCTATTTCTCTCGAAACGCCTGTTGGTGATGAAGATGATTCCCATTTGGGTGATTTTATTGAGGATAGGAATGCGTTATTACCAATTGATGCAGCTATCCAAGCTAATCTGCGAGATACGACAACACGCGTTCTTGCTTCATTAACACCACGAGAAGAACGTGTTTTGCGGATGCGTTTTGGAATAGGGATGAATACCGATCACACATTGGAAGAAGTGGGACAGCAGTTCTCAGTTACAAGAGAGCGTATTCGTCAGATTGAAGCAAAGGCACTTCGTAAATTAAAACATCCTAGCCGTTCACGAAAATTGCGCAGTTTTCTCGATTCTTAAATAAAGGAATTCGTGTGCATTTTAATAACTTCCTCCTTCTTCTTAATGAAGGGGGAGGTGCGTCACGTTGTACTTGGATGCTTTCTTGAGAAAAACATAGGAAGAATTTGAACAATCTAGAAAGTTTTCGATGTTTAATGTTTTTCTTAGCTTTGGGGCTTTATACTTCTCTGTCTCAGAAGAATAGATATAGGGCAAAGGGTGGTTATGGAGTAGAGAGTAGGGGAGCTTTCAAGAAATGAACGATAAAAACATTACCTTGCGTATAGCGCGGCTCGTTTTTAAGAAATGAGATCTATTAGGAATAAACTTATATTGCAACATACGGACTTTTTGATGAAAAATGTATATTCTTTGCGGAATTTTTCTATCATTTTAGGTGACGCATTTTACTCTTTGTCAGTTTATAAAGAGATGTTTCAATAGGTTACGTTCATTTATATACGCTATTTTTTGAATATTCTCTTTTATTCAGATAGATTTTAAGAACATGGTTTAAAGTATACATTGAGTTAAATCTTTTTAAGAGACAAAAATAGATGAAATTATAGAAATTAAATGTTTCATTTTTTATAGATCGTCTTAATTTAAAAAGGTGTGTCTGAGTTTATGAGTGGAGAGCTTCCCTTTTGGAAAGTAAAAAAATTAGAAGAGATTTCCATTTCTGAGTGGGAGAGCCTTTGTGATGGCTGTGGCCGTTGTTGTCTCCATAAAGTTGAGGACGATGATACGGGTGACCTTTATGCAACCAGTATTGCTTGTCGTCTTTTAGATGGGGAAACCTGCAGGTGTCGAGATTATGCTCATCGTAAATCAATTGTACCAGATTGTATATCGCTAGATATTACGACAGTTAAAACAGCGCGTTGGCTTCCAGAAAGTTGTGCTTATAGATTAATTTATGAGGGAAAAGATCTTCATTGGTGGCATCCATTGGTATCAGGAGATTGTCAGACGGTACATACAGCGCGTATTTCTGCACGCGGACAAATAGAGATTTACGAAGACGAATTATTATCTGAGGAAGATTATCTTTATCACATTACTGGTCTTCTACGTGAAGGCCAGTAATATGATTTTTTATACAACTTGTTTGTGACTTAATCGATCGCAAAGACTACAGTGACGCTCACGTTATAATTTAATTCACCACCTGCAAAATTTGTATTTGCGTAGCTTACATCTGCTGCTCTACTCATGAGACGTGGTGTTGGGTGATAGTAATCATCCTTTTCATTGATTTCAATAATTTTTCCTAATTTTAAATCGGCTGCTTGCGCTATCGTTTGCGCTTTTTCAATGGCTTCAGTAATGGCTTTTTTACGTGCTGCTTGATAAAATGGCTTTGTATCTGCGTTGGTAAAAGTAATGCCGTTAACTGAATTAACACCTAGTGTCATCGCTTGATCAAAGATTTTACCAGCATTGGTAAGATCACGAATGCGCACGGTTAAAGAATTTGAAACATGATAGAGTTTTTCATTATTCTTTTTTTCGTGGTGTTTATCAGAGGTTGACTGATAAATGGATAAGCCTGATGTTTGCAAATCATTTGCTTGGATGCCATTGTTTTTAAAAGCGTTTATAATATCATTGATGGATTGATTATTGGAAGCTAATGCCTTTTGGGCAGTTTTGTCATAGGTAACAACGGCTAGATTAATAATGGCCATATCCGGTGCTGCTTGACTTTCTCCGATTGCTGTCACTGTAATCGTTGCATTTTTCATTTTATTTTCTTCAGCATAAGCACGTACAGTCAACGATGTGGCTAAGAGTGTAAATGCTAATATAACTGTTTTAACCAGAGAACTCTTCAGTGGTTGAATTTTCTTTTCTATCATATCTATACCTTTATATTTGTCAGTTAATTATTCTCTCATTTTTAAGAGTTTTTGTAAAGAAATTAGAGCACTGAAAAAAAAACCAATAGAAAAGAGAAAAAGATGGGTTATAATCTTTGTCAGCTCTTGTATCATAGGGCATTTTAGTTTAGAGAGAAACAACCTATTTAGGGCCTGTAGCTCAATTGGTTAGAGCCAGCGGCTCATAACCGCTTGGTTGGGGGTTCGAGTCCCTCCGGGCCCACCAATAGGGAAATGTACAATAGAAAAATGGATCGCTTATATAAAAGTTTTGAGATTCTACCTTTTTCGTTTTTTATTTATTTTCCTGTTTGTTTTAGAAGCTTTTGGTCGTTGTTTGTTGCAGTTTGTTCTCTCAGTCGCTTTAATATGATGGTATGTTTTCTTAGTCTCATCAAAGAAGTTCTCTCATTTGCAACCTTTTAGCATTTGGATTAACTGATATGGGTCGCTATTTACTTTCTTAATTCATATACTGTTTTGTACTTTTTCTATATGGTGTTCTTCATAAAATAGAAGGCTAAAAGCTTCATTGGATAAGTTTATTTATACTTGTTCTGCAAATAAACAGACCTCAATAAAACCAATTTTAAAGATTGTACCTGTTCAGAACAAATGGCTCAAAAAACATTTAGTGTAAATTTGCTTTTTTCTAAGTGATGTTAATGTCTTTTAGACATTCGAATAGCATCATTGTGATGAAAGGTTAGTGTATAAGAGAATGTGATCTATGGGCATTCATATGTATCATGGGGCAACGATGATAACATTTGTTGTTATTTTCTTTTTCCCAAGAAAGGAATTCTATTTAATATCTTGAGAAATATTGTTCATAGTGACGGTGGCGTGTTTTTTGAAAAGAATTTTATTAATTGTTCTTTGAAAAGTCAATTGAGTGATTGTTTCTATCGCTTTGCATCATCCAGATTCTATTGTAATAAGCATTTTATTATTCTGTAAGAAATGTTTTCTATGATATTGGAAAATTTGTTAAAATGCCATTTTCTGTTTTTGTGTATTTTTTGCTTAATGTTTAAATTATAGAGTTTTCATGTGATCCGAATTATTATTGAAGAGCAGATGTCTTTTTTGATTTTACTCTGATAAGGAATTGGCAATATTGCGGTAACCCTAGCACTTTTTTGTATTGCTAACATTTTTCTCGTATTGATCGTATAGAGAGTTTTATCTTTATTATGAGTTTTTTCTCTTATGAAAAATTATTGGCAGGGAGGGTGTTTTTTTGGAAAAGTATACTTCTTCTTCAAAGCCATACTTTTAAAATATAATTCTTCATTTGCATAAGGGAATTTCTCTCTTGTTGTAAATCTGTATAAAATTTACGTACAAAGATTGTGCGTGGTGATTCGTTTTATTTTTTTGATAGTATCATTTTTGCTTATGATAGAGACTTATATTAGTATTTACAAGGTGCGTTTAGAGGGGAGGTTACCTGTAAATGTGTTACAGAGTTTTAGGTAGTGTGGCTCTGTTTATAAGAATTTATTCCTATAACATTGTTATATTCTCGCTTTGCAATATTGTTAAAAAAACATAGATGGTGCTATGTAGAATAAATTGTGATGTATTTTTTTCAAAAAAGCTTTTTCGTGTTCTCTTATATAGAGTTCAGGAGTGTCTTCAGGGATATTTTCACATTAGTTTTTATTGGTCCGAATCGCAAGATCTGCGTAACATTATTCGCGTTTTTGATAGATTATACCAATTTTCATAAGAAGGTCTGGATCGTGTGATGCTTTCTGTTTCACCATGGTACATGACTAATAGAACTTCATCTGATTTTGTAAAATAAGTTTGTACACAATTGCTTCCATACTGCCTATTGCAAATATTTTTTTCTAAGGTATGAGATATATTTTAAACGCTTTAGCGTTATATAGTGTGACTACATGGAGTATGACTATGAAGAATGATAAAAAATTTGAAACAACTTTATCTGATATTATTGTGAAATGGGAGTCTTTATCGACGTCTCAAAAGCAAGCGATATTGGATAAAGTAGAAAATGCTACAGATTCTGCTCATTCAACAGAACATTTAAGGCTTCAATCTTCTTTTTATCTCCAGACGAAATCAAAGTTATGAGTTTTAAGTCTTCATCGGAGATGTTGAAACCAGTTATTACATATATGGCACTAGCATTTCCCAGTGTATTCAAAATAGCCATGAGTTTATCTACAGAAGGCCTCTTGCCTCCATTTATCATTTGTTGGACGTAATTTTGTCCACAGCCTGCAGCTCTGCTTATTTCAATCATTGTTCGTCCGTCACTTTTTATCAATTCAACTAAGCGTTGGAACCAATCTTTTTCAGTCTTTGTCATTTTTAGACCTTTACATATTTACGCTATAGCGTTAATATTGCGTTGCGAATCCAGAATATATGATACAAGGAGCGTGAAAATATCCATGTGTAGCTCTTCGCTAAGGAAGCATATAGAGTTGTTTTTAACTAATAACAAAATGTCCCCATACACTTTCAGATTCGAATCAATAAAAATGGTTGCTTAGTTCCACGGTTGTGAAAAAGTAAATGTGTATACCAGAAAGGGCGATACACACTCGTATGTTTATGAGATTTCACTATGATAGTATACGTAGCAGCATTATAAATCAAGATATACCCCAACATCAGAATTTGTAAAAAAAATTCTGCGTTGAGGTAGTGTGTGAATATAACGAAGCTTTAGAGCCTTAAGAGATAGGATAATGGCTGTAGAAAAGATGTAAATTGCATAGATAAAGAATACTGATTTCTTCTTTATTGTAATAAATTAGATCACTATCAGATGGTATATCCTATATATGCGTAAAAAAATGGGAAATATCAAAAAAGTGATCTTGGATATTTTATTAAACAGGAAGGTAATCTGATCCACAAAGGTGGTTGTTTGGTAGAATTGTACATTCGATCAATGCCCTTATGGGGATGAATGTGTTTTTATGATGCTGCGGTTTATAATGAAGTCTGTGTTTATAATGATATTGTTATTGATAACAATGCATTAACATATGGTTGTTTAGTTGTTCGTAAGAGTTCGCATGTTTATGAAAAATAAGAACTTTATCGTTATTTGAATATGAGTGGAGATGCATATGTTTATGCTAATGCGGTCTTTTTTGATCAAGTTTTGAATGCTCAATGTATTGAATTTTGTGGTGATACTCGTGATTTTAGAAAGGCTCGAGTTTATAATGATGCTTTAGTTTGTGGTGATGTAAAGATTTGTGGGAAGGCAAAATTTTACAGAAATGCTGTGCTTTGTGACACTGAAGATTTTTGTAATAATGAAAAACTTTCATATATAGCCGCATTCCACATGGCGTAAAAAAGGAAGATAGGAACGATTTGGGCAAGGCTTGTATGATTGGATTGCGTCGTTAGTTTTATTTGACGTTCCTTATTTTTTGTATTTTGTGTCAATAAATGTGTCGCAAATAATTGGTGTGAGTGTAGATTTAGCCGCTTTCAGAGATTTGTTTGCGTCATTTATCAATGCTTTAATGGAGAAAATAAGAACGCCGAGAGTGATTGTTCACACTTGGAACATGCAATTTATTGCATTCTTTTTTTGATTGAGGATGAAACAAATTGGTCAAGATCATCACTTGAGCGACAATTAAGGGAGATCCAAATGAGTGTAAACGAAATTTTATTGGGAGCAATGATTGTTGTTTTGTTGTGCAGCGGGGTTATATTTCGATTTTCTTTATATTATCGCAGTCAAGTGAAAATTTTAAAAGAGGAATCTAGAAGAATAAAGCATGAGTTTTTAAGAGATTCTATGAAGATGACTGAAGAACGAGATAGGGCTATTAGAGAGCAAAGTATGGTGATTAAAAGACGCGACCAAGCAATTGAAAAACTGAAAAAACAAATTAAGCAATATGAAAAAAATGAAAAGAAATATAAAAAAATGCTTAAATCTGAAGATGATAAAGAGTGATTGTATTCATATTTTGCATTAAAGGGTTTGGAAATGTGTTAGGAAGATTGGAATGACGAGAGAGATAAACTTTAATGAAGCCAATTATGGTGCTGATGGAGAGATTGTATTGGAAGAGAATATTCAAGTTTACTCTGATTTTATGACAACATTTAAGGTTATAAGACAGAGCGTCGTTGATCATAAAATAAGAGTTTATGATGATAAACCAGTTTATAGGTAGGCTAGTTATTAAAAAGCGCGTCTATACAATCCAGCAATTTTATATTATTGCTGGAAACAGTTTTGCACGTTCTTTTTAGATGTAAGGTATAAATGCTACGATAGTTTCAGCTAATAGGTATAAAAAATTGCATGATAATAGAAAGAAAGAGATATTTGCTTTTTATGAAGATGAAATGGGTAAGTCAGTTATGATTATCAGATACAGAAGAGGAATATGAACGTAAAAGATATTAATATCTTGTAGAGTAAATATATTTCTCATTGATGATTTATCTTCTCTTCATGTGCGTTTATTTTTTATGAAAAATACAAAACTTAAGAGATTTTCTTTTTGATAAAGGCTATAGAGATTTGAGTATGATTGAAAATAAACATATAATCTGTAAGAATATGAATGTTCTTTGTGAGTGTCAGAAATAATACAAAAACTTCCTCTCATTGAGGGCAAATCAATCACTTTTCATTTGTCACAAAAGTAACTACCATACCATTATACAAAATAAACGCTTGTTTTAATGGTAAAGAACGTTAGGACTGTAGTTCTCTAATAAGAGCCTTATGTGTAATTTCTTTTATTTGCTCAATATTGATTAGGATATCTTGTTTTGTTGGATAACCTTTACTAGAAAAAGCAATTTTTTGTGCATCTCCTGAGATTAAACGCCAGTACCATTGATTGTGAACTCCTTGAAACACCTCAAAATACATGCTTCCCACCTCATAAAATAGCTGATAATTTTCAGGATAAATATTTAACTAATCCGCTTGTAAACATTAATGTATGTCTCTCTAGGAAGTCGTCAATATATTCCCCTTAAATTTTCTGACCTTAAAAAATAATTTCTATGAGAGCTATTATTCTTTTAACAAGAAAAAATTTATTGTCAATAAGATGTGAATGAGAATTTCATACTATAAAATTATTGTTTTTAATTTAAAGACACTATACTTTCATTTACAACGCAAATATTTTTCTGTCGTTACAGAAATAAAGTTTATAAATTATATAAAACTTCACCAGCACGGATAAAGTAAAAAAATACTTCTTTCCATACTGGTGTTTAATCATTTCTTGCTTTTTCTTTTGAAATAGACGTTTATTGATTAGCTATAACCTCTTTTTGGGATACGCTTCGAATGAGTAAATCAATGAATAAGCTAAGGGTATAAGAATTGGCCATTTTAGCTTTCATATCGATAAGAGAGGTTGTAGTTTTAGGGTTAAAACCATTTGATAAACCTTGTCTTGACAAATATTGCTGCAATTTTTCATAAGAACTGTCGATTTTTTCTTGATTTAGTTTTTCGTTACGATCACTATCGGCAAGTGTTTCTTCCAGTCCCTCGATTTTTTTAATAAAATAATTCCAGTCAAAATCACCTTTTGTATATTCGGTGTCAAACATTTTTCCTTGTCCAGTTAAAAGCCAATTAATATTGACACCATATAACGTGCGGTATGTTTGTAAGACACTAAGATTGGGTTCTCTCTCTCCACGCTCATAAAAAGCAATGGAATTTTTTGTCATGCTAAAACTTTTAGCTAAGGTTTCACGTGATGGATCGCCTAAAGCAAGACGTACATAACGTAAACGTTTTCCAAATATGGTTTTTGATTCAGTTTCAGGACGTGCCACGAATTATCTCCCTCGGTAAATCATCATGGTATAAATCATTAAATAATAAAAGCACACTATGTATTAATATTCTATGATATAATGTCAATATTATAGCTTTAATTTCTTGTTATTTTTTTTATTTGTGTAGATAGAAAGCAATCTTGCACTTATTGTATTGACAATTGATATTCACTTCAAAACAAAATTCCTTGTTGCTACATTTGTCTCTTGCTTTTTTTGAGAGAATTTTCATGTAACTTTACCATATATATTCTATACACCTCTGCATTAATAGATGCAACTTTAAAGAGATGCAAACTTTGGATTGGTACTGGGTGTGCTTAGATGAAGTAGAAAATAAACTTTGAGGAATGATCATGGCCCTATTACGCTATTTTGGGTTTGCTTTTTTTTTCACGATTATTGGTGTCTTTTTAGGAGGGGTTATTGGTTGGTTTGAAACGGAAAGTATTACTGGTTTTCTTAAATATTTTTTTATTTGCTTTGTTTTAGGAATTTTGGAAATTTCTTTATCTTTTGATAATTCTATTATTAATGCGCGTGTTCTTAGTAGAATGAGTCCATTGTGGCGTCGTCGTTTTCTTATATGGGGCATTTTGATAGCTGTATTTGGGATGAGAATTGTTTTTCCATTATTGGTGATTGTCGTTGCTGTTGGGATTAATCCAATTGCGGCAGTCAAATTAGCGATATGGGAACCACATCGATATGCTGAAGTTTTAACCGATGCGCATATGGGGATTGCTGCTTTTGGAGGAACTTTCCTTATGATGGTTGGCTTAAAATATTTTTTTGATTCTGAAAAAGAAGTACATTGGCTTAATGTTATAGAGAGACCTGCTCAAAAGTTTGGGGCACTTGTTGGAATTGATATTGCAATTGTTTTGATTTTGATCTTATTTGTTTCAGCTCAGATTGATGCAGAAAATAAAATAACTTTTTTATTGGCAGCACTTTATGGACTTTTGACCTTTATCGGTGTTGAAGTTGTCGGTCATCTCTTGGATACTCCTCAAAAGACTTTAACAACAGTAGCTCACGGGGGAGTAGGGGCGTTTCTTTATTTAGAAGTTCTTGATGCTAGTTTTTCTTTCGATGGCGTGGTTGGTGCTTTTGCCTTTTCACACAACCTTTTTATTATTGCGATAGGTCTTGGTATCGGAGCATTTTACGTTCGTTCTATGACAATTATGTTGGTTGAATCAGGAACATTATTGCATTATCGTTATTTAGAGCATGGTGCTTTTTATGCAATTCTAGTTCTTGCAGTGATTATGTATCTGCAAACGATTATATCGGTTCCTGAAGTTTTAACAGGACTTGTGGGAGTCTGTATTATTGGAATGGCATTATATTCTTCGATTCGTTTTAAGCATCGTCAATTAGATAAACATGTTGTATCTAAGTAATGGAGATTTCTTTCTTTTTCACACTTTTGTTTATCGCATATCTTTGAATAGAAAGAGGTCTTTTATGCAAAATAAAATACTATTTTATTGCTTATTTGCGTTTTTTTAAAGTTGAGTTCATTGCATGATACTACCCATGAAGCCAATAATGTACAATCTCTAGGATACTTTTTGACCTAAATATAAGATAGAAAGCTGATGTTATACTTTTTACCAGCTTTCAATACTATGACAAACTTTTGCATTAATGGTTCATAAGAGGCCTTTTTGCATGTTTTTTTGAACGATTTCTATTCATACATTGGATTCTCTTTGTAACGTGTAAGAGAATGGTTTTGAAACAGGTTTGAAATGAGAGAATTTACGATATTCTGGACTCTTACTTAAATATGTGCAAAATGATTTATCCTTTATAAATCAGTTTATTATAATGGTAGATTAGAGAAGGATCTTTTAAGAGACCATTAAAAGTTCTATACCGGCTTCGTTCATTGTTTTAAGCATAGTGTTTAGTGATCCGTTTACATCAATACCAGCACAGGCATTTAATGAAACACTGACTTTAAAACCGCATTGCATAGCGTGAAGAGCAGAAAATCCGACACAAAAATCAGTTGCTAAGCCACACATAATGAGCTTAGTAAAACCATGTTCTTTAAGATAAACTTGTAAACCTGTTGGTGTTTTTTGATCATTTTCAAGAAAAGCAGAATAGCTATCCATTTTTTGATTATAGCCTTTTCTAAGGATAAGTTGTGCCTTTTCTACTCTAAGAGATGGATGGAATTCTGCTCCTTGTGTTCCTCGTATGCAATGATCAGGCCAAAGTATTTGAGGACCATAGTCAAGAATGACTGTATCATAGGGCTTTTTTTCAGGATAGCAGGAAGCAAAGCTGCAATGGTTTTTGGGATGCCAGTCTTGGGTTAAGATAACGTGGTCAAAATGATTTATGAGATTATTGACGGCGGGTAAAATAGCATCACCTTGAGGTACGGCAAGTGCTCCACCTAGTAAGAAGTCATTTTGAACATCAATGACGATTAAGGCTTTTTTTTCCATAAATATATTCCTATACGAGATGAGCTTTTATCGTATTTTTAAAAAGCTATATGTCGTCTTGAAGTTTTGAAATGATGTGCTGGATATTGATATTATTTTTATAATTATCAAGCCAAAAGAGGGGGATGGATAAGTTTTTACAATTGGCTTTATAGTTTTTTACGAATTGTAACCACGTACCAATGGGAAGGGCACTGTATTCATTTGTTGCTACGTGTTGATGCAAAGCTTTCATGATCATTGGGCTTGGGACGTCAGATCCCATAAGGCGGCGGTCGTTTTGTAAACGTAATTTAAGCCATATCAAGGCAAGGGGTGAAGTCCATTGCTTTCCGTAGCAAAAAATCGATGAAAAAAGAGAAGGATTTTTTACTGCGTAATATAAAGCCCATAAAGCGAGAAAAGAAGGCGCATAGAGAATTGCTTTTCTTTGTGGTACCATATTACATTGATAGGTTGGTTTAATACGATAAAAATATAATGTTATATCTGGTATGGAAAAGAGAGGCAATGTTTGATAACAGGTTTCAGGTACAGCTAAAAAGATTTGCTTTTTGCTCTTTAGGGGGATGTTTTTTTGCATTCAGGACCATACTGGGGCTTGTGAGATTAGAAAAAATGTACCAATATAAAGCGAAAGCTTTTGATACGACGTAAGTGCTATTTACTGTACAGTTTCAAAAAGCAAAAGCAGTTTTTTCAAAATCCTAATCTTTAATATCGCATAATATAAAGAGAAATTTATGGCACGTCAATTTATCTATCATATGGCTGGGCTTAACAAGTCTTACGGCAATAAAAAAGTTCTAGAAAATATTCATTTGTCTTTTTATCCAGATGCGAAGATCGGTATTTTAGGGCCGAATGGTGCAGGGAAGTCAACTATTTTACGTATTATGGCTGGGCTAGATAAGGAATATACGGGAGAAGCATGGATTTCTGAAGGAGCACGCTGTGGTTATCTACCACAAGAACCTTTGCTTGATGCGAGCAAAGATGTGCGTGGTAATGTGATGGAAGGTGTTGCAGATAAACAGGAAATTCTTGAGCGTTATAACGAATTGATGATGAATTATAGCGAGGAAACGGCTGATGAAAGCGCACAGCTTCAGGACATTATTGACAGTCAGAATCTTTGGGATTTAGAAAGTCAAGTGGAAATGGCTATGGCTGCTCTTGGCTGTCCGCCAGCCGATGGGGATGTAACAAAACTTTCGGGTGGTGAGAAGCGGCGTGTTGCACTTTGTAAATTGCTTTTGTCAAAACCTGATTTATTACTTTTGGATGAACCGACAAACCATTTAGATGCTGAAACGACGGCTTGGCTTGAGAGGCATCTACGTGAATATCTTGGGGCTGTGCTTTTGATAACCCATGATCGTTATTTTCTCGACAATGTAACGGGTTGGATTTTAGAATTAGATCGCGGTAGAGGTATTCCTTATGAGGGGAACTATTCTGCTTATTTGGGGGCTAAAGCCAAGCGTTTGGCTCAGGAAGGCCGTGAAGAGGCAGCGCGTCAACGTGCTTTATCACGTGAGCAAGAATGGATCGCTTCTAGTCCAAAAGGGCGACAAGCAAAGTCAAAAGCTCGGATTAAGGCTTATGATGAGTTGGTTCAAGCAGCACGTGAGCGCCGTCCTGGAGAGGCGCAAATCATTATTCCTATTGGAGAAAGGTTAGGACAAGTTGTTATTGAGGTTGATAATCTCTCTAAAGCTTATGGTGAACGTGTATTGATTGATTCTCTTTCTTTTAAACTTCCTGCTGGTGGCATTGTCGGCGTTATTGGGGCCAATGGTATGGGAAAGTCGACCTTGTTTAAAATGTTGACGGGACAGGAAAAGCCCGATTCAGGTCAGATACGTATCGGTGAAACAGTTCACATGAGTTATGTGGATCAGAGTCGCGATTCCTTGGTGGGGGATAAAACTGTTTGGGAGGAAATTTCTGGTGGAAATGACATTATTAAATTAGGCAAATATGAGATGAATAGCCGCGCTTATTGCGGGGCTTTTAATTTCAAGGGGGCAGATCAGCAGCAGAAGGTGGCAAATTTATCAGGAGGGCAGCGCAATCGCGTACATTTGGCGAAACTTCTAAAAGAGGGGGGAAATGTGCTTCTTCTTGATGAACCGACAAATGATCTTGATACTGAAACATTGGGTGCATTGGAAGATGCATTGGAAAATTTCGCTGGTTGTGCAGTTATCATATCGCATGATCGTATGTTTCTTGATCGATTGGCAACACATATTTTAGCCTTTGAAGGTGATGGTCATGTAGAATGGTTTGAAGGTAATTTTGCTGAATATGAGGCTGATAAAGTTCGTCGTCTTGGGGCGGAATCTCTTAATCCTAAGCATGCAAATTATAAACCTCTTACACGCTAGAATTTTTTATCTTATCGCAACTTTGTTAGAATAATAGTGTATTTTATTGCGTTTGTTATTTCATAAATAAAGTGTGTGTGTACTCTGTGGGAGTTTTTATTCATTGAAAAGAGTAAGAGACACTTTATGAAATTATGACCTAAATAGGGTTATTTTACTCATGATATATAACCGGTTATTTTTTGTAAAACTGCAATGAAAAGGAGGGGATGGAGCGTATAGTATTACTTCTACAAATGCCTTGGTCATTGAGCATTATCATCTTTACTTAATAAAAATGCAAGCTGGCATTATCATGTTATTTTTTCTCAATAGTATGCAGTTCTTGTTTTTAGGTGGGCATAAAAGGTATTTTTATCCATCTGTCCCCTCCGTTTATGAGCTGTAAGAGAATGATTTGGATTGATTTATCATGAATAGATTTGAAATGAGAAAAATCTACGGTATTCCGGTTTTTTATTCAAGTTAAAAATGAATTATTATTATAAATCAATGTATTCTCATTATAACGAGAAGCAGGGAGATAAGATCTGTTCGTTTTTTACATTAGCCTATTTTTTTCATAGTATGATAAAATAGAGAGAACAAAATAGATGAGAATATGCGTTGTATGCTTGACTTTTTTTCCTATAAACAAATGTTTATAGGAATGTTTAGGGGATAATTATGAAAAAAAGTGCAAGTTTAGATGCAATGATTGTGCTGCTGAAAGCGGTCGCAGAAGTAAGCCATTTACGTGTTCTTAGGCTCTTACATCATGAAGATTTAACAATTCCTGATTTTATTTTTATTCTTGATCAGTCGCAAGCGTGTATATCACGATATTTACGTTTATTGTACGAAGCACGATTGATTGAGCGTTATCAGAAGGGGGATAGCCTTTATTTTAAGCTTTGTCATGATTTTTGGGGTAAAGACATTGTGATAGGTATTCTTTCGGCTTTGCCAAAGGATGATGTGTTGTTAGCGCATGATTTAGAACGTTTGAAGGATGTTAAAAAGCAGCGTCAAAAAACGAGGAAGAAGCATTTCTTACAAAATGCGTTGCAACGGGATGTATTACGGTCATCCTATATGGCAGATCATGGTGTAGAAAACTCGTTACTTGAAATCATTGGCGATAAACCATTTCAGACGATGTTGAATATTGGAAGAGGTGGAGACTCTATCTTAAAATTGTTTTCTAATCTTTATACGCATGCGGTTCAAGTTGTGCTTGATAGCAATGTTTTTCACTTGTCTGTTGGAGATACAACTTTTGATTTAGTTATTCTTCATTGGGTTTTACATTTTCTTGAAAATCCTGAAATATTCCTTCATGAGATATCAAGTGTTTTGCGTCCTCATGGCCGTTTATTGATTGTGGATTTTGGTTATCATGAAATTGAGTCTTCATATTCTGATCAAGTGCATATGCGTTTTGGATTTTCGGCTTTACAAATAGAACAATGGCTTAAAAATGCGGGACTTGTTCTAGAACAAACGGTTTGTCTTACTCCTATACAAAATGAAAACAGTGAGGAGGGGATTGCTACGCTTTGGCTTGCTCGTGATCCGCGTTTATTGGTTGACGATATCAAAGATAAACAAGTAGATTTTGCATAAATCGCGTTTGTTAACGTGCTTTATACTCTGATTTTTCTCAAGGAATAGCGTAGAGATAAAACTTTATTCAATCATTGATAAGCTATTGTTTTTTACATTTGTATTATGTTTTTATATGGGAGTATTGGTGTTTTATAGCGGCGTGTAGGCTGTATAATGAAGCACCTTCTATAGAGTTAAGCCTATGAGGATCATTATTTAAGGTGTTATTGATATCATATTTATGTTATTAGCCAATATATTGATTTTAAAAGATCATTGATTTTTTTAGACTCAATAAGAGGTTTAAATACAGGAATGTTGTTTCATTTCAAATTTCCTGTTTCAGAATCCGAAAGAGTCTGTTTGTCTGCTACAAAAGAAGGTATTTATCTTAATGATACCGTTTGTAAAAGAAAATACATCTTCTAAATGTGAGAGCGGCTGCAATATGATATAATGCCGCACAATATAATCATAGTGAAGGCTCATACCTTCATAAATGTCAAAGATGGTGGTGCCCAATAGATCTTAAAATATCTCTTTAAAACAGGTTTTTAGATAAGGAGTACGTTGGAACTTTTAGTGAGGGGTGCAAAAAGATGCTCTAAAAAGACGAAAAAGTAAAAGGGTAAGACAATGCATTATATTCATAAAAATAAGATCGGCGATGATCTAGGGATAGTCTGTGGCTGAAAGTAGGAAAGAAAAGTGTGATATTACACTAAAGTTTCGTATCTCTTTATCATGAGAAGTTATGAAGGTTATTAAATAAGTCCATTGTTTTTGCCAAAAGTATTTTCTTTCTTTTTATGTTTGCCGCTCATCTTATGACGCAGTCCGTGGGTATAGCGTAAAATTGATAGGGCATCATCGTCTTTAGTTTAAGTAAAAGTTGTAAGCCGGCATCATCGTTTTATGTTTTTTATCCATATGCTTCTTCTTGTTTGTGATGTGCTATAGTATGGCTATTCATTAATTCAATAGACGAAGATTTAAAATAAGGGAACCTTACGTTCTTGAGATCTCTCATGTAAATTGTAAAATGATGAGTTATGATTGTAAATCAATGAATTGTTTACGTTAGAAGAACAGATTATAAAAATTTTTGAGCATAGAAACTACTGTGTGTATTATTTTACGGGATCATTTAAATGATAGAGATTAAGAGAAAATGTCTGCATTGATTTCGGTTTATTATGTTAAAATGCGTTAGAGACTGTTGGTTATTGTAAAATGGTTTATCGTTATTTGGAATGACGATGGGGCGTGATTCGAAACAAATACCTTCAGAGCTCTCATTTTTTCATAAGATTAAGCTGTTTAAGTTCCTCATTGATTGTTACATGAGGGATGTAACAATATTTTAATGATCATTTACAGAAATTTTTTATAAAGATAGATAAGATTTTATTTTCTCTAATTTATTGTTTTATTTAAATAATTCATAGCTTTCTTGCAAGAAGATGTTTTCCATTTTTTACGGTTATTTGTGTAAGATTTTAAAAATCTACGTTTTTCTTTTTGTGGTGATTGCTGTTGGAAAAGTGATTCTACTTTTACGTAGTTTGATTTTTATAGGGTGGATACGTAGAAATTACTGTTTTTTTATATGATCATCAGAGTTATGAAAGAAACTATTTAAAAGTTATAATGATCGTAGATTCTAATTGATGCTTCTTGAAATAAAATTGCTTCAAATTGGGTCATTTTGAACTTTTTTTGCCTAAATTTAAACATTTTTAAACAATTTATAATTCTTTTATGTTTTTTTGCGTAGAAGATGATAAGAATTTCTTGTTGTTTAAAGAATTTTATTCCATAGCAAGAATATTGCATCGGCTATCTTAGTGGTTGATGTAAGAGGACAATCGGGGAACCTCCTCCCCCCCCCCCGCGTGGATCCCCTAGATTGTCTGGCCTGACTGAGGATTTCCTCAGTCAGGCTTTTTGTAATTATTTTAGGAAATGTAAGGTGTTATTAGGGGGGGAGTGTAAGATCTGTTATTGTTTCGCCTATAGTACCTAAATACATAGAGGGGCGAGTCTTATTGGGCGGATAGTGTTAGCGTATTCATTTTTAATAATTTGATTTTTCTTTATTGAGGCATTGTTGCATGTTATAAGGAGAATCATAAAAGGAAGCTATGTTTGTATTCTGTGATCTTTAGGTAAGAGATAATGGGATCTTTTTCACATCGTATTATTTTTATTTTATTTGTATTTTTTATTTCTGGCGCTGTCTTTTTTGCTTCTCAAAGTAGTGCTGTTTATCAGTTTTTTTCCGGTCGCTCTTCTTTTTCTTCTCAGCAGCTTGATGTAACAGAGGAGGAATTATTAGAGAGATTATCCGTATCTTTTCCAGATATTATCAAGCATCTTTCTAAAATGACCCCTCAACAGCAAGAGTTGTTTATTGCGCAGCTGCGTCGTGATGTAATTGCGCTTGCTTCTAAAAGTGGTCAGAGTCGTGAGCAGGCTCAAAAATCTGGTGAAACTGTTGCTATGGCTCTCTCGAAAGCGATTTCTCGTCCTTCTGTTGCTAATGCTTATTTTTAGCTATTTTTTTAATCGCGCTTTTGGGTTTTATTTTAAGGAGAAAGAGCTTTTCGTGAAATTTTGAAAAGTGCGAGGAGATAATCAATTTGTAAGGTATTAACAAAATTTATCTCTCAAAAGGTAAGCAATTGGAGTATAAGGGTAATGTTGCAATCATTACAGGAGTGATAGAAAGTCTATCAAGGGTATTGGTCCAAGTTAATTGCATTATCAATCGCTACAATGACAAAAGCAGTATTGATTATAATAAAACACGTTAACTGCATTTTATATGCCGGTTATTTTTTTATTTGATATGAGAAAATAAAATTTTTAAAAGGATTTAAGCTTTTTTGTTCTACGGATTTTAGGATATTTATCCACTTGTATGATTTCTGAAAATGAGGTGCAAGACTGATAAGATGATAGTCTGTGACAAAGAAAAAATATTTGAATGAAGATGAGAGGTCTATTTTTATTTAAAAAGGCTTTGGGGGTATTGAGTTTTCTAACATTTTTCAAAAAAATAGACACAAGTAATTGTTAAGCTTTGTTGTAGGGATAAAAACGGATATAACTTTTTTAGTATATTGTTTTATAATGATAATTTATCATTTTATATTGAATGAGAATCTTAAGAATTGTAAAATCCTCTCAATTTAAATTTATCCATGGTGAAAAAATTAAAATCAGTTTCTTGTATACCACAAGTAGAGGCTTGTGTGGATAAAAACTCTTTTAAAAAGGAATTAAAAAGCTTCTTTGAGACATCTTGAGAGCTAAAAGTCTGTTGCAATATTTTGAATTGGTAAAGAGTATGATGGTTTTAGTATATTTATGAATTTTTTATGCGCAATGATGGGGGGATTTGTTTTGTGATTTTTTGAGGTTTTATCGGACATAAAGAGTGCAGTGGGTGTTTATTAATCAGAGAGAAGCGTTGATAACGGTTTATATTTTTTGTGAACCTTTTTTGATATCGAGCATCTTCGGTAAAAAGATGCTCTTGTCTCTCTTTCTTTGAGGGATTGATCTCAATAAAAAAATTAATAATCTTATGTAAAAAATATTACATCTAGTTCAGATGCTATTTTTTTAATATAAAAATTGATTGATACAACAGAGATAGCCGCAAGTTATAGATTATATCATTTTATTTGATACGCTATAAGATTAATTATAGTCTTTTTATTTTTTTATTTTATGATATAGAGAAATCTGAGACTTGTGCATAAAGATATATTCTTTTATTTCATAATTTTAGCTTGAAATTGTCTTACTATTTCCTTTTTAAAGACGTTCTTTTGCTTTCTTTTTTGTATAATACATTTGCAAATTACTTGCGGCTAGAATTTGAGAATGTTTGAGTGAAGAGAAAGAAAATGCAATTTTTGAAAATCTTGTTAAATACAGCATGTGCTGTATTTTTTGTATTTGATATAAGTTGGACTCATAGTGTCTTAAATGTTGCGGAATCAGGAGAAACCTCAGTGATTGTTGCTTCTAAGATTTCTGCTCGTCCTTATGAGTTTCTTATTCAGAAACTTGCGAATAAATATAATGTTCCCGTTAATTTAGCACATGCTGTTGTAAAAGTTGAAAGTAATTATAAGGCAGGTATAAAGGGGGCTGCTGGCGAAATAGGTTTGATGCAAATTAAACCCTCTACGGCACGAGGGTTGGGCTTTAGTGGTTCTGTACAGGATTTGTACGATCCTGCGACCAATCTTGAATATGGTATGCGTTATTTGGCAAGGGCCTATAAACTCAGTGGTGGAAGTACGTGTGGTACAATCCTTAAATATAACGCAGGTCATGCTGCAAAAAAAATGAATTCTATTTCAGCGAAATATTGCGCAAAAGTAAAGACTTATCTGGCTTCATTAAAATAAAAACATCTGTTGAGAGAGGTTTGTCATAAAATATTTTAAGATGCTATTTTCACGGAGCAGAAAATGTTTTATAAATCAGTATGTCAGTCGGCTGGGCAGCCGCGCTTGTCTGATACTGAAATACGGCAGGTGAGGAAAGTCCGGGCTCCATGGAAAGACGGTGCCGGGTAACACCCGGCAGGGGTGACCCTAGGGAAAGTGCCACAGAAAGTAAACCGCCTATTTTTATAGGTAAGGGTGAAAGGGTGGAGTAAGAGCCCACCGCGCATTCAGTAATGAATGTGGCAAGGTAAACCCCACCGGGAGCAAGACCAAATAGAAATGACGTGCAAAATTTAATTTGCAGCCGATTTCCGGGCGAGTCATTCGGGTAGGTTGCACGAGGCGGATGGTAACATCCGTCCCAGATGAATGGTTGCCATGTAAAGTGTAAGCTTTACTCTACAGAACCCGGCTTATAGGCCGACTGATATTTCATGATGATACGCGATATTTTATAAGATCAATTATATATGGTCTTTTATGGAGTCTATGTGTTTGAAATGGACACTTGAGCAAAGAGTGTTTTAAAAAATTATAACATTTCTTTAAGTATAATGCGTTAGGATCTGTTTTGGGATAACTTTAGTTTTTTCGTTCATTGTGATTAATGTGAAAGTTGAAGGCTAGGTTATTCTAAGATCAGTTGCCATGAGAGAGCTGTTGATTTAAGACAGCATAACTTCAAGACGGATTATTTTGATAAAGCAGGATCAAAGAGCTGAACGCCATATTCCAGTGTTGTTACAGCCAGTTTTGGCTGGGCTTATGCCATTGGTTGGAGCAAAAGTGATTGATGGCACCTTTGGTGCTGGTGGTTATACGCGCGCTTTGTTAAAGGCAGGGGCACAGGTGATTGCTCTTGATCGTGATCCTCATGCTATCAGTGCAGGACAATCGCTTGTTGAAGAATTTTTTCCACGCCTTCGTTTGGTCCATATGGCGTTTTCACAGCTCGATCGTGTCGTTGAAGAGAAGGTGGATGCAGTTATTTTGGATATTGGTGTTTCTTCAATGCAGCTTGATGAAGCAGAAAGAGGTTTTTCTTTTCAAAAAGATGGTCCATTGGATATGCGAATGGCTCAGACTGGTTTTACAGCCAGCGATGTTGTCAATCATTTAAAAGCAAGGGATTTGGCACGTATTTTTAAGATATTAGGGGAAGAGCGTTATGCGGGGCGAATTGCACGTATGATTGAAAAGCGTCGTGTTGTGCAGCCTTTTTTGCGTACAGGTGATTTGGCGTATGCTATCGAAACGTTGATAGGACGTAAGCTGGGAGATCGTATTCATCCGGCAACACGTGTATTTCAGGCTCTTCGTATCTATGTTAATGATGAAATTGGTGAATTGGCATGTGGTTTATTTGCTGCTGAACGCGTTTTAAAAGCTGGAGGTCGTTTGGGGGTTGTCAGTTTTCATTCTCTTGAAGATCGTATGGTCAAAAGATTTTTTTCGGCTCGTTCTGGAGAGTGTATGAGATCACGCTATCTGCCTGAAATGAAGGCTGCTCCAGCAACATTTTTTCCTTTGTTTCGAGGTGGGATCACGGCAACTAAAGAGGAGTTACAGAAAAATCCTCGTTCACGTTCTGCGAGGTTGCGTATTGGTGTACGGACTGAAGCAGAGGCTCTTGCAGCAGATATGAAATTATTTGGTTTAGCAGAGATTGCCAGTTTTGAAGGCAGCAAAAAATGACAGTTTTTCGTACATTTGATATGATTTTAGTGTTGATTATGATTTGTATGGCAGGACTTACTTATAAGGTAAAATATGATGTTCAAAAGCGAATGAACGAAGTTCTTCATCTTGAGCATGAAATTGCTGCAGCAAAAAATACGGTAAGTTTGCTTCATGCTGAGTGGGCTGTGATGATAAGGCCTTCACGCATGCAAAAACTTGCGAAACGTTATCAGAAAGAACTTGGGTTAGAGGTTATACAGCCGCGTCAAATCGTGGAGTTTAAAGACATTCCGGTACGGGTACATGATCAAATTGAAGAAGTGATTAAACAAAATATCTTGGAAGATAATCAAGATATTTTGACAAATAATCGGGCTTCTCAGATCAATAGTGTTGTCCAAAAAGGCGCGCAGTAATGAAATCGACTTTTTTATTCTCACAGAAGAAAAAGCGCTTAAAGAATTCGTTGAATAATTATAATGTTTCTGTTCGTCGTCCCTATTCTAGTCGTCCACGTTTGCTTTTTTCGTTGTTCTGCTTTTTAATTTTATATGGCATCATGGGGGCTTGCCTTATTTCTTATGGGTTGGAAGGTGGACAGATTGAAGAAGCAAAAGGGCCTGGAGTTCTTCAATTGATGGCACGGCCTGATATCGTTGATCGTAATGGTCGTTTATTGGCAACAGATATTAAAACTTATTCACTTTTTGCTGAGCCACGACGTATTATTGATGTGGATGAAACAATTGAATTGCTCTCAACAGTTTTGCCTGATCTTAATTGGCAGGAAACCTATAAGCGCTTAAAAAGAAAATCTAGTTTTTCTTGGATACAGCGGGGGTTAACACCAATGCAGAAGACGCAAATTATGGCTCTTGGTATACCAGGAATTGGTTTTCGGACTGAAATTCGTCGTTTTTATCCTGATGGACCTGTAACTTCCCATATTCTCGGTATGGTGAATGTTGATAATCAGGGCATTGCAGGTATGGAAAAATATATTGATGATGCGGGGTTGAGTGCTTTGCGTGCCGCTGGTCTTGCCATGGAAGAATCGTTAAAACAAGTTCAGCTTTCGATTGATGTGCGTGTTCAGGCAATTGTTCATGATGAACTTATTCAGGCTATGAAGCGTTATAAGGCAATTGCTGCAGGAGCTGTTATTTTAAATATACATACGGGGGAAGTTTTGGCTTTGGCATCACTACCAGATTTTGATCCTGGAAATCCTATCGAAGCTTTAAAAAGTGATCGTCTCAATCGGATGACGGCAGGAGCTTTTGAAATGGGATCAATTATTAAAAGTTTTACGACCGCCATGGCACTTGATTCCAATATTTTTCATTTAAACAGTATTATTGATGCTTCAAAGCCAATAAAAGCAAGTAGTGGGTATACTATTCATGATTTTCATGGAAAAAATCGACCCTTAACGTTATGGGAGGTTTTTATTTATTCTTCTAATATTGGTTCTGCTAAAGAGGCATTGGCGATAGGGATTGATAAACATCGTGGTTTTTTACAAAAACTTGGATTACTGGATCGTCTCACAACAGAGTTGCCTGAAGTTGCCCACCCTATTGTGCCACATCATTGGAAGGATATACATTCTATGACGATTTCTTTTGGGCATGGTATGGCAACAACACCCTTGCAAACAGCTGTCGGGGCTGCTGCTTTAATGAATGGTGGTTGGTTAATTGCTCCGACATTTTTAAAACGGACAAAAGAACAAACTCTGCACCATGCAAAACGGGTTTTGCAGGCTAAAACAAGTCAAAATATGCGTTACCTTTATCAATTAAATAGTGATATTGGTTCTGGACGTAATGCAAAAGTAGAAGGCTATCGTGTAGGTGGTAAGACAGGAACAGCTGAAAAAGTTGAAAATGGAAAATATTCTAAAACAAAAAATTTCAATAGTTTTCTTGCTGCTTTTCCTATTGAAGATCCTGCTTATGTTGTTTTAACAATTATCGATGAACCAAAGCCAGAGGAGGGACAGCGTTCAGCAACAGCGGGAATGAATGCTGGACCAATGCTTGCTAATATTGTTCGTCGCACAGCTAGTTTTCTTGGTGTAAAACCCGATTTTAAAAAAGAATATGAGCCTCTTTTAAGTAAAAAGAGCAATTCAAGTTTCGTTAAACAACGGTAAAATGAATATAAAGGTGCGTTATTATGTTGTTGGGAACAGTTTTTACAGAATGTGTTGAAGATGAAAGTCTTTCTTCAATAGAAATAACAGGAATAAGTGTGGATTCTCGGCAAGTTTTGCCAGGCTATGTTTTTGTCGCTGTTCAAGGAAAAAAAAGTGATGGAAGGCACTATATAGATGATGCGATAAAGCGTGGCGCACGAGCAATCGTTACAGATTATCATGCTGTTCTTGAGGATTTATCTGTTCCCATTTTACGTGTTTCTAATGTTCGTCATAGTTTAGCGTTGGCAGCTGCACGTTTTTACGGTTCTCAGCCTGAAACGGTTGTTGCTGTGACTGGTACAAGTGGTAAAACATCTGTTGTCTCTTTTCTTCGGCAAATTTGGACTTATGCTGGATTTTGTGCTGCGAGTATAGGAACGGTTGGTGTTGTTTCTCCTAAACGGAATGTTTATGGTTCTCTCACAACACCTGATCCGGTCGTCTTGCACCGTCTTCTTTATGAAATTTCTCATGAAGGTGTGACTCATGCAGCTCTTGAAGCTTCTTCGCATGGGCTTGACCAAGGACGACTTGATGGAGTCCGTTTAACGGCTGGTGCCTTTACCAATTTAGGGCGAGATCACATGGATTATCACACGGGGGTAGAGGATTATTTGCGGGCTAAAATGAGGTTGTTTGATACACTTTTGCCTGTATCTGCTCCTGCTTTGATTTTTGCTGATGATGTTTATTCACAAAAGGTTATTGATGTTGTTACACAAGCGCGCCGCCGTGTCTTGACAATTGGTCGTAAGGGGCAATTTATCACGATTAATCGTGTCGAACATCAACGCTCAAAACAGTGTATTGAGTGTCGTGTGGAAAACAATATTTATACATTTGATTTGCCTTTAGCTGGAGATTTTCAGGTCGCCAATGCGCTTATGGCAGCGGGGTTAGCAATTGCAACGGGCGTTTCACCTCGTAAGGTTTTTTCTGCGCTTGAAACTTTGCAGGGGGCACCTGGGCGGTTAGAGTTTGTGGGAAAGACAGAAAATAATGCGCTTGTTTACATTGATTATGCCCATAAACCAGAAGCTTTGGAGCAGGTTTTGCTTTCTGTTCGTCCCTTTACGCAAGGGCGCTTGATCGTTGTTTTTGGTTGTGGAGGAGATCGTGATCAAGGGAAAAGACCTTTGATGGGAAAAATTGCGGCGGATAAAGCGGACATTGTTATTGTAACGGATGATAATCCTCGCACAGAAATGCCAGAAAAAATACGCAAGGATATTTTACAGGCGGTGCCAACAGCAATAGAGATAGCAGATCGTGGAGAG
This sequence comes from Bartonella sp. AP19HLJMH, assembly GCF_042196245.1. Classification (NCBI taxonomy): domain Bacteria; kingdom Pseudomonadati; phylum Pseudomonadota; class Alphaproteobacteria; order Hyphomicrobiales; family Bartonellaceae; genus Bartonella; species Bartonella sp. AP19HLJMH. Next base: position 55,228 of record NZ_JBHIPX010000006.1, read on the forward strand.
GCTATTTCTTACGCGGTGGAGCTTTTGAAAGTTGGTGATACATTAATCATTGCTGGAAAAGGTCATGAGGATGGCCAAATTATAGGGCAGACAACTTATCCTTTTTCAGATCGTCTGAAAGCGATAGAAGCTTTAGAGGACCGAAAGAAATGACAGCTTTATGGGATAAGCAAGCACTTGTTGCTGCAGTTAATGGTGTTGTAATGGGAAGCCTGCCAGAAACTTTTTCTGGGGTTTCCATTGATAGCCGTACTCTTGCGGAAGGGGATGTTTTTTTCTGCATTAAAGGGCATCATCTTGATGGTCATGATTTTGCTGCGCAAGCTTATGAACGAGGTGCAGGCGTTCTTATCGTTGCGGAACACCGTTTGAGGGATATGAAAAAGATATCGGCTCCACTCATTGTCGTTCCTGATGTTTTGAAAGCCTTAGAACAACTTGCACAAGCTGCACGCAAACGTTCAAGAGCTAAGATTATCGCGATAACAGGATCGGTGGGAAAAACAACGACAAAAGAAGCTTTGAAACAAGCACTTGCAACGGCTGGGAATGTTCATGCGAATCTCGCTTCTTTAAACAATTGCTGGGGGGTTCCACTCACTTTAGCGCGGATGCCTGTGGAGAGTGATTATGGTATCTTTGAAATTGGCATGAATCACAGAGATGAAATTCGCCCTCTGGTCAAACTGGTTTGTCCGCATGTTGCTCTCATTACGCATATTTGTGCAGGACATATGGGTTTTTTCAAGGATCTTGAAGAAATAGCAAAGGCAAAAGCTGAAATTTTTGAAGGATTGGATGAGGAAGGCATTGCCATTTTAAATGCGGATAGTGATTTTTTTTCTTATCTCGTTCAAAAAGCAAAGAAATGCGGTGTAAAAAAGATCTTAAGCTTTGGTGAGACTAAAGATGCTGATTATCAAGCGCATGATATACGTCTTCTAACCGATAGTTCTTCTATGATTGTGCGTATGGGGGGGCGGGATAGGGAGGTCCAAATTGGTACTCCTGGGCGCCATATTGTGCAAAATAGTTTAGGGGTTATTGCTGCTTGTGATGCTATGGGGGTTGAGCTAGAGCCTGTTTTTCTTTCTTTTCGCCATTTTTCTTCTCAAAAGGGGCGAGGTGTTCGTTATCGACTGTCTTTATCAAATGGGGGTGAATTTTATCTCATTGATGAAAGCTATAATGCAAATCCTGCTTCTATGCGTGCTGCACTTGAGCTTCTTGCTACAGGACCTGTAGGGAAAGGGGGGCGGCGAATTGCTATTTTAGGAGATATGCTAGAGTTAGGGGAGTATAGTGAAAAGCTTCATCGTGATTTAATAAAACCAATACGTCTTTCTGGTGCTAATCCGGTTTTTCTATTTGGTGAGGCGATGAAATCTTTAGTCAGTGATTTGTCTGCTGGTGTTAAGGTTCATTATGCTGAAAATATTGAGAAAATTTTATCGCTTCTTTTAGCAGAAATTTCTTCTGGGGATCTGCTTATGGTTAAATCATCCAATAGCCTTTGTTCATCAAATATTGTGACTGCATTGCTTGATCGCTATAAAGCGGTTTCTTCATAGTTTTAAGAGGTTTTTTTGTTCCATGATGCTATTTTTTTCTTCGTTTAGTGATTGGCTTCCAGGTGTGAATGTATTTCGTTATATTACTTTTCGCACGATAGCGGCTATGCTTACTTCGGGGCTTATCGTCTTTTTGTTTGGACCTAGCATCATTGCTTCTCTTAAATTGCGGCAGGGTAAGGGGCAACCGATTCGTGCTGATGGTCCTCAAACACATTTTAAAAAGGCTGGAACACCTACAATGGGTGGATTGATGATTTTAATCGGCATTGTGGTATCGGCATTTTTATGGGGTAATTTATCGAATATTTACTTTTGGGTATCGCTATTGGTTATGCTTTCTTTTGGGGGAATTGGATTTTATGACGATTATCTTAAGGTCACAAAACAAACAGACAAAGGATTTTCTGGGAAAGCACGATTAAGCTTGGAGTTTTTTGTTGCGGCAATTGCGGCTTTTGCCATCTTGAAAATTGGCTCATCTGGATTAGCTTTGCCTTTTTTAAAAGATTATCTTATCAATTTGGGCTGGTTTTTTATTCCTTTTTCTGCTTTCGTCATTGTTGCGACGGGTAATGCGGTTAATTTAACGGATGGACTCGATGGCCTTGCTATTGTTCCTGTGATGGTTGCAGCTTTATCTTTTGCTCTGATTGCTTATCTTTCTGGTAATATGAATTTTGCTGATTATCTCCAAATCCATTATGTATCGGGAACAGGTGAATTGGCTGTTTTATTGGGAGCTGTTGTTGGGGCAGGGCTTGGTTTTTTATGGTTTAATGCACCACCTGCAGCTATTTTTATGGGAGATACTGGTTCATTGGCTCTTGGAGGACTCTTAGGGACTGTTGCGGTTGCTACGAAACACGAAATTGTTTTGGTTCTTATTGGTGGGCTTTTTGTTGTGGAAGCTTTTTCGGTCGTTATTCAGGTTGGTTATTTCAAATTAACAAGAAAACGCGTGTTTCTTATGGCACCGATACATCATCATTTTGAGAAAAAAGGCTGGACTGAAAGCCAAGTGGTGATACGCTTTTGGATTATTTCGATTGTTCTCGCTCTCATAGGTCTTTCAACACTTAAATTGCGGTGAGATTTTGATTTCTGTTGCGTGTTATAAAGGTCAAAAAGTTGCTCTCTTTGGATTAGGGACGTCGGGATTGGCGGCGGCACAAGCATTGATGTGCGGTGGCGCAGAAGTGGTGGCGTGGGATGATAGTCCTTCAAGCGTGCAAATGGCTTTTCGGCACAATATTCCAACACGAGATCTCCGTTATGAAGATTGGTCAGAATTTGTTGCATTGATTGTAGCTCCTGGAGTTCCTGTAAATTATCCTCAACCCCATTGGGTTGTTGAAAAAGCACGAAAAAAAAATATAGAAATTATCGGTGATATTGAATTATTTGTTCGTGCGCGCCATGATTTTTTACAGCTTTATGGTTTTTGTGACCAAGATGTTCCTTTCATTGCGATTACGGGGACGAATGGGAAGTCAACCACAACGTCTTTACTTGCGCATTTGTTGGAAAAAATGGGCTATGATGTGCAGATGGGGGGAAATATCGGAAAGGCAATATTGACCCTTAAACCGTTTGTAAAAAAACGTATTTATGTGATTGAGTGTTCATCATTTCAAATTGATCTTACTCCCTCTCTTCAGCCGACCATTGGACTTTTATTGAATTTAACACCTGATCATATTGATCGACATGGGAGTTTTGCCTGTTATGTGCAAACCAAAAGGCATCTGATTGCTCAGGCTTCTCAGGCTTTCATTTCAGTTGATGATGCAGCTTGTCGGGTTTTATATCAACAGTTACTTCATGAGGGGAAGCAAATTGAGGCAGTTTCCAAGGATCATTTTGTTGAAAATGGTTTTTATGCAGATGGGACCAAGCTCTTTTCTGTTCGTCAAGGACAGCGCCATATGCTTGCAGATCTTGCTCCTATGGCGGTGTTACGTGGGAGTCATAATGCGCAAAATGCCCTTATGGCATTAGCAACATTGCAGGCTTTAAAAATAACTGATCTTTCTGTGAACAAGCATTTGGCAAGTTATAAAGGGTTGGATCATCGTATGCAGCAGGTGCGTAAAATGGGGGCGGTTTTGTTTATCAATGACAGCAAGGCTACTAATGCAGATGCAACAGCTCCTGCGCTTTCCACCTTTAATGATATTTTTTGGATTGTTGGGGGACAGGCAAAAAAGGGAGGAATAGAGTCTCTTAGAGAATTTTTTCCTAAAATTCGTAAAGCCTATTTGATTGGGAGCGCGGCGGAAGAATTTGCTCGCACTATTGGATCTGCTTTTCCCTTTTCTATGAGCTTAACTTTGAAAAATGCGGTGCGTGAAGCAGCTGTTGACGCAATGGGTTTTCAGGCAAAAGAGGTGACGGTTCTTTTGTCACCTGCTTGTGCAAGTTATGACCAATTTAAAAATTATGAAATGCGAGGCGAAGCATTTGTCTCTTTTGTGATGCAGTTACAATAAAAAAGCATCAGTTATAAAAAAATATTTTTGCGTTAAGACTCCAGAATCTTTTTTTGTGTAATTTAGTTTTTAAAGTGTTTGTTAAACAGGCTGGGGAACCATATCACTTTGAGATAATTTATAAAATGGATAAGGTGGATATCATGGTGACGCGTGCAGATAGAGATCCAATTGCTAATTGGTGGTGGACGATTGATCGCTCTATCTTTGCAGCTTGTTTAATTTTAATGGGAATTGGCATTATGCTGTCTTTTGCTGCCAGCCCTATTATTGCAAAAAAAATCGGAATTGCTGATAGTTTTTATTTTGTTCGGTGGCATATCATTTTTAGCATTTCAGCATTTTTTACGATGGTTACCATTTCCTTTTTTTCGCTTTCTAATATTCGTCGTTTATGTGCTCTTTTGCTCATTGTAACGCTTGCTCTTATGGTTGCAACCTTATTTTGGGGTCCAGAATTAAAGGGAGCACGGAGGTGGATTCTACTATTTGGTTTTTCTGTACAGGCTTCAGAGTTTATGAAGCCAGCTTTTGTGGTTATGTCCGCTTGGCTTTTTTCGGAACAGATACGCAAGAGGGGCATTCTGGGTTATACGTTAGCGATTCTACTTTATGCCATTTGTTGTGTGCTTCTGGTTTTGCAGCCTGATATTGGACAAACAGTTTTAATAAGTGCAACATGGGGGGGGCTGTTTTTTATTGCTGGTGTCCCTCTTACTATTATTTTTCTCTTTCTCATTTTAGGCGTTGTAGGAATTATTTTAGCTTATTTTTTTCTGCATCATGTGCGCGAGCGGATCAATGGTTTTTTGACAGGTGAAGGAGATACTTTTCAAGTAGATGTGGGACGTGAGGCTATTTTGAATGGTGGTTGGTTTGGGCAAGGTCCTGGGGAGGGCACAGTAAAACGTATCATTCCTGATAGCCATACAGATTTTGTATTTTCCGTTGCTGCTGAAGAATATGGTATTATTCTTTGTTTATTAATTATGATGCTGTTTGGCTTTATCGTTATGCGTTCATTGTATATAGCCATGAATACACGTGATTCCTTTATACGTCTTGGTATTACTGGCATAGCAATGATGATTGGCTTTCAATCAGCTATTAATATGGCCGTTAATCTTCACTTAATTCCTCCAAAAGGTATGACATTGCCTTTTATTTCTTATGGTGGTTCTTCGATGGTGGCGATTGCGTTTTCAATGGGCATTTTGCTTAGTTTAACACGTCGTTGGCCAGAAGCGCGCCTTTCAGCTTTTTCTTCCTCTTCTGTCTTGGATACCCCTTATGAATGATAAAAAAGTTATTATTTTGGTGGCTGGTGGTACAGGTGGACATCTTTTTCCTGCTGAAGCCCTTTCTGTTGAATTAAGGCAGCGTGGATATGATGTTCATTTAATAACAGATGAAAGAGCACGCCCTTTTGTTCGGTGTTTTGATGAAGAGCATATTCATATCGTTTCATCGGCAACATTTACACGACGCCATCCTTTTGCTCTGATAAAGACGTTTTGGTCTTTGCTAAGGGGTATGGGGCAATCGTTGGCGTTGTTTTATAAATTACGTCCTGTTCTTGTTGGAGGATTTGGGGGGTATCCGAGCTTTCCTCCTCTTTTTATTGCGGCTTTAACGAGGCGTGTGACATTTATTCATGAACAAAATGCTGTTATGGGGCGTGCCAATCGGATGTTGGCAATTTTTGTGCGTGCAATCGCTGGTGGTTTGTTGTCACCAAGTGGCGCTTATGCTCATAAAATACTTTTGACGGGGAATCCTGTCCGTGAGGCTGTGTTGAAGGCGGCCAAAATTCCTTATCATTCTTCAGGGGGAGAAAAGCCATTTAATTTTTTGATTTTTGGAGGTAGCCAAGGGGCTTCTGCTTTTTCACATATTGTTCCAGAAGCTATTGCTTTATTTGATGATAAGAACCGTAAACGTTTACGAATTGTACAGCAAGTCCGCGGTGAAGCAGGAAGGTTGATCAAAATCTATCGTGATATGGGGGTACAAGCAGAAGTTGCTCCTTTCTTTGATGATATGGCTGAACGTATGGCACATGCTCATTTTATTTTGTCGCGTGCTGGGGCTTCGTCCGTTTGTGAGATAGCGGTGATTGGTAGACCTGCTCTGCTTGTTCCCTATCCCCATGCTTTAGATCATGATCAGGCTGCCAATGCAGCTTTGCTTGCTCGTGTGGGGGGAGCGCAAATTATATCAGAAAAAGATTTAAATGCACAAAAGCTTTCTTCTCTTTTAATGCACGCTTGTTGTGCGCCCCATTTATTGGAAAAACAAGCGCTTGCTGCAAAAAAAGTTGGACAACCTCATGCAACCCGTCGCCTTGCTGATATGGCTGATTCCTTAATTGCAGGGCGATTGTTGTCAGATATAAAAGAGGAGCTTTTTAATGAAAATGCCACTTGATATAGGCGTTATCCATTTTATCGGAATCGGGGGGATCGGTATGAGTGGAATTGCGGAGGTTTTTTATAATCTTGGCTATAAAGTTCAAGGGTCAGATCAAGTTGAAAGTGCAAATGTTGAACGTTTGCGGAAAAAAGGAATTAACGTTCATATAGGTCATTGTGCTGAAAACTTAGGGAATGCAGAGGTTGTTGTTTTTTCTACTGCCGTTAAAAAAACAAATCCTGAGTATATTGCTGCAAAGGAAAGACATTTGCCGCTTGTCAGACGTGCAGAAATGCTGGCGGAGCTGATGCGATTTCGGCGTGCAATTGCAGTGGGTGGTACACATGGTAAAACAACAACCACATCAATGGTCGCAGCCCTTCTTGATGCTGGTCATTTTGATCCAGTGGTGATTAATGGCGGTATTATTAATGCTTATGGTACGAATTCTCGTACAGGAGATGGCGATTGGATGATTGTTGAAGCTGATGAAAGTGATGGTACATTTTTAAAGCTGCCTGCTGATATTGCTGTTATTACTAATATTGACGCTGAGCATTTGGATCATTATGGAAGTTTTGATGCTGTGCGTGAGGCTTTTCGGCAATTCGTAGAAAATGTTCCTTTTTATGGTTTTGCTGTTTTGTGCCTTGATCATCCAGAGGTTCAGTCATTGGCGGGCCGTATTGATGATCGTTGGGTGATCACTTATGGTGCAAATCCACAAGCAGATGTTCGTTTTCTTAATCTTTCGATGGATGGTCAAAAAACGCATTTTGATGTTCTTGTTCGCTCACGCAAAACAGGAAGAAAGATTGAGTTGAAAAATATGCTTTTGCCTATGGCAGGGCAGCATAATGTTGCCAATGCAACGGCGGCGATTGCTATTGCGCATGAACTTGGCATTTCAAATGAAGCTATAAAAAGGGGCTTAGCAGAATTTGGCGGAGTAAAACGGCGTTTTACGCGAACAGGAAGTTGGCGTGGCATTGAAATATTTGATGATTATGGACATCATCCTGTTGAAATAAAGGCTGTTTTGCGTGCTGCACGTGAGAGTGCAAAAGGGCGTGTTATTGCGATTGCACAACCCCATCGGTATTCGCGTTTGTATCATTTATTTGATGATTTTGCTGCTTGTTTTAATGATGCAGATACAGTGTTGATTACGCCCGTTTATGCGGCTGGTGAAGAGCCTATTGTAGGATTTGGTTCTCAAGAATTGGTAGAGCATATTAAAATGGCGGGTCATCGTGATGTGCGCTTGATACATGGTTTGGAAGATGTTGTGTCTCTTGTCTCAAAATTTGCTCAGGCAGAGGATTATGTTGTTTTTCTTGGTGCTGGCAATATCACACAATGGGCTTGTGCTTTGCCTCATCAGTTAGCGGTATTGGATGGTCATGATAAATTTTCAGCACATTGATGGTGAGGCGCTATTGGCGCAATTGCAACCACTGTTGGGTGGCGTGAGAGGAAAGCTTACACCTAATGTTGAGATGCGTAAGGTAACGTGGTTTCGCACGGGCGGGTTGGCAGAGCTTTTTTATCAGCCTGTCGATGAAGAAGATTTGGCTCTCTTTCTTCAAAATTTGCCTGAATTTGTTCCTGTAACAATTGTCGGTATTGGTTCTAATCTTCTGGTGCGTGATGGGGGGGTTCCTGGTGTTGTGATTCGTCTTTCGCCAAAAAAATTTGGGCAAGTGAAGCAAGTTTCTCCAAAAGGCTTTTTAGTTGGTGCTGGTACGGCGGATAAACATTTAGCTGCTGCCGCTTTAGAAGCTGAGATTGCAGGTTTTCATTTTTATCATGGTATTCCTGGAGGTCTTGGAGGAGCTCTCAAAATGAACGCGGGTGCGAATGGTGTTGAAACCGCAGCGCGTGTTGTCGAGGTCTATGCGCTGGATCGTAAAGGGCAACGTCATATCTTGAGTGTGAAAGATATGCATTATTCCTATCGCCATTGTGATATTCCTAAAGATTTTATTTTTACGGCTGCTTTATTAGAAGGAAAAATCGGCAATAAAGATGATATTCGTGCTGCTATGGATGAAGTTGCCCTCCACAGAGAAACAGTGCAACCTATTCGCGAAAAAACAGGGGGATCAACTTTCAAAAATCCTGAGAATACATCCGCGTGGCGCGTGATTGATGAAGCAGGGTGTCGTGGTTTACGGATTGGTGGCGCTCAAATGAGTGAAATGCACTGTAATTTTATGATTAATACAGGGCAAGCAACAGGATATGATCTTGAAGCATTGGGAGAAACAGTGCGTGCGCGTGTTTTTGCAAATTCAGCCCACCTTTTACAATGGGAAATAGAGCGTATTGGTCAATTTGAGCGTGGTCGAAGTGTTTCTCCTTTTGATCCATTTCATTGATTTATTGTTCACTAAAAAGTGAAAATAAAAAATTGAGTCATTTCAAAGAGATAATAAAAAATTTCTATTAAGAATCAATAAATTAACAAAGAATCTCTTGCATCAGGCTTTTGAGTCTGATTCATTATGCAAAATGCTAGGTTATTGATTCGCAAGGATAAACTTTGTTTTTCCTGTATGTAGTGCTGATGTGTTCTATATAGACTACATATAGTATGCGAAAGAGGGTGATTTATTATGAAAGATAAACATATAGCTGTGTTAATGGGAGGTTTTTCTTCTGAACGGTCTATAAGTTTATCTTCAGGGGCGGCGTGTGCTGATGTTTTAGAGGTGCAGGGGTATCGCGTGAGCCGCGTGGATGTTGATGCTCATATTGCTTCTGTTCTTGAACAGTTGCAGCCCGATATTGCCTTCAATGCATTGCATGGTCCATTTGGTGAAGATGGTCGGATTCAGGGGATTCTTGAATATTTAAAAATTCCTTATACTCATTCTGGCGTGATGGCATCTGCTTTGGCAATGGATAAGGGACGTGCAAAAATTATCGTTGCAAATGTTGGGGTTTGTGTTGCTCCTTCTCGTATCATGAGCCGCTTTGCTTTGGGCCGAACGCATCCCATGGAGCCTCCTTATGTAATTAAACCTGTGTGTGAAGGATCAAGTTTTGGTGTTGTCATTGTTCAAGGAAATGAAGCTGCACCGCCGCATAATATTGGGGGAGCTGAGTGGGGGTATGCCGATGAGGTGATGATTGAAAAATATATTCCTGGTCGTGAATTGACTTGTGCTGTTTTGGGGAACGAAGTGCTGGATGTGTGTGAAATTCTTCCCGATAAACACTTTCCATTCTACGATTATGACTCAAAATATAAAACGGGTGGTTCTCTTCACATTTGTCCTGCACAACTTTCACTAAATATTTACCAAAGTGTGCAAAGAATGTCTTTAGCAGCCCATCAGGCGATAGGGTGTCGAGGTGTTAGCCGTTCTGATTTTCGTTTTGATGAAAAAACAGGAGAATTGGTTTGGCTTGAAATTAATACGCAACCAGGTATGACCTCGACGTCTCTTCTTCCTGATATTGCAAAAGCGAGCGGCCGTACTTACGGCGATATTGTTCAATGGATGGTGGAGGACGCATCATGTATGCGTTGAATGTTAATAAAACAAATGTTCCGATGGAGGTGCTTTCAGTGCCGGCTTTGCCACGTCTTTATCGTCGTTTTCTTCGGTTTATGTTTGAGTTTGTTTTTGTCAATATTCATATTCCACGCCATTTCGGCTCTTTTGCTGTTGTGTGGTTTTTCTTTGTTACGGCTTTTTATGGACTTTCATCAAGTGGTCAGATGGCTGTGGTCGTAAATACGATCATATTGGATAGTAGTTTTGTGGTCACTCATGTCGATATAAGCGGTAATAAGCGCTTGGCAAAGCAGGATATTTTTAAAATTTTAAAACTTGATGTTGCGCCTTCTATATTCACTTTTGATGTTGAAAGAGCGCGTTCTCTGTTGGAAAAACAGGCTTGGGTGCAATCGGCTAATGTTCAGAAAATTTATCCCAATAGAATGCGCATTTCCATCGTGGAGCGTGAACCCTATGCCATTTGGCAACATGATGGCATAATGGATATTGTTGATAATACAGGTCGTGTCATTGTGCCTTTTAAAGGAGAAATTGTTCGGGATTTACCTCTTGTGGTTGGGCAGGGTGCACAAAATGCTGCTAAAGTGTTTATTCAAGCGCTGTCAGTCTATCCGGAAGTATATGATCGTATTCGTGCTTTTGTGCGGGTAGGTGATCGACGTTGGGATCTTGTTTTGAATAATGGAATGCGCGTTATGTTGCCTGAAAATGGTGCTCTTGAAAGGCTTTCTTCTCTTTTTTCGTCCGGTACAATGCAAGATCTTTTATCTCGCGATATTCTCAGTGTTGATTTACGTCTTGCTGATCGAATTACTGTTTCTTTATCAGATGAAACGTTGGAGCGTTATCATACTACTGTAGCAGAAGAAGAACGTATTTTAAAAGCGCGAAAGGCAGGAAGCCTATGATGCTACTCAGATCACATCATTTGAAGGGGCGTAAAACACGTTTTTTAACGGTACTTGATGTCGGTTCAAGTAAGATTGTTTGTCTTATTGCTTGTTTGCGTCCTTTGAAGCATGCACACTATTTACATGGTCGTACACATTCTACGGAAATTCTAGGCTTTGGAGTGCAGCGTTCACGTGGTATTAAATCCGGTGTTGTCATGGATATGTTTGCAGCAGAACAATCAATAAGATTGGCTGTTGATGCGGCAGAAAAAATGGCGGGTTTGGTGGTGGATTCAGTGATTGTGAATTTTTCCTCAAGTCGATTACAAAGTGCTTTGATTAATGGAAAGGTTCATTTGAATGGTCGTGAAGTCACTAAGCGTGATATGCGTATGGCCTTTTCAGATGTTTCGCGTAAAGCCTTTGATGCTGAACGTCATGTTATGCACTCAGTACCAGTTTCTTATGTATTGGATGGAGATAAAGGAATTTTTGATCCTATTGGCATGGCAGGGGAAACATTTGGTGTCGACGTGCATGTGGTAACAGCAGAAACAGCCTCTTTGCGTAATTTGGAAACTTGTATTAATCGTGCACATTTGAGTGTTGAAGCAATGGTTGCTACTCCCTTTGCAAGTGGTCTTGCTGTCTTGATGAATGATGAGGCGCGTTTAGGGGCTGCATGTATTGATTTTGGTGGTGGAACAACAACATTTTCAGTGTTTTTTGAGGGGAAATTTATTCATGCAGATGCTCTTGCTGTTGGGGGGCATCATGTCACTCTTGATGTTGCGCGCGGATTTTCTATGTCTTTAACAGAGGCGGAACGTTTAAAAGTTGTTTATGGTTCAGCACTTTTAACAAGTGCTGATGAGCGGCAAATGATTAATGTAGCAGAAATTGGGAGTGAACAGCGTGAAACTCAATATCCTCGCGCGGTTCTTGGGCGTATCATTCGTGCGCGTGTTGAAGAAATTTTAGAAATGGTTCGTGATTGTTTAAATCGTTCTGGTTTTGGTCACATCATTGGTAAACGTGTTATTTTGACTGGGGGAGCAAGCCAGTTAACAGGATTGCCAGAAATGGCACGTACTATATTAGGAAGAAATGTTCGTATCGGGCGGCCTTTAGGTATTTCGAGGCTTCCTTCTCTTGCAAAAGGGGCGGCGTTTACATCTGCTGTTGGGTTGTTAATTTATCCGCAATTGGTGGGTTTTGAAGAAAAAACAATGCAGGCGGCAGGAAATCATTTATCGATGGGCACGCGTGGATATTTTCAGCGTGTTGGTCAGTGGTTGCGTGAGAGTTTTTAGTTAAGTCTAGTTGGATAAATTTCATCGCTTTGGCTTGCGGTGTCTTATGAGAAGGAAAAGAAAATGACGATTAATCTGCATCGGCCAGATATCGCGGAATTGAAGCCACGCATTACCGTTTTTGGTGTTGGAGGTGGTGGCGGGAATGCCGTGAATAATATGATAAATGCTGGTCTTCAGGGAGTTGACTTTGTTGTTGCAAATACGGATGCACAGGCTTTGGCTATGTCAAAGGCTGAACGTGTTATCCAACTTGGGGCAGCTGTGACAGAAGGTTTGGGTGCTGGGGCTTTGCCTGAAGTTGGACAAGCGGCGGCGGAGGAATGTATTGATGAAATTATTGATCATCTTGCAGACTCTCATATGGTTTTCATTACTGCTGGTATGGGGGGAGGAACTGGAACAGGGGCTGCTCCCGTTGTTGCTCGCGCAGCGCGTGAAAAAGGTATTTTGACTGTTGGTGTTGTGACAAAGCCGTTTCAGTTTGAAGGCGCACGTCGTATGAAAACGGCAGAGGCTGGTATTGAAGAATTACAAAAGTCTGTCGATACATTGATTGTTATTCCCAATCAAAATCTTTTCCGTATTGCAAATGATAAGACAACGTTTGCTGATGCTTTTGCTATGGCTGACCAAGTGCTTTATTCTGGTGTTGCTTCCATTACGGATTTGATGATTAAAGAGGGTTTGATTAACCTTGATTTTGCTGATGTTCGTTCTGTTATGCACGAAATGGGTCGAGCCATGATGGGAACGGGTGAGGCATCTGGTGATGGGCGTGCTTTGGCTGCGGCTGAAGCTGCTATTGCAAATCCATTGTTGGATGATACCTCTATGCGTGGGGCGCGTGGTTTATTGATTTCTATTACGGGTGGTCGTGATATGACTCTCTTTGAGGTTGATGAAGCTGCTAATCGTATTCGTGAAGAAGTAGATGCTGATGCGAATGTGATCTTTGGCGCTATTGATGATGAGTCATTGGAAGGTGTTATTCGTGTTTCTGTGGTTGCCACCGGTATTGATCGTGAAGTTAGTGATGTGGTTCAGTCCTCTCATCCTCAGATTCAAAGGCCTGCTTCTTCAATACGCAAGAGCGATCCTGGAACGTCACATAGTTCTTTTCATGTTCAATCATCGCCTCTGCGTTCTGAGTCAATGGTAGAAGTGATAGAATCACTTGAAATAGAGAAGGGTAAATCAACCGGAGAACAGTTCCGTCCCAAAAGTCAAATTTTTGCACATCCTGCAGAAGCAATGACAACACGAAGTGCAACGAATGCTGTTGCGTATGGTTCAAATGCTGTTCAGGAACAGAGATCAAATGTGCCTCGTATGCAAGTAAGCCGTGGTTCTCAACAGGCGATGACGGCTCCTGTGAGTATGGAGGCAACAGCGCATGTTCTTGATGAGATGACAGGGCTTGTGAAGCAAAAAGAAAAGCCAGTGCAACCAAAACAAATGCAACAAATGCAAGCGCGCGCTCCAATGCGTATGCCTGAGTTAAAGGATTTTCCTCCTGTTGCGCATGGACAAAGCCAAAGAACATTTGTGACGGATCAGGGTCCTCGTAATCTTTGGCAGCGTTTGAAACAGAGCTTGACACATCGTGAAGAAGCTGAGCCAGAAGCGAGGCTGGAGCCTGCTGTTAGATCGTCTCAGCAGAAAGAGTCTCATGTTTACAATAAAAACTCTCAGGCGCTTTCTCAAGATGCTTCTGTTTATGTTCCACGTCGTTCTGGTGAGCTGCATCCTCAGGTACCACAAGATCAGTGTACTTTTATAAGTGAAGAAGATCAGTTGGAAATACCAGCATTTTTACGTCGTCAGGCAAATTAATTGATGAAAAATGAGGTAAAGTAAGAAATTTTATTATTTCTTTAATGATCAGACAAAAATTATACAGTAAAATATATTACTGTTTTTTGGATAAAATACTTTGTTTTAAAAAAACCGCTTACAATAAGCGGTTTTTTTGTATTATTTACTATGAATATTTTTTATAGTTTTATAAATTTTGTTAAAAGATGTACAAGCAATTTAATAAAATGATATGATGAATTTAGTACCAAAATATCAGTCTACTCTTAAAAAAGCAGTAACATTTAAGGGGATTGGCGTTCATAGTGGCTGTTTGTCAGTGGTAAAGGTTTGTCCAGCGGATGTTGGGTGTGGTATTGTTTTTAAGCGTTGTGGATTAGACGGAACAGAGAAAATATTTCAAGCCCATGCATCGCAAACAGGAGAAACTGAATTATCAACAGTACTTGGAGATGGAGATGTAAGGGTTGAAACAATTGAACATTTGATGGCGGCAATTGCTGCTTATAATTTGGATAATCTTGTTATTGAAGTGTCACATAATGAGATTCCTATTTTGGATGGTTCAGCGTGGCTATATTGCCAAGCTTTTGAAGATGTTGGTATTGTACAGCAAAATGCGTTGCGTTCTTATTTCATTATAAAAAAGCCGGTGCGGGTTGAAGGAGCTCATGGTGTTGCAGAGCTTTTGCCATTCGATGGACGTCGTTTTGATATAACGATCTCTTTTCCTTCTTCTGTTATTGGTAAGCAACATTTCAGTTTTGATCTTACCACACGAGGGTTTAGGGATAATTTGTCACGTGCGCGCACTTTTGGTTTTATCAAAGACGTGGAAGAATTAAGGCTTTCTGGAAAGGCGAGAGGCGCTTCTTTGGAAAATTCTCTTGTTATCGGCCTTAATGATAAAATTTTAAATCCCGATGGTCCTTATTGGGAGAATGAATGTGTTCGGCACAAGATGCTTGATGCGATTGGTGATACTGCTTTGCTTGGGGCACCTTTTATTGGATTATTTCGTTCTTATTGTAGTGGGCATAGAATTAATGCGCAATTGGTGAAGGCTGTTTTGGCAGACGAATCATATTATGAAAAAAGCTTTTTAGAGAAAAAGTAAAAAAATTGGCAAGATTTTTTTATCGTTTATTTGATTTTTAAGGGGATGATTGACCTAAACTGTTAAATTGGTTATGTGGATTTTAAAGTGATATGGTATAAAACCTTTGATAAATTGTTTTTGCTACAAGGTGATATTCTCTGGAGGCCGGAAAAACTATGAAAAAATCTCATGTGTGCATTGGAAATATGACATATAGAAAATCTAACATTGTACGCAAGATATTGGGGGGGGTACTTTTAGGAAGCACCTGTATGTTAGCGGGATGTCTCTTTAAAGAGAAAAATACCCTTGATCCATCTGCTTATGTTTTGAAAATAGAGCCACCAGATGTTCTCTATAATCAGGCGCTTGCTAGCCTTGAAAGTGGGCGGCTTGGGGATGCATCGAAGAAGTTTTTGAAGATTGAAAAACAGTACGCTTATACAGACTGGGGGCGTAAATCTTTGGTCATGGGTGCTTTTACTAATTATCGACTCGGAAAGTATGATGATTCAATTAGTATGGCTCAACGCTATATTACGCTTTATCCAGGGTCAACTGACTCGGCTTATGCGTACTATATTATTGGTCTTTCTTCTTTCCGTCGGATTCCCGATGTTACGCGTGATCAACGTGATACGAAACGCGCTATTGCTGCTATGCAGCTTCTTATAGAGCGCTATCCAAATTCTGAATATGTCAAGGATGCTAAGGATAAAATCCGTTTTGGGCGCGAACAGCTGGCTGGTAAAGAAATGCAGATCGGCCGTTATTATGAAGAGGGGCGGCGCTATCTTGCGGCAAGTAGACGGTTTCGTACCGTGGTTGAAGAGTATTCTGATACAAATCAAATTGAAGAAGCACTTTTCCGCTTGACTGAGGTTAATCTTGCTCTCGGCTTAACGGCGGAAGCACAGACGGCAGCAGCTATTTTAGGACGTAATTATCCCAAAAGTGAGTGGTATAAATTTTCTTATAATCTCTTGCAGAAGAATAAAATATCACCACGTGAGCATAAATCTTCTTGGATCTCAAATGCTTTAGGTGGTGACAAGAAGAGGGTACGTTGATTCTCTATGTTGGTACAGCTTTCGATTCATAATATTGTTTTGATCGAAACGCTCGATATTCATTTTACAGCGGGGTTGACGGTTTTAACTGGAGAAACGGGTGCGGGGAAGTCTATTCTCCTTGATGCTTTATCACTTGCTCTAGGGGGGCGGGGTGATGCTTCGCTTGTGCGTCATGGGGCTGACCGCGGGCAGGTCACAGCTGTTTTTGATGTGTCTGTTTCACATCCTGCACGTCAACTTATTCGTGAGAATGGTCTTGATGATGAGGGTGATATTATTTTACGACGTGTGCAATCAAGTGATGGACGTAGCCGTGTTTTTATCAATGATCAGGTGTCTAGTGTTGCATTGATGCGGAGTGTTGGCCGTTTGCTGGTTGAAATCCATGGACAACATGATGATCGTGCGCTTGTTGATGTTGCTACACATCGCCAATTATTAGATGCCTTTGGTGGTCTTGAAGATGAAGTGGAAAATTTGCGTCAGTGTTATCACACATGGCGTGAATTTGAGGAGCGTTTGCAACGGCAGCGTCTTAAAGTAGAGAGTGCTGTACGGGAGGTTGATTATCTTCGTGCGTGTGTAGAAGAGCTTGAAAAGCTTGATTTTAAAGTTGGTGAAGAGGAAGCTCTTTCTCTTCGTCGTGCTGATATGCTTAAATTAGAAAAAATAGCGACAGATATTAAAGAAGCGGATGATCTTTTAACGGGTCAAAAATCACCAATCCCAGTGCTTTCTAATTTGGTGAGGCGTTTGGAGCGGAAAATTCCTGAGGCGCAAGAACTTATTGCACCAGTGGTGAAATCTATTGATGAGGCATTGCATGCACTTGCAACAGCACAAGAAGGTATTGAGACGGCAATACGAGCATTAGATTTTGAACCTGATGAATTGGAACGGATAGAAGAGCGTCTTTTTTCTCTTCGGGGTTTTGCTCGTAAATATCAAGTTTCTGCGGATGAATTGATTCAGTTACGCGATAAAATGGACGCAGAACTCGCTGATTTTGAAGAGGCTCAGACTATATTGACATGTTTTGAAGATGAGGCAGAGCAGGCAAAGAAAAATTATGATACATTGGCGCAAGCCTTAACAATAAAGCGTCGGGAGACAGCAAAGCATTTATCTGAAAGTGTTATGGCTGAGTTGCCGGCATTGAAGTTAGAGAGGGCTGAATTTATTGTTGAAATGCAAAGTGATATGGAAAAGCGGAGTGCAGAGGGATGTGATCGTATTGAATATTGGGTGCGGACAAATCCTGGAACACGTGCTGGGCCGATGCTTAGTGTGGCTTCTGGCGGTGAATTATCCCGTTTTTTGCTGGCATTAAAAGTTGTTTTATCTGATCGAGGATCAGCACCGACGCTGATTTTTGATGAAATTGATACAGGCGTTGGGGGGGCTGTTGCAGCGGCTATTGGGCAACGGTTGCAACGCTTATCAGAACATGTCCAAGTTTTCGCTATTACGCATGCTCCACAGGTTGCATCGAAAGCGCATGGTCATTTTCTTATTTCAAAAATTGAGAGTCATGATAAAGGACGCTTTGTTACTGCGATTCATAAAATGAAAGAACATGAGCGTGCAGAAGAAATTGCCCGTATGTTGGCTGGAGAACAGATTACTGAAGAAGCGCGTGCAGCGGCTCAAAAGCTTCTCGCATAAAGGTAATTAGTCAGCGATAAAAATACTAGAAAGCTTATATTTATTGAGATTCACTTGATGAGGAGGCGTGGGAGGCCCTTGTGGCAGCGCTTGTAATTTGGAATAGATTTTATGAACAAAGATGCAGATAAAAATCTCACAGCTGTTGAAGCAGAACGTGAATTAGAGTGGTTGGCAAAAGAGATTGCACGTCATGATGTGCTTTATAATCGTGATGATCAGCCTGAAATTTCTGATGCAGAATATGATGCTTTACGTCGTCGTAATGCAGAAATTGAAGCTCTTTTTCCAGAACTTATACGTATTGATTCTCCTTCACATAAAATTGGAGCACCAATTTCTGAAAAATTTGAAAAATCTGTTCATGCACAGCCTATGCTTTCACTTGATAATGCGTTTAGCTCTGAAGATGTTACTGAATTTGTTGAGCGTATTCGTCGTTTTTTACGGCTTCCAGAAACACAAGTGTTGGAAATAACAGCGGAGCCAAAAATTGATGGTTTATCTTTGTCTTTGCGCTACGAAAAGGGGCAGCTTGTGCGTGCGGCAACGCGTGGGGATGGAACTGTCGGTGAAAATGTGACGGCAAATGCCCGAACAATTGCTGATATTCCACAAGTTTTGCAAGGTGATTTTCCTGATATCATTGAGGTGCGTGGTGAAGTTTATATGGGGCGGGAAGATTTCCAAGCACTAAATATCAGCCAACAAGAGAAGGGCAAGTTAACCTTTGCCAATCCTCGAAATGCGGCGGCTGGTTCTCTCCGTCAGCTTGATTCACGGATAACTGCTAGCAGAAAACTTCAATTTTTTGCTTATGCTTGTGGTGAGGTGAGTGAAATATTGGCAGAAAGTCAAATGGAGATGATGAAAAAGCTAAAAGAGTATGGCTTTGTTATCAATCCATTAACAAAAGTTTTTAAGACAGTAGAAGATATTATTTGCTATTATCACGATATCGAAGAATGCCGTCATTCTTTAAGCTATGATATTGATGGTATTGTTTATAAGGTTAATGATTTGATGCTCCAAAAGCGCTTGGGGTTTGTTTCTCGTTCGCCGCGTTGGGCTATCGCCCATAAATTTCCAGCAGAAAAAGCGATAGCGCTTTTGGAAGATATTGACATTCAAGTTGGTCGCACGGGAGCTTTGACACCTGTTGCACGCCTTACGCCTATTACTGTTGGTGGAGTGGTGGTGACCAATGCTAGTTTGCATAATGAGGATTATATTAAGGGAATTGGTCATAAAGGAGAGCCCATTCGTGAAGGACGTGATATCCGTGTAGGCGATAGCGTGATTGTACAACGTGCTGGTGATGTGATCCCTCAAGTTATTGATGTTATCATTGAAAAACGCCCGAAAGATGCTGCTGTTTTTATTTTTCCTCATTTGTGCCCAGCTTGTGGGAGTCATGCTGTTCGTGAAGTGGGAGAAGCCGTGCGTCGCTGTACAGGGGGGCTTATTTGTCCGGCACAAGCAATTGAACGTATTCGTCATTTTGTTTCACGCAATGCTTTTGATATTGAGGGCTTGGGTAAAAAACAGGTAGAGTTTTTTTTCTATGCTCAAGATGAGGCGCTTTGTATTCATACACCAGCCGATATTTTTACTTTACAACGGCGCCAAGAAAAGTCTTTGATACGTTTGGAAAATATGGAAGGTTTTGGTACTGTTTCAGTGCGAAAATTGTATGATGCCATTAATGCGCGCCGAGAAATTCCTTTGAGCCGTTTTTTGTTTGCATTGGGGATTCGTCATGTTGGCGAAGTGAATGCACGCCGCCTTGCACGTGCTTATAAAAATTATACAGCTTTTGAGACTGCGGCTATGGAAGCATTTATGCCATGTGATAAGGAAAATGAAGAAGGAAATGAGGCTTGGATAGAGCTTACCAATATCGAAGGAATTGGACCACAGGTAGGGAGCGCAATTGTTGATTTTTATCAAGAAGAGCATAACCGTGAGATTTTATCTGTTTTGCTTGAAGAAGTAACTCCTCTTGATGAGGAGCCTATCATAGCAGATTCTTCACCAATAGCGGAGAAGATCATTGTTTTTACAGGAACTTTGGCGCATATGTCACGCGATGAAGCAAAAGCATTGGCAGAGCGATTAGGGGCTAAAACATCTGGTTCACTTTCTAAAAAAACAGATCTTCTTGTTGCAGGACCTGGAGCGGGCTCCAAATTGGCTAAAGCTGAAGAATTAGGTGTTGAGGTTATCGATGAAGAGGCTTGGCTACAGCTGATTGAGAAACATAATGTTTAGAGGATGTTTTCTAGAAGATGCATATGCTGTTTGTGTGGTTATCTCTCTTACATTTGGGGGAGCTGGAATCAAAAAGGAGATAAAGGGGCTATTTTTTGCAAAAACAGAGCGCCATATATTTTAATATTTATTACGTTATTTAAAATAATTAACGTTGAACTTAAATATTAAACTTAAACTATTATGATGAAGAATATACAAGGTTATTATTAGTAAAATTTATAAATTATCATTGTGAAGCAAGGTAAAAATTGTAAATAAATATGCAGAATTTTTGAATCTAAACGACGTAATAAGTTGGTTATAATGGGCGTTTTAGAAATGCGACGCGGAGGGTTACAAAATATAATGAAAATTTCTATATAGCAGAATAAGGCTATAACTCATGTGGAGATGGTGGAGGATAATTGATAAGCATTATCTTTTGCGAGTGTATCCCGTTCTGTTTCAATTTTGGAAGGCTTTTGCCGTATCGGCAAAAAAACTTGAAGTATTTCATAGAAGCATTTTTTGTGTTTGCTGATGGTAAATTCGCACTTCTCTCTTTAAAAGAGAAGGGTGTAGTGTTTTGTAGAAAGGGTAAAAGTTATAGGTTGCTTCATTTAAAGGGGCATTGTTGCTTCTTTTGCCCATTTTTTATCTTCTTCATTTAAGTAAGGTGCATTCATCTGATAAACGCGCGCATGGTAATCATTGAGCCATTGCCGTTCTTCTTGTGTCAAAAGCTCTGGAAGGATTAACCGTCGATCAATGGGGCAATGTGTGAGTGTTTCGAACGAGAGCATTTCTATATCTCCACCATCAATTTTTTGTGCTGGTTTCACAATCATCAAATTTTCAAGACGGATACCAAAAGCGCCTTCGCGGTAATAGCCTGGCTCGTTTGAAAGAATCATACCGGAGATGAGTTCTTGGCACCCTTTGCGAGAAATATTTTGCGGTCCTTCATGGACAGAAAGATAAGATCCAACACCATGACCGGTGCCATGGGCATAATCAAAACCAGCTTTCCACAATGCAATGCGTGCAAGAGCATCAAGGTCTTGTCCACGGGTTCTTTTGGGAAAGCAAGCAGTTGAAAGAGTAATCATGCCCTTGAGAACAAGAGTGAAACAGCGTTTTTCTTCTTCTCCAATATTCCCAATTGCTACTGTACGTGTGACATCAGTCGTGCCATCACGATATTGTCCACCTGAATCAACGAGGTAAAGTTCACCGGCTTTGAGTTGTTTATTTGTTTGCGTTGTTACACGATAATGAATAATGGCACCATTTTCTCCTGTTGCGGAGATTGTATCAAAAGAAAGATCTTCAAGTTTTTCTCCCATTTCTTTTGCTGTATTTATGCGAAATTCTTCTAATTTTTGAGCAGCAGAAATTTCACTTATTGACCCTGGTATTTGTTTATCTAACCAAGAAAAAAAACGGGTTAGGGCAACACCATCGCGTAGATGCGCTTTGCGTGCGCCATTGAGTTCTGTGTCATTTTTAATGGCACGTGGTAGAGCAGCAGGATCGGTAAGTGTGATAAAAGAGCTATTTTTTTCTTCAATAACAGTTCGTAATTTTTCGCATGTTAGCTGTGGATCTAAGGCAAACACTGTCCCTTTTTGAACATACTCTTTGATCTTGGGAATAAGCTGTTCTGGTTCATATAATTTTGCATAACGTTCCAGATATTGTTTCTGTTCTACACCAAGTTTTTTGTTGTCAATGAATAAGGCTGGTGTTTTGTTAAGTGGAATGAGAGCAAAACAAAGGGAAAAAGGCGTGTTGGAAACATCATTGCCCCGTATATTGAATGTCCATGCAATGGAAGAGGGGTCTGTAAAAATAAAAGCATTTGCATGAGTTTGCTGTATATCTTTGTAAATCAAAGCGAGTTTTTCATCTGTATCGCACCCAGCATATTTGAGAGGGTGAATTGATAAGGCAGATTGTGGTAATTTTGGTTGATCATGCCAGAGCAGATCAATGGGATTATGTTGAACTTCTACAAGTTTTCCACCTGCTTTCATTTCTAATGCGTTTTTTAATGCATCGGTGGCAGCAATCGTGTGGAGCCATGGATCAAAGCCAATAGAAAGTTTTTGACCATTTTTTTCAAGCCATTGTGAGGGAGGACAAGTTATGAGATCTTCATAATTAAAAATATCAGGATCAGTTTGTTGGCGAACTTGGAGCTTATATCGCCCATCTGTAAATATGATGGCTTTGTTTTTTAAAATCAGTGCAATCCCAGCTGATCCAGTAAAGCCGGTTAACCAGCTAAGGCGTTGAGCATGAGGAGGGACATACTCTCCTTGGTGTTCATCGCACCGCGGAACAAGAAAACCATCGAGTCCAAGGTGATCGAGTTCTTTACGAAGGCAAGAAATGCGTTCTGCTGCATAAGCAGGATTTGTTGTCGCCTCAAAAGATTGATACATAACGACGTCCTTTTCTTTTATTTTATTTCAGGTGTATCGTAACCCATCCTTGCCGGTGGTATGTTTCGATATGCTTCAGTCCTTGTTTTATATAAGTCTCCAAAACATGGGCATGTTGTTCTTCAAGAATTCCAGAGAGTATAAGTGATCCCCCTTTTTGAAGTGCCGTTACCACTTCTTGCGCAAGTTCAATAAGCGGATTAGCAAGGATATTGGCAACGATGAGATCAAAAGGGGTTCGTGATGCAATTGCATCATGGGAAAAATCTGTTGCTGTAATAGCTGTAATATATTCCTTGACACCATTGAATTCGATATTGTGTTGTGCAACTTGAACAGCAATTGGGTCAATATCGGACGCAAGCACAGTAATGGGTTTGAGCATTGCTATGCCAATGGCTAGTACACCGCTCCCAGTACCAAGATCAAGGGCATTTTTTGGATTTTCGTGTTTCATGACTTTGGCAATCATTTCTAAACAACCGGCTGTTGTTCCATGATGTCCGGTGCCAAAAGCTTGATTAGCTTCAATTTCAATAGGGAGAACATTTGCTGGAATGGCGTTTCGGTTGTGACTTCCATGAAGGAAAAAAGGACCAGCTTGCACAGGTTTTAGTCCTTCTAGGCTTTTTTGTACCCAATCAATGTTGGGTAAAACTTCCATATTAATTTTATCAAAATCTATAGAGAGAACGCTTGCAAAATGTTTTAATGCGTTCTCTTGATTGTCTTGATCGACATATAGAGAAAGCTCATATACAGCATTTTGTTCATCTATCTCTGTAAGAGCAAGAGGATAACCTTCTTCGTCAAAGGCTGTTTCTATAAGGGTATAGAACCGTTCTGCTTCATTTTTAGAAGCAGTATAATAGAGGCGAATTTGTTGCGACATGCTGTTCTTTCTTTTGATCGGCTTTTTTTAGTTTAAGATGAGTTTTTTTAACCGTTCAATGGCGATTTCATCTTTTAATTCGCTATCGCTTTCTTTCGTGTCATAACGAATAACGCCAGCTAATTTTCCACCTTTTTTGAGTAAAAAAATTGCTGCTGTATGGTTATATGTATAGTTTCCATCTGTTTCAGGGACTTTTTCAGCAACGATGTTGAAAGAATTGACCATTTTATGAACTTTATCAGGATCTCCACTAATGCCAACAATTTTATTGTTAAAATTACTGAGATAATCATGGAGTACTTTTGGTGTGTCACGTTCAGGATCAACAGTCACAAACCATATACCTAATTTATCAGCTTCAGGCCCAAGGGCTGTAAGCCATCGATCAAGATTCATCAGTGTGGTAGGGCAGCTTTCAGGACACATAGTGAAGCCGAAAAAAATTATTGAAGGCTTGCTTCGAACATCAGCCTCAGTAATATTTTTTCCATTAGAATCAGTGAGAGTAAAGTTATCACCTAAAGGCTTATTTGTCAGCGTATCATAAATAAAAACACCTGCAAGAAATATGATTGTCAGCCCCAAGATGCGTATTACATTTTTCATAGTTTGACTCTCTTAGATAGATCGAGAAATTGTAACATCGGCAGGTTTGTTTTGCAATGTTTGTTTCATGGTTGATTTTATTGGCTTGATTGGTATGTCTTTCCATATCTATTGATAAAACATTGGTGAAAGATGTATGAATATTGAGAAAGATCTTCGATTTCATGAAAGTGAACCTCGTATCCATACGACAGCGCGGCTGTATGGTTGTAAATTAGGGCGCTATGTGGAAATTAATGAGCGGGTGATTTTACGGGATGTAACCGTTGGAGATTTTTCTTATTTAGAGCGTAATAGTGAGGCTATTTATAGCGATATTGGGCGTTTTTGTTCTATTGCATCTCATGTACGGATGAATGCGTTGGAGCATCCTATGGAGCGCGTTTCAACGCATAAAATAACCTATCGTCCAAACGAATATTTTCGTTATATGGCATTAGATAGTGGTTTTCGTGAAAGGCGTTGTGCAAAACGTGTTATTATTGGGCATGATGTGTGGATTGGACATGGTGCGGTTATTATGCCTGGAGTGACAATTGGTCATGGCGCTATCATTGGCGCGAACGCTGTTATAACGAAAGATGTTATGCCTTATACGATTGTCGTTGGGGTGCCTGCTAAGCGATTGCGGATGCGTTTTCCCAATCATGTGATAGAATGCCTTTTAGATATGGCTTGGTGGGATTGGCCACTTGATAAAATTCACGACGCATTGCCTGATATGCAAAATCTGCCCATTGAAGCCTTTGTTCGTAAATGGAAATGATAGTCAGAATAAAACAAAATGATCTCTTGGAAAAACGGATCATGGTTTGCTTGTAATTAAGCTTTGTTTACAAAATTGTCTAGTACACGCTTTTCTCCGGCTTTTTCGAACATTATTGTCAATTTATGATCGTCTATTGCTGTAATATGACCATAACCAAATTTTATGTGAAAAATCCGATCATTGACAGAAAAATCTGATGGTACATGAGAGATTGATTGAGAGATAACTTTCCCTTCAATATTCTTGTTTTTTTGTGCACGCTTTTGTCTTGGTGTTGCATAGTCATTATAAAAAGAATCGTGATATTGAAAGGAAGATTTTCCATAACCACCATAGGATGTTTCCATTTCTACAACTTCTATATGTTCTGCTGGTAATTCATCTAGAAAACGGGAGGGAAGAGCAGGTTGCCAAAGTCCATGAATTCTTCGATTCGATACAAACCATATATGCAAATGTTTTTTTGCTCTTGTTAGACCTACGTAAGCAAGACGCCGTTCTTCTTCTAATCCTGAACGTCCACCTTCATCTAATGAGCGCTGGTGGGGAAAGAGTCCTTCTTCCCAACCTGGAAGAAAAACTGTTTCAAATTCAAGTCCTTTGGCTGAATGAAGTGTCATGATGTTGACTGCATCCATATTTTCATTATTTTCCGTTTCCATAACGAGTGCAACATGTTCCAAAAAACTTTGAAGATTTTCAAATTGTTCCATGGAACGAATCATTTCTTTAAGATTTTCTAGTCTTGTAGGAGCCTCTGGTGAGCGATCTTCTAACCACATGGTTGTATAACCAGAATCATCAAGGACGATCTCGGCAAGTTCTCTATGAGGAGTGTCTTGAAGCATATTTTGCCAGCGGCGGAAGTTTTCAATGAGGCTTCGTAACGCACTGCGTGCCTTAGGCTTTAATTCATCTGTTTCAATGATGTCTGCGGCAGCAGAAAAGAGAGGAACAGCACGTGCACGTGCACTCTCATAAAGAATGCGCAGGGTTGCATCTCCTATGCCGCGTTTGGGTGTATTAATAACACGCTCAAAAGCTAAATCATCAGTAGGTTGGACAACAACGCGTAAATAAGCCATGGCATCACGTATTTCCATTCGCTCATAAAAACGAGGACCACCAATGACGCGATAATTAAGGCCAAGTGTTACAAAGCGATCTTCAAATTCACGCATTTGAAATGATGCGCGTACCAATATAGCCATATGATTTAATGCATGACCGGTTTGTTGTGCGCGTTCGATTTCTTCTCCGATTGCTCGTGCTTCTTCTGCCGAATCCCATGCTGAATGAATTTTTACCTTTTCTTCCTCACTCTTTATTTGAGCAGAAAAAAGGACTTTTCCCAGTCTTTCTTCATTATGAGCAATGAGATGGGAGGCGGTTTTAAGAATATGAGATGTTGAGCGATAATTGCGTTCTAGACGAATAATTTTAGCAGAAGGAAAATCTTTTTCAAAACGTAATATGTTTTCGACTTTTGCACCACGCCATCCATAAATGGATTGATCATCATCGCCAACACAACAAAGATTAACATGTTGACCTTGAGGATGTTGGGCCAAAAGGCGAAGCCAAAGATATTGTGCTGTATTTGTATCTTGATATTCATCGACAAGAATATAACGAAATTGAGAATGATATTCGCGAAGGATATCTGGATTATGTTGGAAGATAGAGATAGAATGAAGTAGAAGGTCACCAAAATCACAAGCATTAAGATCTTTTAATCGATTTTGATAACTGTGATAAAGTTCACGTCCCATGCCGTTACCAAAGGAATGAGCATCACTTTTTGAGATATGTGTTGGTGAAAGTCCTTGATTTTTCCAAGAATCAATCATCATGGCAAGGTTTCGTGCGGGCCAACGCTTATCGTCTAATCCTTCAGCTTGAATAAGTTGTTTTAAAAGTCGAAGAACATCATCGCTATCGAGAATTGTAAAGTTTCTTTTTAAATCAACAAGCTCTGCGTGACGGCGTAAAATTTTAGCTCCAGTGGAATGAAAGGTTCCAAGCCAAGGCATACCTTCAACAACTTCTCCAATAAGTTCACCAATACGTATTTTCATTTCACGGGCTGCTTTGTTGGTGAAAGTGACAGCAAGTATTTGCTGAGGAGAGGCAAGTCCAGAGCGTAAAATGTGAGAAATACGGGTTGTTAAAACGCGTGTTTTTCCTGTACCAGCACCTGCAAGAACTAAAAGAGGTCCATCAGTATTCATAACAGCTTGTTGCTGTTCTGGATTGAGTTGTTCTAAATAGTCTGTGTTATATGATTTTTGTTCTTTTAGAGTATGGGAGAAAAAACCAGAGCTCTTCTTATCATGGTCTGGAGGGGAATCTTCTTCAAAGAAAGGTATGGTATGATCAGAAAAATTACTCATTATCTCTCTTTTGTAGTCTTTTTTTTATTGAAGTTCTAGATTAAAAAAACTTCTCTTAAAAAGTCACAACAGTTTCAGTTGAACAGACAGAAAGAGAACGTAAAAAAATAAGCACAACCATTAAAGGCTTTGGGTGAGAACGCTTTGAAGGGCATAAACGCGTAACGAAGCCGAAAGATTTACTTGTTGTGGTCTTTTGCTATCAATATCGGTAATAATAAAGGCTAAAGATTGTCCTTTTTTGCGGGCTATATCTTTTAGAATATCTAAAAATGGTGGTTCTAAAGAGACGCTTGTTGCGTGTCCATCAACGCGAACAGATATCTTTCGTGGAATGACTTTTGACCAATCGATAGAATTATTTTCGTGCATTTTTCCACCTTTATTCGTCGTTTCGCAAACGATTTTGATCAAGAAATTTTTGCATTTTTAAAGATTTTTGCTGCTCAAAATTTTTTTCAGTTTTTGTTCGTCCAAAACGATAACGATTTTGCTCAGCACAAAGAGATTTTTCTGTACGTTTTTTTTGTTTTCGAAATTGGCGAAGATTAATCAATTCAGTCATGAGAAAAATTATTTTTTCCGAAAGGAATCTAAAGAGACAACATCAGCACTTTGATTTTGTTTTGCATCGTTATTTGAAGGTTCTTTATTTGTACTGAGATTTTGTTCTTTTGTAAGCGTATTTTCTTTTTTTTGTTTGTTTGATAAGGTAATAGGCGTAGTTGAGGTATTTTCTGAATTTTCACTTTCTCCAGAGGTCAGATTTGAGGGCAGATCAAATGCTGCTTCAAATGCTGCTACAGGATCATAAAAGACCTGAATGGAAGTAAAAGGAATCACGAGCTTTTCGGTTATTTCCCTGAAAGAGAGGGTTACTTCGAAAGCTGTTTCTGAAACACTGAGATCTCTAAATTGATGTTGTAAGACGATTGTCATTTGCTCAGGATAGCGATTTTTTAGCCGAGGAGAAATTTTAACGCCTGGGGCATTTGTCAAAAAAGTTATAAAAAAATGATGATTTCCCGGAAGACCTGCTTTGGCAACTTCCGATAAAACTTTACGGATAACTCCACGAAGCGCATCCTGAACGAGAATATCGTAACGGATTTGATCTTTAACCATCGAAGTTTATTCCTTTTATTTCACGTAGCAGAATGGGGCGTATTGATATTGTGTGACAGAATATATTTTAAATTAGCAGATTTTTTCTACGATGCACCTCAATAAATCGAATAAATACGAAACTCTATGGTAAATAATGTCTGATAATGTCTGAAAGATCAATCAACAACATTTAAAAAAGTGAAGGCTTCTGTTGCCAGGTGCCTCCGAACCCCGCTTAAACCTGCGACGGTTTAAGACTTAAATTGAAACATTCACACCACCTTAAGCGGCGAGACGTGCTTCCGCATAGTTGTCATTTGCAACTACTCATTTAGCCCGATAACGGTGGTACAATGCCGAGTAAAAGAGCGATCTTTACACCCTTGTCGATCCTATTTCGCCCCCACCAAAATATAATTTTGGTTTCTTATATTTTGGTGGAGGCGCCGGGTACCGCCCCCGGGTCCAATAGGTTTATTTCACCGTCCATTTATTACCATAGCTGGTGAACCAGCCCTCTAAATATAGATGAAGAACAGTCTTAGGAAAAGGGGGGTTGTTAATATTTTTAATCCTCTAATTATTTATGGAGCTATATGATGCGGCTGTAAAGTATAGTCCGCTCATTTTTGGAGAGGAGATGATGCAAAATGACAAATAATCTAGCAGATATTAAACTATATGATTCAAATCCCGATGAAGCAGCAGTAGAACGACTTAGCCGTCGTTTAGCTTTAGTGATGAAAAAGCAGGATGCAGCGCTTGTTGCTACATCGGATCTAAAAGAGTTAGAACGTGTTGAAAAATGGGTTCAAGATGTTTTAGAAGCCGATGAGAAGAGTGCTAAAATGGCTGTTTCAAAAGTGGCTGAGATGATGTCTGGAGAGCGTAGAAAAAGTCGTGTGACTTTTTATTATCTAGTTGCTAAGCACCTTAATGCACTTCATAAAATTTAAACAATATTAAATTTGTGATAATGATAAAAAAAAAGCCCAATTTCTTGGGCTTTTTCGTTGATAAAAAGGGTTAATGTTTTTCATCCTCTTGGAGGTAGCCTCCTTTACGCATACTCGGGACAAAGAGAAGAGCAATGAATGCCATGATCATCACGACGGTTATATAAAAATAAAAGAGTGATTCATGACCGTACTTTTTTAATCCAAGCGCAACGTATTCAGCAGAACCACCAAATAAGGCGTTGCCAATGGCATGAGAGATGCTAACGCCTAATGCGCGTATTGAAGAGGGAAACATTGCTGATTTGACGACACCAGAGATGGATGTATACATGCTCATAATGAAGAGCAAGCCAATAATGACGGAAAAGGCAACCCATATACTATGCGTATTACCGATTATCCAGAGTCCAGGAAATGTAAAGATGACAGAGAGTATACTCCAAATGATAAGTAAAGTTTTTGTTCCAATTTTATCGGCTATGATACCAGCTATGGGTTGGAATAGGATGAAAATAAATAGTACAGCTGTCATAATCGTTGTTGCGGTATGTTTATCAAAGCCGGTGGTTGTGATCAGATATTTTTGCATATAAGTCGTAAAGGTGTAAAATGTGAGTGATCCTCCTGATGCAAAGCATGCAATTACGACAACGGCTTTTGTATGCTTGGTGAGAAGTTCCTTAAGACTGCCAGAGTGTTTGTGAGAGCGGCTTTCTTTCGTGGTTGTTTCGTGGAGAGAACGACGCAGATAAATCGCAATCACTGCCCCGAAACCACCAATTACAAAAGGAATGCGCCATCCCCATGCTTTTAACTGATCTTCAGAGAGATAAGATGCTAGAATAAATATAATGAAGCTGGCAAGAAGTTGACCTGTAATAAGGGTGGCAGATTGGAAAGAAGCAAAAAGCCCACGATGTTTTTTGAGGGCAACTTCGCTCATATAAGTGGCTGCTGTACCATATTCACCACCTGCTGAAAGTCCTTGCATCATCCGAGCTAAAAGTAAAAGGATTGCTGATGTTACTCCTAAGGTTTCATAGGTGGGAAGTATGGCGATGAAAAAAGAGCCACCACACATCATAAAAATGGATATAAGCATCGAGCGTTTACGTCCATAACGATCGGCGACAAACCCTAAAAACCAAGCTCCAATAGGGCGCATAAGAAAGCCAATAAAAAACACACCTGCGGTTTTTAACAGTGGCGTAATCGTATCACCATCGGAGGGAAAGAATTGTGATGCAAAATAAATTGATGCAAATGAGTAAACGTAAAAATCATACCATTCTACGAGATTTCCTGATGCGCTTGCTATAATAGCAAAAACACGTTTTCTTGCATCCTGTGATGCTGAAGTTGTTTCATTTTTCATGAATTGTTCCCCTTTTGGATTTATAGTTCATATTTTCTAAACATAATTGTTTATGATTTCCAGAAAAATTCAATGGTATTATAACAATTTCTTAGGGAAACTCTTTAAGATGATTTATTAGAGTTATGTTGTCATTCGTTTTAAGATTTTTACTTGTGTTATAGAATAAAAAGTTATCACGTTGCATTTAAAGGGAGAGGACATTGAAAAGTAGATCAAGATACCTTTAAACTTTATGAGAAGAATGCAATTATTGGCATACCGGAAGATTATAGAAGAGATGGTCTTTATGAGCAGAAAGCCCCAAAACTGAAAATATTTCAAAAAGCTTAAGTAATGTAAAAGGGGATTTTGTGTCCTTAATTATCTTATTGTATCATAACACATCATCATTTAGGAGGGTGAGGTAAGCCTCAGATAAGGTTTTCCGTATGAGGTGTTTTTTAGATATCGTGATAAATATTTAGGGTAGGGCTGCCCATAGAATCTTATCAAGTAAATTACATAAAGAGGGCAGTAACTATAGACAATTTAAAAGAAACTGAGTTGTTTGTAAGACGAATGCGGGGCGGGCTTTTCGTTCTTTACTAGGGTGGAGAGGAGATCAAAAAAAGCCCAATTTCTTGGGCTTTTTTTATCCAGAAAATAAGTTTAATGAAGTCTATCGTCTTTATCGAGATATCCTCCTTTATCTATATCGGGCATAAGAAGAATAGAGATGAGTGCAATGACCATCATACCAACGATGTAAAAAAAGAAAACAGATTCGTATCCCATATTTTTTAATCCAAGCGCTACATATTCAGCAGAACCGCCAAAGAGTGCGTTGCCAATGGCAAAAGCAAATCCAACACCAATTGCTCGGATTGAAGCAGGGAACAATTCTGCTTTTATGATACCAGCAATGGACGTATAAAAACTCATAACACAGAGTATTCCAATAATGATTAAGAGTGCTGTCCATGGATTATGGGCATTACCGATCATTTTAAGTACAGGAATGGTGCAGATAATGGATAATGCCCCCCAACTAATGAGTGAAGCTCTTGCTCCAATTTTATCGGCTAGGGAACCAAAAAGGGGTTGGAGTAGCACAAAAACAAAGAGGGCGGCAG
Organism: Bartonella sp. AP19HLJMH; assembly: GCF_042196245.1. NCBI lineage: Bacteria > Pseudomonadati > Pseudomonadota > Alphaproteobacteria > Hyphomicrobiales > Bartonellaceae > Bartonella > Bartonella sp. AP19HLJMH. The sequence continues at coordinate 87,013 of NZ_JBHIPX010000006.1, forward strand.
TCATTATCGTTGTTGCGGTTTGTTTATCAAAACCAGTGGTTGTGATCAGATATTTTTGCATATAAGTGGTGTATGTATAAAATGTGAGAGATCCACCAGCTGTAAAGCCAACAACCAAAAAGAAAGCTTTTTTATGATTACGAAAAAGTTCTTTAAGACTACCAGCGTGTTGTTCAGAGCGGCTTTTGAGGGTTGTTGTTTCATGAAGCAAGCTACGCAGATAAATTGCAACGATTGCTCCAAAGCCACCAATGACAAAGGGAATACGCCATCCCCATGCTTTTAACTGATCCTCGTTAAGGTAAATGGCTAAAATAAATATTATAAAACTTGCCAGAAGTTGACCTGAGATCGTTGTTGCATATTGAAAAGAAGCAAAGAGACCACGACGATTTTTGGGCGCAACTTCACTCATATACGTTGCTGCTGTACCATATTCACCGCCAACGGAAAGCCCTTGAAACATACGGACTAAAAGGAGAAGAAATGCTGCTGTTATTCCCAAGGTTTTATAAGTGGGAAGTATGGCAATGAGAAAAGAGCCACCACACATCATAAAAACAGAAATAAGCATTGAGCGTTTACGTCCATAACGATCCGCAATGTATCCAAAGAGCCATGCTCCAATTGGACGCATAAGAAAGCCAATAAAAAAGATTCCTGCCGTTTTTAACAGTTGTGTAACAATATCTTCATCTTCAGGAAAAAATTGTGATGCAAAATAAACCGATGCAAAGGAGTAAGCATAAAAGTCGTACCATTCTACCAGATTTCCTGATGCGCTGGATATGATAGCAAAAATACGTTTCCTTGTATCATGTGGATCTAAAGTTGTTTGATTATTCATGAAGTATTCCCCTTTTAGATTTATAACTTTTCTTCTTTTTAAAGCTATTTACGATGTGCATTATAAAAACGCCATTGTATCATGATAATTTTTTAGGGAAACATAAAGATTTCTTCTAGAGCTATCAGTGGTGTTTTGGGCTCATGGTGTTGTTACATTGCGTAAATCATACGCTTTTTACTATCCTTAAGGAAATATTATTTTTTGTTTGATTGTGAATTATTTGCATATGCAGAGTGTTTATGAAGATATGATACTCTTTAGTTTATATGCTTGATGTTGTTTCGTAAAATGATGTTATTGACTATTTCATGCGAGGTTGGTGTATCAGTTAAAATACTTTTTAGGAATGATCTTAAGTGTTAAGGGGGAGTACAATATTAAGAATTCCTCAATAGTATAATGATAGCGGCTTGCACTTTTATTAAGTGTAAAGAGAGTGATGCCCATGTTTATACTTTACGGGGCTTTTACGTTATGTCATTCACGGGTGCCGTTGTGAAATGGAGTTGGGTGCATTGAGAAATGTTTCTCAAAAAAGTGTGCGAATTCATAATAAAATGGTATTTTCTATTTTTCATGAAAGGATTTGTTTTGCATGAGGGGGTACTATTAAGAACGTATTAAACAAAATCATGAGTGTAATCTTTATTATTGATAAAATTTCTTGAAAGATAATCACTTTTCTTCGATTTTGAGTGGGCATGGGAATATTAAAATAAATCAAACGTTTTTTATCTTCAGTGAATTAAATTCAACTAAAGAAGTATTTATTACATAATAATATGAAGCCATTTATTTTTATAAGCGGCGTGTGCAGGAGGGAACATTGCTTCTTTAAAGTGTTTGAAGGGATAAAAAATTGTGAGCTTTAAACTTCTATCGGAAAGAATATAAAAAAAAGCCCAGTACTCTGGGCTTTTTTGTTAAAATCCTTGTTTGTTAACATTAAAGGTTAATGAATATCGTCTCCTTGTAAATACCCTTTTTTGCGAGCATCTGGCATTAAGAGAACAGCAATGAATGCAATAATCATCATGCCGGTTATATAAAAATAGAAGACAGATTCATATCCAAGATCTTTTAATCCAAGCGCGACATATTCAGCAGAACCGCCAAACAGTGCGTTGGCAATAGCATAAGAGAGCCCAACTCCTATTGCTCGTACTGAAGCGGGAAACATTTCTGATTTTACAATGCCAGAGATAGATGTATAAAAGCTCATAATGCAGAGCATTCCAGTAATGACTGATAAAGCAATCCATGTACTATCAGTACTACCAATCATATTAAGTCCAGGAATGGTAAAGATAATAGATAAGACACTCCAAATAAGGAGTGAAGTTCTTGTTCCAATTTTATCTGCAAGAGCACCAAAGAGGGGTTGGAGTAACATGAAAACAAAGAGTGCAGCCGTCATGATTGTTGTGGCTGTATGTTTATCAAAGCCAGTGGTTGTGATCAGATATTTCTGCATGTAAGTCGTATAGGTGTAGAATGTGAGCGATCCTCCAGCTGTAAAGCCAATAACCAGAAAGAAAGCTTTTCGGTGGTTGCTCAGAAGTCCCCTAATACTACCAGCTTGTGCACTAGAACGACTTTCTTTGGTCGTTGTCTCATGGAGTGTGCGGCGTAGATAAATCGCAACAATTGCGCCGCATCCACCAATGGCAAATGGAATACGCCAACCCCACGCTTTTAGCTGATCTTCGGTGAGATAAAGCGCTAAAATGAATATAACGAGACTGGCTAGAAGTTGACCACCAATCAGTGTGGTATATTGGAAAGAGCTAAAAAATCCGCGGCGATTTTTGAGGGCGATTTCGCTCATATAAGTTGCTGTTGTACCGTATTCACCACCGACAGAAAGCCCCTGAAGCATTCTGAGTAAAAGTAAAAGAATTCCTGCTGCCATTCCAATGGTTTCATAGGTAGGAAGTAGGGCGATTAAGAACGAACCACCACACATCATAAAAACAGAGATAAGCATTGAGCGTTTGCGTCCGTAACGATCGGCAATGAAGCCAAAAAGCCATCCGCCGATTGGGCGCATAAGAAAACCAATAGCAAAAACACCCGCCGCTTTTAAAAGTTGCGTAACGTCATTGCCATCTGAGGGAAAGAATTGTGATGCAAAATAAATAGATGTAAAGGAATAAACATAAAAGTCATACCATTCTACTAGATTACCTGATGCACTGGACACGATAGCCCAGATACGTTTTCTTGTATCATGTGGTTTTAAAGCTTCTTGTTTTTCCATAGTCGATCCCTTTATTTGATGTTCATCCATCTTTGTTCATTTATGTCATTTTTTTAGAAGCTGTCTATAGTATTTTATCTTTTGCATCAAAAATTTAGTTAGATCATGATAATTTCTTGTGTAAGATGTTTTTGGAAAAAGATTTGAATTATGTTTGTACGGATTTTACAGTTTTTATTTTCTATAATAAGAAGAATCGGACATAATACCCTCATGAAATCATATCTTGCTCTTTTATCTCATGTTTTAAATCAGGGTATTGATCGGACAGATCGAACGGGTGTTGGAACGCGATCTATCTTTGGGTATCAGATGCGTTTTGATTTACAAGCAGGATTTCCGTTGTTGACAACAAAGAAACTACACTTACGTTCAATTATTTATGAACTTTTGTGGTTTCTTAAAGGCGATACAAATATCGCTTGGTTGAAAGAGCATGGTGTGTCAATTTGGGACGAGTGGGCTGATGAAAAGGGAAATCTTGGTCCTGTTTATGGTTATCAGTGGCGTTCTTGGCCCGCTCCTGATGGACGCCATATTGATCAAATTAACAATCTTTTAACGATGATTAAGGAAACGCCAGATTCTCGTCGCTTGATTGTATCAGCTTGGAATCCTGCATTAATAGAGGAAATGGCGTTGCCTCCGTGTCATTGTCTTTTTCAATTTTACATTGCGGAGGGGAAATTATCTTGTCAACTTTATCAGCGTTCGGCGGATATTTTCTTAGGTGTTCCATTCAATATTGCATCCTACGCATTGCTAACGATGATGATTGCGCAAGTAAGCGGTCTTAAAGTAGGCGATTTTATTCATACTCTGGGAGATGCTCATCTTTATTCTAATCATTTTGAACAGGCAAAATATCAATTGTCTCGTATACCAAATGCTTTGCCATGTATGCGCATAAATCCAGCGGTAACAGATCTTTTTTCTTTTCAATTTGAGGATTTTGAGTTGCTTAATTATGAAGCACAACCCCATATTAAAGCGCCGGTAGCAATATGACGATTTCCATTTGTTTAATTGCTGCTGTTGCAGAAAATGGTGTTATCGGTCGTGAAGGTGCCATGCCGTGGCATTTATCGACGGATTTGCAACGCTTTAAAGCTTTGACGTTGCGTAAGCCCATTATTATGGGAAGAAAAACTTGGGATTCTATTGGGAGACCTTTACCAGGGCGTACAAATATCGTCATTACGCGTGATTGTACCTTTTGTGCTGAAGGGGCTGATGTTGCTCACTCTTTATCGCAAGCTTGTTCTCTTGCAACAAATGTTGCTTCTCAAAATGATGTAGAGGAAATTTTTATTATTGGTGGGGGTGAAATTTTTCAACAAGGGTTGCATATGGCTGATAAAATATTCCTTACAGAAGTTTTAGCTTCTATAGAAGGTGATAGTTTTTTTCCTGTTTTTGATAAAGAAAAGTGGACTATTGTGCAAACACAAGATATTCCAAAAGGGGATAAAGATAGTCATCCGACACGTTTTGTTGTTTATGAGCGGAAATAATTTTTTGTAATATGAAGTGGAAGGGTTTATCAGTTGTATTGTAATGAGGTAAGAGACACCCTATAAGATCAAGCAAATGGTTGGTGTTCGAGTAGTGGTAATCAGTTAAAGAGGTGATAATGCCCTGGACAAATCAAAATGGTGGTGGCCCGTGGAGTGGCGATAAAAACAGTGGTGACAAAAAAACACCAGCTAAGAATCTCTTTGGTTCTGGTGGCGGTAATGGTGGCGAAAATGGTCCTAATCTTAATGAAATTTTGCGCAAAGGGCAGGATCAGTTTAAACAATTCGGGAGAAGCAGTTTTTCTGTTTTATTCCTTCTGCTTATTGTGTTTTTTTGGCTATACCAGTCAATTTATATTGTTCAGCAAAATGAACAAGCGGTAGAGTTGCGCTTTGGCATCCCTAAAGAAGGCATTATTGGTGATGGGTTGCATTTTCATTTTTGGCCAATTGAGACCTATATGAAAGTCCCTTTAACGGAAAAAACAATCGCGATTGGTGGGAAGCCCGGTCAGGCGCAACAAAGTGATGGTTTAATGCTTTCGAGTGATCAAAATATCGTTAATGTTAATTTTTCCGTTTATTATCGGATTTCATACCCTAGTCAGTTTTTATTCAATGTGAATGATCAAGAGGGAACTGTCCGCCAAGTTGCTGAGAGTGCAATGCGTGAGGTCATTGGTTCGCGGCCGGTTGATGATGTTTTACGTGACAAGAAAGAAGAAGTTGCTAATGACGTTAGAAAGATTATCCAGTTGACTGTGGATAAATATCAACTTGGTGTCGAAATAAGCCGTGTTTCTATCAGTGAAGCTGCTCCTCCGACAAAGGTTGCTGCTGCGTTTAATTCTGTTCAGCAGGCGGAGCAGGAACGTGGAAGAATGATTGAAGAGGGGAATCGTGTGCGTTTTACGAAAATTGGTTTAGCAAATGGTGAAGCTTCACGCACACGGGAAATCGCAAAAGGTGAAAAGGCACAAATGGTTGAAGAGGCAACAGGGCGTGCTGAACGTTTTCAGGCGATAGCTCGAGAGGCTGCGATTTCACCAGAAGCTGCTCGCTACCGTCTCTATATGGAGACGATGGGGCGGATTCTTTCTTCACCAAATAAGCTGGTTCTTGATCAGGCAAATTCTCCAGCGGTGCCTTATTTACCTTTGAATGAATTGTTGCGTAGCAAGTCATCGGAAAAAGTAAAGGCAACAGCAGCGCGTCCTGCGTTACTCTTAGATTCTCGTATTTCTGGAGGAGATTAATTATGCAGCAATCTCGCTTTTTGTTTGTTTTTAGTGCTATAGTGTTTGTTTTGATGATTTTGTGGATGTCCGTATTTATCGTCTATCCTCGTCAACAAGTAGCAATTAAGCGTTTTGGACAAATTGTTCAGGTAGAATCTAATCCTGGAATCTATTTCAAGGCGCCCTTTATCGATAAGATGATCATTGTTGATAATCGGTTATTGCGTTACGATGTTCCTACACAATCTGTACAGGTTCGTGGTGGTGCGTATTATGAGGTGGATGCGTTCTTTATTTACCGTATTACAGATCCTAAGTTGTTTTTACAGCGCATTGCTTCTGGGCGTCCACAAATTGCGGCACGTGAAAACCTTGCACCACGGTTTATTGACGCTTTGCGTGCTGTTTATGGTAAGCGAGAATTTAAAGCAGCCTTATCGGATGAACGAGGCGCGATGATGGCTGAAGTACAGAAGCAATTTTCTGTAGATGCAGGCTCGTTGGGTATTACCATTGTTGATGTGCGTATTCGTAAAACCGATTTGACTGATGCTGTTTCAGAAGATGTCTATCGGCAAATGGCAGCTGAACGTGAAGCTGCTGCGGAAAATATCCGGGCTCGTGGTCAGCAGGAGCGAGATCGTATTGTGGCAGAAGCTAATCGTGAATATGAAGAAATTGTAGCAGCTGCAAAGCGTGATGCTGAAATTACCCGTGGTGAAGGTCAAGCTGAAAGTATTCGTCTTTTATTGAATGCGAGGGAGGCTAATCCGTCTTTTTACGATTTTTGGTTGGCGATGGAACAATACAAGAATTTAGAGAAAACACCGATGGTGATTTCTCCAAATGAGGATTTCTTTTTCTATTTTCGTAATCCGCCGCAGGCAAATAAAGCATTCTTACCGACAATGAATACTGGCCTCAGTAAAACTGATCCAAAATCGGGAGAGAATAGATAAAATAATGGATTGCAGATACGAGATTTTGCATGAAAAGAATGATCTGTGACCATTTTCTTTTATGGTAAAAGTGGTAGAGAGTATCGAGCCGTGCTGGTTTTACGTAGATAAATTTAGTGGGGCTCTTTGCATCTTTGATTAAAGGCATGTCATGGATAGAAGTATCGTGAGTAAAAATACGTTTTTAAAGTTTTTTATCACAAGAGTTGTTTTTTGTGTGACTTTGTTTCTATCAGGATCAGTGAGTTTGTCTTGGGGAGCCGAGACAAGCAAGGCATTGCTTTCTATTCCTGATTTAGCTTCTGAGCTTTTGGAAACAGTTGTGAATATTTCCACGGCGCAGACTGTTGAAGGAACAGAACAGGATGCAAACACCTCGGTACCCGTTATCCCAAAAGATTCATTGCTGGAGGAATATTTCAGTGATTTTTTTACACCCAAGGATGGTCAAAAAGATAGTCAATTTCAAAAGGTGCGTTCTTTAGGCTCTGGTTTTGTGATTGATGCGCAAAAAGGGATTATTGTTACAAATTATCATGTTATTGTAGATGCTGATGATATTGAAGTTAATTTTACGGATGGTACAAAACTAAAGGCAAAGCTTCTTGGAAAGGATAGCAAAACTGATTTGGCGTTGCTTCAAGTCGATGCAGGAAGTAAAAAATTAAAAGCTGTGCGTTTTGGTGACTCAGAAAAAGCACGTATTGGTGACTGGGTTATGGCTATTGGTAATCCTTATGGTTTTGGTGGAAGTGTGACGGTTGGTATTATTTCTGCACGTAATCGTGATCTTAATGCTGGTCCCTATGATAATTTTATTCAAACAGATGCAGCAATTAATCGGGGAAATTCTGGTGGGCCGTTATTTGATAGAAATGGTGAAGTCATTGGCATTAATACAGCAATTGTTTCACCTTCGGGAGGATCTATCGGTATTGGATTTGCTATTCCATCGGATATGGCTCTTTCTGTTATTAATCAATTGCGTGATTTTGGAGAAATAAGGCGTGGTTGGTTGGCTATTCGTATTCAGCCGGTAACAGAGGATATTGCAAAAAGTTTAAAATTGGACAATGCTGTGGGAGCATTGGTGGCTGGTAAAATAGAACAGACGGAAGAAAATAATGTAGATAATAGCCAGTTACAAACTGGAGATGTTATTCTTTCCTTTGGTAATTCCAAAATTAAGCATGCACGTGATTTGCCGCGTTTAGTTGCAGAAAGTTCAGAAGGAAAAGTGGTGGACGTTACTATTTTACGCAATGGGCAAGAAGCAACAGTAAAAGTTAAGCTTGGACGTTTGATTGAAACAGATCCAAATGAAGATACAGAAGAAGTTGATGATAAAAAAAATCAAGATCTGTCGAAAAACGTGACAATGCAATTTATGGGAATGACGTTATCTGAACTGACAGAGGATTTGCGTCATCGTTATTCAATTTCAGATAAACTTCGAGGACTAGTGGTGACATCTGTTGCACAAAATAGTGCCGCGGATAAAAAGCGTATTCGCGTTGGTGAAGTGATTGTTGATATCAATCAGAGTTCTATCACAACAATTAATGAGGCTAAAAAACGTATTCATAAATTACGTGAAGCTGGACGCAAAAATGCTCTATTTATTGTAGCGCGTCCAGATGGAGAGTTACGGTTCGTAACGCTCCTAATGGATTGATCCTTAAAAAATTATTTTTTGTTTTTTATCAGCCTTAGTGTGTGGGATATTTTGCAAGTCAGCCATGTGATGTCCAATATTTCTCAAGCTCATTTCACGATAGAGAGCATGGGGTGTGCAATATAAAATCCATTGGAAATCATTATATCTTTATGCTGAATATCAAAGTATAAATTGGTGTCATCATAGTATTTTTCAGTTCTCAATATTGTAACAGCCTAGACTTTGAAATGCTGCATAAGAGATATTGGTACACCTTTCTTAAGTCCATTTTTATCTCTGCTTGTGATGCGCACGTAAATGGTATTGATATGATACTTTATGAGGCTCTTATTATAAACCGGCGTAGCATGCTATTTTTATAGGAAAAAATAAAGCTATTTGATTGTATAGATTAAACTTAGTATTATTTTCATAAATGATGACAAAGAGTATATTTTTAATGGCCTTAACGGACAGAATTATTATAGCTGTGGTTTGTTATTGAATTATGATAGCAAAAAATGCTTGGAAATTCCTTTGGTGTTGTTATTAAGTCCATTTTTTCTTTTTTATAAGTTTCATAAGGGGCTTTGTCTTAAGGGGAATTTGTGTTCGTATTTTTGTTTGAAGTATTTACTCTATGATAATGGAGAGAAAATACAGGAAGGCTTTGGGGGTGTCTGCATGTTGCAATAAGTTATTGATTGGGAGAAATTGCTATTCATGACACAGAGAACAGTTACATTAATAGCAGGGCCAACGGCAAGTGGGAAGTCAGAACTTGCCTTGCAAATGGCTCAAGAAAAAAATGCTCTCATTATTAATACTGATTCAATGCAGGTTTATAATGTTTTAAATATTTTAACGGCACGGCCGGGGGAGGCTGATACCGCGATTGTTCCCCATTATCTTTATGGTCATGTGAGTCCTACTTTGAACTATTCAGTAGGGCAATGGTTGTGTGATGTCGAGAAGCTATTGGCTACTTTTTCTTTAAGATCAGTTATTTTTGTTGGTGGAACAGGACTTTATTTTCGTGCTCTTTTAGAGGGGATTTCGGAAGTCCCTCATGTTCCAGATGTTGTGCGGCAGAAGTGGCGTTTGCTGCTTGATAAAGAGGGACCTGAAAGTCTTTATCGCCAGTTGTTGCAGATTGATGCTGTTGTTGCTGAAAAAATTTCTTCGCATGATAGGCAGCGTATTGTCCGTGCTTTGGAAGTTTATGATGCAACCGGTAAGTCGCTCAGTTGGTGGCAGAAACAAAAAACAACACCTCTCATTGCGCCAAATTTGACCGAAAAAATTCTTCTCATGCCACCACGTCCTCTGCTTTATGAACGTATTCATAAACGCTTGGATTCTATGATTGAAAGAGGAGCTTTAGAAGAAGTGGTGGCTATGAAAAAACTTAAACTTTCCCCTTCATTACCAGCAATGAAGGCTATTGGTATACCTGAGTTTATGGCTTATTTGGATGGATATAGAAGCTTTGAGAGTGCTCTTGAAGCGGTGAAAATACAAACGAGGAGATATGCAAAAAGACAAATGACATGGTTTCGTAATCAATTTGATGAAGAATGGATGCTTACTTTTTGATAAAAGAGTTAGAGCTTTGCAAAGAAACTTATCGAAAGATAAAAGATAATTCGTGAAAAAGAAATTTTTTAGAAAATATAATTTTTTATTGACGAATGGTATCAATGGAATTAGAAATCTCTCTACAAGGAATTTTTTATATATTTTATACGTTGGAATAATGGGGGTAATCATACAGTATGTGTTGTGTAATGGGCTCCTTTGGGGGCTTTTTTTATGGGCTCCGTTAGGGGCTTTTTTATTGTCCTATAAAGTAGGTGAGTGGGAAAAATGAGAAATGATCCAAGAAAGCAAGAGAGTGCAGATGGAAAAATAATGTCGGGCGCTGAAATAGTGGTTCAAGCTCTTATAGATCAAGGCGTTGAACATATTTTTGGTTATCCTGGTGGGGCTGTTTTGCCTATTTTTGATGTTCTTTATCACCAAGATACACTCCAGCATATTTTGGTGCGCCATGAACAAGCCGCAGGGCATGCAGCTGAAGGCTATGCACGCAGCACAGGGAAGGTAGGGGTTATGCTTGTAACTTCTGGTCCAGGGGCAACGAATGCTGTTACACCTTTGCAAGATGCTCTTATGGATTCGATACCTCTTATTTGTTTTTCTGGGCAGGTGTCAACAACGGTGATTGGAACAAATGCTTTTCAAGAGGCTGATACAGTTGGAATTACAAAGCCTTGTACGAAGCGTAATTGGCTGGTTAAAAATGTCAATGATCTTGCGGCTATTATTCATGAAGCTTTTTTTCTTGCTCAATCAGGTCGTCCTGGGCCGGTTTTGATTGATATTCCTAAGGATGTTCAATTTGCTTCAGGATTTTATAGAGCACCTCAAGTTCAGGAGTCTTTACATTCTTTTCCATCGTTGAAAGGGAATACTAAGGCTATTGAATCTGCCGTTTCTCTTTTAGTTGAGGCAAAACGCCCTATTATTTATTCTGGTGGTGGTGTTATTTCATCGGGGATGAAAGCTATACAGCTTTTACGTAATTTGGTTCAATTGGGGGATTTTCCGATTACTTCAACATTAATGGGACTTGGTGCTTATCCTGCTTCCGGTAAAAATTGGCTTGGAATGCTTGGAATGCATGGAACCTATGAGGCTAATATGGCCATGCATGATTGTGATGTCATGTTAGCTGTTGGAGCACGATTTGATGATCGTATCACCGGGCGCCTTGATGCATTTGCACCTCATGCGCGTATTATTCATATTGATATTGACCCTTCTTCTATCAATAAAATTGTAAAAGCAGAAGTTCCAATTATTGGTGATGTGGCGCATGTTTTGGCAGATATAATGCAACATTTGCATATGCATCAATCAAAGTTCGATAAAGAAAGTCGTAAAACATGGTGGACGCAAATTAACCGTTGGAAAGCTCGTAATTCATTGGCATATGCGGAGAAAAAAGATGTCATTATGCCGCAATATGCTCTTGAACGGCTGTATGCTTTTACCAAAGATGCGAATGCTTATATTACAACGGATGTCGGGCAGCATCAGATGTGGGCAGCGCAGTATTATCATTTTGATGAACCAAAACATTGGATGACTTCTGGTGGTCTTGGAACGATGGGGTATGGTTTACCTGCTGCTATAGGTGTTCAAATAGCGCATCCTGATGCGCTTGTTGTGTGTATTTCTGGTGATGCCTCCATTCAGATGAATATTCAAGAGCTTGCAACAGCTATTCAGCATGACACACCGGTGAAAATTTTCATTTTAAATAATCAGTATATGGGAATGGTCCGCCAGTGGCAGCAATTGCTGCATGGTAATCGTCTTTCTCATTCTTATACGGAATCTATGCCTGACTTTGTGAAATTGGCACAAGCTTATGGAGCCGTGGGAATTCATTGTTCAAAACCCGATGAACTTGATGATAAAATTCAGCAGATGATTGACTGTGATAAGCCTGTTCTTTTTGATTGTCGTGTTTATCATTTAGAAAACTGTTTTCCTATGATCCCATCGGGATGTGCTCATAATGAGATGTTATTACCCGATGAGGCAAGCGAAGAAGCTATTGCAAATGCTATTTCTTCCGAGGGAAAGATTCTTGTATAAAATGAATATGTTAACAAAATGGTGAAGGATGGTGATGATGAAGTCTTTGGAGTCTTCATCTCTGTCACTTCTTTGTGGAGAGTTCCTATTATCCTTAGAGCTCATTTTATGATTTTCATTCTTTGTTTAAAGACATGGGGTGTATTATTATTTGTTCATCTAAAAAATATTATAAGTTGTGTGCACAATTATGTTTGAATTTATTTGTACGCGATGTTTGTTTTTTTAATTCATATGTTCACATTAATAGCTATTTCGTTGCATTTTTTAGATAATACGTTGAATTATCTGTTATAAATTAATTATGTTGTCTCATATATGAAAGATTCCATCGTGCAAGAAAAAAATCCACTGTGCTTGAAGGGGGCAACCATGCAAACCGTCATACTTGTGAAAACAATAGAAAAGTTTGTCACTATGTTTTGGTTTCGCATTATGAAATTACTCCAAATCGCTCTTTCAAGGGATTGATAGGAAAATCTCCCTAGCGGCTTGAAAGGAAGGGCAAATATAACAAAAAGCAAATGCAGCCATAGAAAATCAATAGGTCACCATAGCTTATAATCAGGTAGTAACCTCACCTGATTATGCGGGAGGAATCTATACATATGAGATGTATCGTCAATATATATAAATCAGAATAATACTCACCATTATATCATTATCAGGACATTAGCATTGAAAATCAAATACTCTTTCTTTTATTTGTTCTACATATCTATGATTCCATAAATCTGCAGACACAAACACTCTTTGAATCCACCGCATTGGATTTTCATAACTATCAAATGATCCAGAAAATTTATCTCTAGAGTGTAGAGCCATTCTGTTATCAATGTATAATAATCTTCCTGGTTGTACATCAATTCCAAAAGATACAGCCTTAATAGCTTCATAAAAATGATCTAAAGCTTCCTTGGCTTTTTTTGATTGTGGCTCTAACATGCCTGGATAAAAAACAGCGCTGATATCTGGGAATTCACCGTCCCCTTGAACGAGGGGCACTTTACTTGTAGAAGTTACCCCATTTTTTCTCCATCTATAGGGCACATTAATTATATATAAATTATCCCTTAAGCTCCTCAAATCCTCCTCACTTCAAAGTTTTAAAGCTAGACGTGCATCAGATATTCTCGTTAACGGACCATCAACACCATTGCGAACACCAGATAAAAGTATCCCCTTTAGGAGATAAATTTAAATCCGTTATAAATTTTAGTACAGCATTTTCATATGAAAATCTAACTCAACTTCAGATCCTAATCCTGTATAATCTTTTTTATTATCTTCTAAAGGAACTAGGTTATTTACTATATGTTCGCCTTCAAACTTAATTGAATAAGGCTCTCCGATCAATAAAGAAAACATCATAATTAAATTTTCGCTAATATAGCCACTTTTACAAGACGCATCTAAATTGTAAGGATTAGGTGACATATTAATTTGTCTATCAACAGGAAGGTTTTCAAAGATTAAATATGGTCTAGGGGTAATAGACACTTTTTGGTTCATAAGAATTGTCAATATTCTATGTGGTAGCAGCGAAAATGCTATTTTTTTAACTCAACCGAATATTCAATACCACCGTATGGATCATAAATAACATGGTCTAAAGCCTCTCAAAGTTTGTCTCTTTATTGCTCAACTAAAAAGTATTTTCCATTTATCATTATAATTTCCCCCAATTATATTTCCCTACTTTTTTATTAAAAAAGTGAAAAAACAATAATTAAAATCAGCCATGTTAGTAAATAAGTGTCTGTAAAATCTTGGATTAATCCAAATAATGGTGGAGTAGTAATAATTGCGATTTGATTTACAGATATTGCTAAGCCCAGAGAAAACACAACGCTTTCTTTCGGCTTAAGAGTCTACAATATAAGCAGCCCAAGGGCCATACCATTCCATTCCCAAAAAACTAACCAAGCAGATAAAATAGTTAAATAAATTATGGATCCACTTATGCCCAAAATTAATATTAAAAATCCAAAAACGACTGCAATCATGCAAAACAAGACAGGAAAAAATTGTCCTTTTTTACAATGATCACACTACGCTGCTAAAATAATTCTTCCTAAGGCACCAGAAGCCTGTGAAACAAAAAATAAATAAGCACTTTTATCTAGAGACAGGTGATAGATTCTATAAAAATAGATCGTTATAAAAATGGTTAAAACATATTGAACGATCACAAGTGAAACGCTTGGAAAAATAATATTCTTCATATGAGGCGCAGCCAACAGTGCAAGACGAGATCTTACATTTGCATAGAACGAAATTCTTGCCTTGCTTTTTGGAACGATAGCGATAACTTTTGCTGGTGAGTGATAAAAAATAATAAATATACATCCCCCTAAAAAAGAAACTATGGCACCGACCAAAACGCACCTTGTATGCCATAGACAAGCACACTAGCAGGAAGAACTATTCCAGCTAATGCCCCCACAACCTAATGTTAACCCCGCCTGCCTTATTCCCATTGCAAATCCGCGCTGCGATTGTGGAAACCATGAAGAAACAGATTTAGCGCCACCGGGTTGAGCAGAACTATAAAATTCCCCTATAATTAGCAAACAAACCAAAAGGGAAATATAGTTATCTGCGATTGCTCCCAACAAAAGAACGACAGAAACGCCGACCGCGCCAACTCCAACAATATAGCGCTCGTTAAACTTGTCTAGTAATTCGTCAGCTACAAGTAAGCCAATAATAGGTAGGAATTGCGCTGCTGAAGACAGCAAACCTATTTGAGAGTCACTAAGCGAGAAATCCTTCTTAAAAAATTCAGCTAAAGGACCAATCCCTTGAACAAAGAAGCAGGCTGATGCTTGAGCGATCGTGGCAACAAGCAATATAATCCATCTATAATAATTTTTTCCTATAAATTTATTATTGCTCACTCCGCCCCCCTCCAATTAAAGTGTATTCCAATAAAGTGGCCTTTTTTAATGATTGCAATAATAAATTGTGTATTTTATGCTGATTACATAAAAATCTGTCCATACTATTGGTATTAATATGAAAACTAAGGAATATGCTTAATTTAAGGAAATAAGCTATTATGTGTCGTGCAAATTTGATACGCTAGCGATATAAGATAAATTTTACAAACATTGGCTCAGCCGGCATTAAGCGCTCTTCATAAAAGATGCTATATTTTGGCAAGCTTTTTCAATATAATTCTCAAAGCTTTCTTCAGTCACATAGCCCAGATGTGGCGTGCAAAGAACTCTATCTGATTGCAATAATTTGCTCCCATATACTGGCTCGCTGTCATAAACATCCAGTGCAAAGTAAGTTGAATTTTCCAAACTTAGTATTTTTTCTATCGCCCCTTTTTCAACCAAAGCTGAACGCGCTGTGTTAACAAAAATAGCATGTGGTTTCATGCTCAATAGATCATCTAATTTTATGATTTCTCTGGTTTTATCGCTTAAACGTAAATGTACGGATATAATGTCAGGACGTGTAAAAAATTCATCTTTTGAATGCGTAAAATGATAACCTAAATTTTTTGCTTCTTGCGTTGAACGCTCGCTCCCATAAACTAAAATGGACATGCCAAAAGCTTGAGCATATTGAGCAACCATTTTACCAATACGCCCAAACCCGAATATTCCAAGAGTAGCCCCTTTCATTTGGTTGCCAAATGTTGTTTGCCAGCGTCCTTTTTTCATATCAGACACAGATTTATAGAGTTTTCTACGCGCAGACATAATTAAGAGCCAGGCAAATTCAGCAGCAGAAGTTGGATCTCCACCACCGTCTAATATTTCAATTCCTAAGTCTCTACAAGCTTCTATATCAATATGTGAACCTATAGGGCCTGTTTGGCAGATTAATTTTAAATTTGGCAGTTTCAGGAGAAGATTTCTATCAACTATAGTCCGCTCTCTAATTAAGATAAGAATATCTATCTCTTTGAGCTTATCTTCTAAATTACATTCTTTAGCTAAATTATTTATAACCAGCACTTCATGCGATTTCATTAATTTTGTAATAGACTGTAATGTTAGAGTGGCTTTTTGATAGTCATCTGGAATTAATATTTTCAATTTAAACCTTCCGTTTCATTCATCAATATTTGAGCTCATTATTTCATTTCTAAAACAACCAAAAAGCAATCTCATCGCTGATATTTTGACATAACACCAAGCCTATTAACAAATTATACCCCTTGATTTATTGTTATTTCTAGCAACGGTAACAAATAATAATTAAATCAAAAAGTTATATTTGTAGTAAGGGATTAGGTGCTTATTGATTCTATTATGTTTTTTTATCTCTATCCCTAACTTTTTTGGAGCTTTTGTATCGATTCAAGGGAGAGTTTTTTGCGATCTGCGCTCTTGGTATAAAGAGATGCCATACTGTCATTTGTCCAGCCAAAGAGTGCTTTCAATTGTGATACTGTTGCACCAGAGTTAGCTGCGCGTGTTGCTGCTAATTTTCTTAAGCCATGCGCTGATTTTTTGATACCTGCTTGGGTACAAGCATTATAAAATGTAATTCCGAAGCTTTTTTTGGGTATTTTTTTCCCGCGTTTACCACAAATGAATGTTTCTTCTCCAATAGGACCAACTTCAAGCGTTTTGGCTAAGTCCGGTAAAATAGGTAGAAAGACATCTGTTTTAAATTGGCTCTTTTCTGTTTTGATGTGAATGATATTATCTTTGACGTCTTTCCAGCCAATGCGGACCGCATCACCACGATGCAAACCCGTATACAAAAGGACATCAATCCAAACGCGTTCATG
>NZ_JBHIPX010000007.1:0-84180 GCF_042196245.1 Bartonella sp. AP19HLJMH
GTTTTGCTATTCGTGAAGGTGGTCGTACTGTTGGTGCCGGTATCGTCTCTAAGATCATTGAATAAATAATGCTTGTTGAGTGCTTTGATTATTGAAGGCACTTTGTATAACAGGGAAATAAAGAGCATGAACAGTCAGAATATTCGCATTCGCTTGAAAGCGTTTGATCATAGAATTCTTGATACGTCGACGCGTGAGATCGTATCGACTGCTAAACGTACCGGTGCAAATGTCCGTGGTCCCATTCCGCTTCCGACGCGGATTGAGAAGTTTACGGTCAATCGTGGACCGCATATCGATAAGAAAAGTCGTGAGCAGTTTGAGATGCGAACACATAAGCGTCTTCTTGACATTGTTGATCCAACGCCGCAAACAGTGGATGCGCTTATGAAGCTCGATCTTTCTGCTGGTGTGGATGTAGAAATTAAGCTCTGAGGTTTGAGGACAGAAGGAACAGACCCGATGCGTTCAGGTGTAATAGCACAGAAGCTGGGCATGACCCGTATTTATAATGATGCTGGTGAGCATGTGCCGGTGACGGTACTTCGTTTGGAGAATTGTCAAGTCGTTGCTCAGCGTACAGTTGAAAAGAATGGTTATACTGCTGTTCAATTAGGTGTAGGCTTTGCTAAGGTTAAGAATACTTCACAAGCTCTTCGTGGACATTTTGCTAAGGCTTCTGTTGAGCCTAAAGCCAAAATAGCAGAGTTTCGTGTGAGTCCCGACAATCTTCTTGATGTTGGTACTGAGATTACAGTGGAACATTTTGTTCCAGGACAAAGAGTTGATGTGACTGGTACCAGTATTGGTAAGGGGTTTGCTGGTGTTATGAAACGACATAACTTTGGTGGACATCGTGCTTCTCATGGTAATTCGATTACACATCGTGCTCATGGTTCTACAGGGCAGTGCCAAGATCCTGGTAAAGTTTTTAAAGGTAAAAAAATGGCTGGCCATATGGGGCAAGTGCGTGTAACAACACAGAATATTGAAGTTATTTCCACTGATAGTGAGCGTGGTTTAATTTTAGTGCGTGGTGCTGTTTCTGGTTCTAAAGGTTCTTGGATTTTGATACGGGATGCTGTGAAGAAGCGTCTTCCTGATAATGCTCCAAAGCCTGCTGGTATTCGCCGTCTTGTGAAGGAGAAAGCGGAAATGGTTACTCCGGTGACGGAAACCTCTGAGGTTGAGGGAGCCTAATAATGGATCTTGTAATTAAAACTCTTGATGGTAATGAAGCTGGCAAATTAAAGGTTTCTGAAGCTATTTTTGATCTTGTTCCGCGTGAGGATATTTTGCAACGTGTTGTTCGTTGGCAGCTTGCACGTCGTCAGCAGGGAAGTCATCAATCCCAAGGTCGTTCTGATGTGTCGCGAACAGGGGCAAAAATGTTTAAACAGAAAGGAACTGGGCGTGCTCGACATTCATCTGCACGTGCACCGCAGTTTAGGGGTGGGGGTAAGGCACATGGACCGGTGGTTCGTAGCCATGCGCATGATCTTCCTAAAAAGATTCGTGCTCTTGGGTTACGTCTTGCTTTATCTGCAAAATTAAAAGCAAAAGATTTAATTATTGTGGATGAGTTGACTGTTAAGGATGCTAAAACGAAAATGCTTGTTTCTCATTTTTCTAAGCTTGGATTTAATAACGCTCTCTTGATTGATGGTAAAGAGATTGATATTAACTTTTTTCGTGCAGCCTCTAATATCCCTAATATTGACATTTTGCCTATTCAGGGAATTAATGTTTATGATATTTTGCGTCGCAGCAAACTTGTTTTATCAAAAGCAGCTGTTGAGGCTCTTGAGGAGCGTTTTAAATGACAGATCTTCGCCATTATGATATAATTATTAGTCCAGTTATTACTGAAAAGGCGACTATGATTTCTGAATATAATCAAGTTGCTTTTAATGTCGCGCCGAAAGCGACGAAGCCTGAGATTAAGGCTGCTATTGAAGCGCTTTTTAGCGTAAAAGTTAAAGCAGTTAACACGATAGTCCGTAAGGGTAAAGTGAAGCGTTTCAAAGGTATAGTTGGTCGGCAGAGTGATGTCAAAAAAGCGATCGTAACTCTGGCCAGTGGTCAGACTATCGACGTTTCGACAGGTCTTTAAGAGGCTCGGAGATAGGAATAATGGCACTTAAGCAGTTTAATCCAACGACACCTGGGCAGCGTCAGCTTGTTATTGTGGAACGTTCTTGTCTTTATAAGGGAAAACCTGTAAAGATGTTAACTGAAGGTTTGTCTTCAAAGGGTGGACGTAATAATCGCGGTCGTGTTACTGCTCGTTTTCAGGGTGGTGGACATAAACGTAGTTATCGGTTTGTCGACTTTAAGCGTCTTAAACGTGATGTTTCAGCAAAGGTTGAGCGTTTAGAATACGATCCTAATCGTACCGCTTTTATTGCTTTAATCCGCTATGAGGATGGGCAATTGAGTTATATTCTTGCACCACAGCGTCTTGGTGTTGGTGATTCTGTTATGGCTGGTTTAAATGTGGATGTTAAACCAGGTAATGCTATGCCTCTTGCTAATATGCCTGTAGGTACAATTATTCATAATGTTGAGATGAAGCCAGGGAAAGGCGGACAGATTGCACGTTCAGCAGGTGCTTATGCGCAGTTGGTTGGACGAGATCATGGTATGGCTATTCTTCGTTTAAATTCTGGTGAGCAGCGTTTGGTTCCGAGTAGCTGTTTTGCAACTGTTGGCGCTGTTTCAAATCCTGATCATGGGAATATTAATGATGGTAAGGCGGGGCGGTCACGTTGGCGTGGTAAACGTCCACATGTTCGTGGTGTTGCTATGAACCCCGTTGATCACCCACACGGTGGTGGTGAAGGTCGTACATCGGGGGGGCGCCATCCAGTTTCTCCCTGGGGTAAACCTACGAAAGGTAAGCGTACGCGCTCCAATAAAGCCACTGATAAATTTATTATGCGTACGCGTCATCAACGCAAGAAATGAGAAAGGTAGTCTGAGGTGGTTCGTTCAGTGTGGAAAGGTCCGTTTGTTGACGGCTATCTTCTTGGTAAAGCAGAGAAGGTACGTGCAAGTGGGCGCAACGAAGTTATAAAAATATGGAGTCGTCGCTCTACTATTTTACCGCAATTTGTTGGTTTAACTTTTGGTGTTTACAACGGTAATAAGCATATTCCTGTTTCTGTTTCTGAAGAGATGGTTGGGCATAAGTTTGGTGAGTTCGCTCCTACCCGGACTTATTATGGTCATGGTGCCGATAAGAAAGCGAAGAGGAAGTAGGAATGGGAAAAGCTAAAGTTTCGCGCCAGCTTAAAGATAATGAAGCAAGAGCTGTCACGCGGACAATTCGTGTTAGTCCGCAGAAGCTTAATTTAGTTGCTGCAATGATTCGTGGTAAAAGAGTTAATGTAGCGCTCGCTGATTTGATGTTTTCACGCAAGCGAATTGCTGCTACTGTGAAAAAAACGCTTGAATCAGCAATTGCAAATGCAGAAAATAACCACGATCTTGATATTGATTCGCTTGTTGTGGCGGAAGCTTATGTTGGTAAGTCGATAGTGATGAAGCGCTTTCATGTTCGTGGTCGAGGGCGTGCTAGTAGAATTGAACGTCCATTTTCGCATCTTACTGTTATTGTTCGTGAAGTTACCGAAAAAGTGGAGGCCGCGTAATGGGGCAGAAGATCAATCCAATAGGACTTCGTCTTGGTGTTAATCGGACTTGGGACTCTCGTTGGTATGCTGATAGTGGTGAATATGGGCGCCTTCTTCATGAAGATTTGAAAATTCGTTCATATGTGCTTGAGGAACTTAAACAGGCGGCTATTTCTAAGGTTGTTATTGAGCGTCCTCATAAAAAGTGTCGTATTACAATTCATTCTGCACGTCCTGGTTTGATTATTGGTAAAAAGGGTGCTGATATCGAAAAGCTTCGTCGTAAACTCTCAGAAATGACGGATGCTGAAACTTCATTGAATATTGTGGAGATTCGTAAACCGGAGATTGATGCGACAATTATTGCGCAATCAATTGCTCAACAGTTAGAGCGTCGTGTTGCTTTTCGTCGTGCAATGAAGCGTGCTGTTCAGTCTGCTATGCGTCTTGGTGCGGAAGGTATTCGTATCAATTGTTCTGGCCGTCTTGGTGGTGCTGAAATTGCTCGTATGGAATGGTATCGTGAAGGTCGTGTTCCACTTCATACCTTGCGTTCTGATGTTGATTACGGTACAGCAGAAGCTAAGACCGCTTATGGTATTTGTGGTATTAAAGTTTGGGTCTTTAAGGGTGAGATTCTTGAGCATGATCCGATGGCTTCAGAACGTCGTGCTACGGAAGCTGATCAATCTGGTTCTTCATCGAATCGTCGCCGCGAAAATGCTTAGTTTTTGAGATTGAACTAAAATTTGGAGTAGAGAACAATGTTGCAGCCAAAGCGCACAAAGTTCCGTAAACAGTTCAAAGGCCGTATTCACGGTTTTGCGAAGGGTGGTACGGATTTGAATTTCGGTGCCTACGGTTTGAAGGCTGTTGAGCCGGAGCGGGTTACTGCTCGTCAAATTGAAGCGGCGCGTCGTGCGATTACACGTTATATGAAGC
Organism: Bartonella sp. AP19HLJMH; assembly: GCF_042196245.1. Taxonomy (NCBI): domain Bacteria; kingdom Pseudomonadati; phylum Pseudomonadota; class Alphaproteobacteria; order Hyphomicrobiales; family Bartonellaceae; genus Bartonella; species Bartonella sp. AP19HLJMH. The sequence goes on from NZ_JBHIPX010000007.1 coordinate 4,578, forward strand.
GTTCTGGTCGTGTGTGGATTCGCATTTTTCCAGATCTTCCGGTTACATCTAAACCGACTGAAGTTCGTATGGGTAAAGGTAAGGGAAGTGTTGATTATTGGGCTGCACGTGTTGCTCCTGGGCGCGTCATGTTTGAGCTTGATGGAGTTCCGGAGGATGTTGCACGTGAAGCACTAAGATTGGGTGCTGCAAAGTTGCCTATAAAAACGCGTTTCATCCAGCGTATTGCTGAATAATGAGGTTATAAGCGATGAGAGCCACAGAATTACGGGCGCAAACGCTCGACCAAATGAAAGATGAATTGGCTAAGTTAAAGAAAGAGCAATTTAATTTGCGTTTTCAAAAAGCAACAGGTCAATTAGAAAAGACTGCGCGCGTTAGACAAGTTCGTCGTGATATTGCGCGTATTAAAACTTTTCTTCGTCAAAAGATAACTGAAAGTAAGTTTTAAGGAAATAAGAGATGCCTAAACGCGTTTTGCAGGGTGTTGTTATTAGCGACAAAAGTGATAAGACTGTTGTTGTCAAAGTTGAACGCCGTTATTCTCATCCGCTTCTTAAGAAGACTGTTCGGCAGTCTAAAAATTATAAAGCGCATGACGAAAACAACCAATTCAAGATTGGGGATCAAGTTTCTATTCAAGAATCTAGACCAATTTCGAAAGATAAATGTTGGATTGTTGTAAAAGACAATGTAGCGTAATGAGTTAAGCTTATTGTTTTAGAATTTAACAGTGTGGTTATCATTGATAAATTTGAAGGCGATAACTTTATCGTTATTTGGCAGGCAAATCCGAGTGTGTAAAAGATACAATCGGATATATGTGTTAAGAGAAGGTGGCCAGTCATGATTCAGATGCAAACAAACCTCGACGTTGCTGATAATTCTGGAGCGCGTCGTGTCATGTGCATCAAAGTGTTAGGCGGTTCAAAGCGGAAATATGCTTCGGTCGGTGACATTATTGTTGTTTCGGTTAAGGATGCAATTCCTCGTGGCCGTGTTAAAAAAGGTGATGTTATGAAAGCTGTTGTGGTTCGTACTGCTAAGGATATTCGTCGCGCAGATGGTAGTGTCATTCGTTTTGATAGTAATGCTGCGGTTTTAGTAGATAATAAAAAAGAGCCGATCGGTACTCGTATCTTTGGACCTGTTCCCCGTGAATTGCGTGGTAGGAATCATATGAAGATCATCTCGCTTGCTCCTGAAGTTCTGTAAGGAGTAAATGTTATGCAAAAGATTCGAAAAGGTGATAAAGTTGTTGTTTTGTCCGGTAAGGATAAAGGATGTAGTGGTGAAGTAATTAAGGTTAGTCCAAAAGAGAATAAGGCTTTTGTTCGTGGGATTAATATGATTAAACGTCATCAACGTCAAACGCAGAAGCAAGAAGCTGGAATTATTTCTAAAGAAGCTCCGATTCATCTGTCTAATTTGGCGATTGCTGATCCTAAAGATGGTAAGCCTACACGTGTAGGCTTTCGTATGAATGCAGATGGTAATAAAGTTCGTTTTGCCAAGCGTTCGGGAGAGTTGATTAATGGCTGAGGAAAGACAAATACCGCGTATGAAAGCGCATTATTTTGAAGTGATTCGTAAAGTGCTTCAAGAGAAGTTTAATTACAGAAATGTGATGCAAATTCCGCGGATTGATAAAGTTGTAATAAATATGGGGATAGGTGAAGCAACTGCTGATTCGAAGAAACCTTCCCTTGCCGCTGAGGATTTAGGGCTAATAACGGGTCAGAAGGCTGTTGTTACGCGTGCGCGTAATTCTATTGCGACCTTTAAGGTTCGTGAAGGAATGCCTCTTGGGGCTAAAGTTACATTGCGTAAAGATCGTATGTTTGAGTTTTTAGATCGTCTTGTGACGATTGCTCTTCCGCGGGTTCGTGACTTTCGTGGTTTAAATCCAAAGAGTTTTGATGGTCGTGGCAATTTTGCTATGGGTATTAAAGAACACATTGTGTTTCCAGAAATCAACTATGATAAAGTTGATCAAATTTGGGGTATGGATATTATCGTTTGTACGACAGCAAAAACGGATGATGAAGCTCGTGAGTTATTGCGTGCTTTTAATTTTCCTTTTCGTTCGTAACGGCAAACGTAGTGAGGTGAAATTATGGCCAAAGTAAGTGCCGTTGAAAAAAATAAGCGTCGTGAGGTGATGGTAAAGCGCTATGCTGCCCGTCGTGCACGTTTGAAAGCAATAGTTATGGATCAGAAGGTTTCTCTTGAAGAACGTTTTAAAGCTTCTGTTCAGTTGGCAGAGTTGCCGCGTAATTCTTCGAAAGTTCGTATTCGTAATCGCTGTGAGGTTTCAGGTCGTCCGAGGGCTTATTATCGTAAATTAAAAATGTCGCGAATTGCGTTGCGTGAGCTTGGCTCTATTGGCTATATTCCTGGTATTGTAAAGTCTAGTTGGTAAGAGGAGATTATTTAATGTCTATGTCAGATCCTCTTGGTGATATGCTAACACGTATTCGTAATGCACTTGGTCGTAAAAAAGGTAAAGTAGTTACTCCAGCTTCGAAGCTTCGTGCGCACGTTCTTGATGTTCTTCAGTCGGAAGGTTATATTCGCGGATATAATCGAATTGATTTAGGTGATGGGAAAGCTGAAATTGAAATCGAATTGAAGTATTTTGAAGGGCTGGCTGCTATTCGTGAGATTTCACGTGTATCAAAGCCAGGGCGTCGTGTGTATGTTTCTGCTAAGTCACTTCCTCAGGTGGCAAATGGCCTTGGTATTTCGATTTTATCGACTCCTAAAGGCGTCATGGCAGATCATGAGGCGCGTGAACAGAATGTTGGTGGAGAACTCCTTTGTCGTGTTTTCTAAGTTATGTCAAGAAAACGGAAGAAAAAGTAGGTTAGAACAATGTCTCGTATTGGAAAGAAACCCATTTCAATTCCTTCTGGAGTTACTGCTACTGTTGAAGGACAGCTGGTTAAGGCAAAAGGTCCAAAAGGTGAGCTGAGTTACGTCGTCAATGATGAAGTCTTAGTCAAACTTGAGGAGAATATCATATCAGTTATGCCGCGGGATCAGTCAAAAGATGCGCGTTCTAAATGGGGTATGTCGCGCTCAATGATTGAGAACATTTTTTGTGGTGTGAAAGATGGTTTTGAAAAGAGGTTGGAGATTAATGGAGTTGGTTATCGTGCTGCTTTGCAGGGTAAGGATGTTCAACTATCTCTGGGCTTTTCGCATGATGTGGTTTATAAAGTTCCGTCGGGTGTTACTGTGACTGTTCCTAAGCCAACGGAAATTGTTGTTTCTGGAATTGATAAACAGCAAGTTGGACAAGTTGCAGCGGAGATTCGTGAGTATCGTAAGCCTGAGCCTTATAAAGGTAAAGGTGTTAAGCATGCAGATGAACGTATCTTCCGTAAAGAAGGTAAAAAGAAATAAGGATTTTGTATTATGGTTTCATCTAAGGACATTATCCAACGTCGTGCAAGGCGTGTTCGTCGTAGAATTAAAATGGTTTCTCATGATCGTCCTCGGCTTAGTGTTTATCGTTCAAATCAGAACATTTATGCTCAAGTTATCGATGATTTGCGGGGATGTACACTTGTTTCAGCCTCTACTCTTGAAAGTGATTTGAAAAAATCGTTAAAGAGTGGTGCTGATAAAAAGGCGGCCTTTGCTGTTGGTAAGTTAATTGCTGAGCGTGCGAAGAAAGCGGGTGTTAATGAGGTGGTTTTTGATCGTGGAGCGTATGTGTACCATGGTCGCGTCAAAGCTTTAGCTGAAGCTGCTCGTGAAGGTGGTTTGAATTTCTAAAATTTCTTATTTATGAATGAGTAAGGAGAGTTTAGAGTATTTCGTTTAAGTTCTTCCAGTTTGATGAGGGACTTTGTTATCGTGCTTCCGGAAAAGAAAAAGGAATGAGGAATGGCACAAAAAGAACGTGGTGAGAGAGAAGAACGCGATAATGAATTTGTCGATAGGCTCGTTCATATCAATCGTGTTGCTAAAGTTGTAAAGGGTGGTCGGCGTTTTGGTTTTGCTGCTCTTGTTGTCGTTGGAGATCAAAAAGGGCGTGTGGGTTTTGGACATGGTAAAGCCCGTGAAGTTCCAGAAGCCGTTCGTAAAGCAACGGAATCTGCGAAACGTGGGATGATTTATGTTCCGCTTCGGTCTGGGCGTACATTGCATCATGATCTTGAAGGTCGTCACGGAGCTGGGCGTGTTTTGCTACGTTCGGCTTCTGCTGGTACTGGTATTATTGCTGGGGGACCGATGCGTGCTATTTTTGAAGCTCTTGGTATGCAGGATGTCGTTGCAAAATCACTAGGGTCGTCGAATCCTTATAACATGGTTCGTGCAACATTTGATGCATTGAAACATCAAATGCATCCTAGAGATATTGCTGCTCAACGTGGTATAAAGTATTCGACTTTGCAGGCGCGTCGTCGCCATTTAGTCGACCTAGAAGGGTAGTTTCTGAGATTATCAGAAAAGGAATTAGGAAATGGTTCAGAAAAAATCTCAGAGTGGTAAAACTGTGACGGTGGAACAAATTGGAAGCCCTATTCGAAACTCACAGATTCAGCGTGCAACCTTAAAGGGGCTTGGACTAAATAAAATGCGTCGTCGGCGCGTTTTAGATGATACACTTTGTGTGCGGGGTATGATTGCTCGGGTTCGGCATCTTGTTCGCGTTATAGATGAAGGTTAAGGGTTGCGGGAGTATTAGATATGAAACTCAATGAACTGCGTGATTGCGAAGGCGCAACAAAAAATCGTAAGCGTGTTGGGCGTGGTATTGGTTCCGGTACGGGTAAGACTGGTGGTCGTGGTGTAAAAGGGCAAAAGTCACGTTCTGGTGTTTCCCTTAATGGTTTTGAAGGTGGGCAAATGCCCATCTATCGTCGTTTGCCAAAACGTGGATTTAGGAATTTCTTTGCTAAAACCTACAATGAAGTTTCACTAGGACGTATTCAGTTGGCAGTTGATGCAGGTAAGTTGAATATTGAAAAGCCTGTTGATATGGTTTCTTTGAAAGAGGCTGGTATTATTCGTCGTGAAAAAGATGGGGTTCGTCTTCTTTCTGATGGTGATTTGAAGGCTAAGATTACCTTTCATGTTTCTGGTGCTTCACAAGCTGCTCGTGTTAAGATTGAAAAAGTGGGTGGCCAGGTTATTCTTCCTGATATTGCTCGATAATTTTTTGATATGAATAGAGACCTAAAGAAGAATAATATCTGTTTTGTGGGATCTTTTGTGGAGAATTGTTTAAGTTCTGCATTTGTTTGTGTATGCATATATGAATTTTAGGATTATACTTCTGTGATTTGAAGAACTGGAGTGTAAAGTGGAGACGTTTTATGGCATCAGCAGCAGAGCAATTTGCTTCCAATATAAATTTCGGCACCTTTTCGCGTGCAACTGAATTAAAGAAACGCATCTGGTTTACTCTGTTGGCGCTTCTTGTATATCGTTTTGGCACTTACATCTCTCTTCCAGGTATCAATATCGATGCTTTGCGGCAAACATTTGAACATCACGCGTCGGGTGTATTAGGACTCTTTAATATGTTTGCTGGAGGTGCCGTTGGGCGTATGGCTATTTTTGCGCTGGGTATCATGCCTTATATATCGGCATCTATTATTGTGCAATTGTTAACATCTATTATTCCTTCTTTGGAAACTCTTAAAAAAGAAGGGGATTTAGGTCGTAAGATTATCAATCAATATACGCGTTATGTAACAGTCGTATTGGCAATTCTACAAGCTTTTGGTATTGCGGTTGCGCTTGAAAGCGGTATAGGGTCGGGGCTTCAAATTGTTTTAGAACCAGGTCTTATGTTTCGTATTTCTTCTGTTATTACGCTTGTTGGCGGAACGATGTTTCTTATGTGGCTTGGCGAGCAAATTACGTCACGTGGTATTGGTAATGGGGTTTCTCTTATCATTTTTACAGGGATTGTAGCCAACTTTCCTTCTACTTTTGCTCAGCTTTTGACAGCTCATAGTCAGGCTGATTTATCAACTTTTCTTTTAATAGGAATCGTTCTTATTGCTGTTTTGGTTATTGGGCTTATTGTTTTTATAGAGCGTGCGCAACGGCGAATTCTTATCCAATACCCGAAACGTCAGGTCGGTAATCAAATGTTTCAAGGAGATATGTCGCATCTTCCTTTAAAATTGAATACTGCTGGTGTTATTCCACCTATTTTTGCTTCATCTTTATTATTATTACCTGCCACTATTAATAATTTTTCTGATAAAATGCCACAATGGGTTCAGGAGATTTCTTATGCTCTTGGTCATGGACAGCCACTTTATATGATTGTTTATGCATTTTTAATGGCGTTTTTTTGCTTTTTTTATACAGCTATTGTGTTTAATCCAAGTGATACTGCAGATCAGTTGAAAAAACATTCTGGTTTTATTCCAGGGATTCGTCCAGGTGAGCGTACAGCCGAATATATTGATTACGTTTTGACGCGTATTACTGTTGTGGGCGCTATTTATATTATCTTGGTTTGTTTGTTACCTGAATTTATGATATCTGCATTACAGGTTCCTTTTTATCTTGGGGGAACATCCTTGTTGATTGTTGTTACTGTTACACTTGATACGGTTGCTCAAATTCAGGGGCATCTTGTTGCCCACCAATATGAAGGGTTGATAAAAAAATCAAAACTTCGTGGAGGTAGAAGGAATCGATGAGAGTTATTCTTTTAGGTCCTCCTGGAGCGGGAAAAGGTACGCAAGCAAAAATGTTGACTGAGGAATATAACATTCCTCATTTATCAACAGGGGATATGTTGCGTGAGGTGATTGCCAAAGAAACGGAGATTGGTAAAAAAGCTAAAGCTATTATAAGTTCTGGTGCTTTGGTACCTGATAGTATTGTTAATCAAATCGTATCAGATCGGATTGATGAAGCTGATTGTGTAAACGGTTTTGTTTTGGATGGATATCCGCGAACTGTGGGGCAAGCAGAAGCGTTGCAACAGATACTGGATTTAAAAAATATGCGGCTTAATGCTGTTATTGAATTGTGTGTTGATGAAGACGTGTTGATTGAACGTATGAAGAAGCGCGTTGAGGAAACAATAGCGACTGGTGGACAGGTTCGTTTAGATGACAATCCTGTTGCTTTTGCAAAAAGATTAGTAGAATATCGTGAAAAAACAGCTCCCTTATCAAAATTTTATTCAGAGAGGGGAATGTTGAAGGTTATTGATGGAATGATTGGTGTTGCTGAAGTGACACGTATGATTAGAGGGTTTCTTTCATGAGATTTTTTTTTAGAAATAAATGAAAAGAGTTGACTTTTGAGATGAAATCTATCAAAAGTGAATTTAATTTATTTTAGTGAAATAATAGGATTCGGAAGAATTTTTTTTCTGAGTCTATTTTTTTCTGTAAAGTATATCAGGTATTTTATAACAATTTGTCAAAATAACTAAGGAGAGTAGGCGTGGCTCGTATTGCTGGCGTCAATATCCCGACAAATAAGCGTGTAATTATTGCGCTTCAATATATCCACGGGATTGGACCAAAATTTGCTCAAGAAATTATTGAAAGAGTTGGCATTCCTTTGGGGCGTCGTGTGCATGAGCTTTCAGATGCTGAGGTGCTGCAGATTCGTGAGGCAATAGATCAGGGGTATCAAGTTGAAGGTGATCTTCGTCGTGAGGTTGCTATGAATGTTAAGCGTTTGATGGATCTTGGTTGTTATCGAGGATTGCGTCATCGCCGGTCTTTGCCTGTCCGAGGACAGCGTACACATACGAATGCCCGTACACGTAAAGGTCCGGCTAAGGCAATCGCCGGTAAGAAGAAATAAGGGCCTTTGTGGGAGGTTTTTTATATATTCTTTTTCTTGTTTGATTTTTTTTGACAAGGAAAAAAGGTGGAGCTGCTGATGTTACGGCAGTGATGAGATCGTTGAAAGGGAAATTATGGCCAAGGAAGCCACACGTGTTCGTCGTCGCGAACGTAAAAATATTTCATCGGGTGTTGTGCATATTAATTCAACATTTAATAACACAATGATTACTATTACTGATGCTCAGGGTAATGCAATTGCTTGGTCATCTGCGGGAGCTCAGGGGTTTAAAGGTGCGCGTAAATCGACACCTTTTGCTGCTCAAGTTGCTGCGGAGGATTGTGCAAGAAAAGCGCAAGAGCATGGTATGCGTTCTTTGGAAGTTGAAGTTTGTGGACCTGGATCAGGGCGTGAATCTGCTTTACGTGCATTGCAATCTGTTGGTTTTGTCATTACTTCTATTCGCGATGTAACACCAATTCCTCATAATGGATGTCGTCCGCGGAAAAGGCGGCGTGTTTAATTGGGTGTTGTTTTTTGTTGTCGGAGATTTCTCTGATGTTCACATTGGTCGTTACGATTGAATGGTAACGGAACTAAAGAACGGGAATAAAAATATGATCCAGAAAAACTGGCAGGAACTTATTAAACCCAATAAGGTTGAATCATGTGCACATGATAATCCAAATATTATAAGTGTGATTGCTGAACCTCTTGAGCGTGGTTTTGGTTTAACGTTAGGAAATGCGCTTCGTCGCGTTTTGTTATCTTCGCTTCGTGGTGCTGCTATTACTGCTGTGCAGATTGACGGTGTTTTGCACGAATTTTCATCGATTCCAGGTGTGCGTGAGGATGTTACGGATATTATTCTGAATATAAAAGAAATTGCGCTTCGTATGGAAGAAGAAGGGCCTAAACGTGTCGTCGTTTATAAAGAGGGGCCTGGTGTCGTGAAAGCGGGAGATATCAGTACAGTTGGGGATATGGAAATTCTAAATCCAGATCATGTTATTTGTACTCTTGATGAAGAAGCTGAAATTCGTATGGAATTTATTGTCAACACAGGAAAGGGGTATGTGCCATCTGATCGTAATTGTGTTGATGATGCACGTATAGGGCTTATTCCAATTGATAGTCTTTATTCACCTATCCGTAAGGTATCTTATAAAGTAGAAAATACACGCGAAGGTCAAGTTCTCGATTATGATAAATTAACGCTCACGATTGAAACAAACGGTGCTGTTAATGGTGAGGATGCTGTTGCTTTTGCAGCACGCATTCTTCAGGATCAATTATCGTTATTTATTAACTTTGAAGAGCCACAGAAGGAGCCTGTTGAAGAGGCTGATTCTGAGCTTTCTTTTAATCCTGCACTTCTCAAAAAAGTGGATGAATTAGAACTTTCAGTTCGTTCGGCAAACTGTCTTAAGAATGATAATATTGTTTATATTGGTGATCTGATTCAAAAAACAGAATCTGAAATGCTTCGGACACCGAATTTTGGTCGCAAATCGTTGAATGAGATTAAAGAAGTTTTGGCGTGTATGGGTTTACATCTTGGGATGGAGATTCCTGCGTGGCCGCCTGAAAACATTGATGATCTTGCAAAACGTTATGAAGATCAATATTAAAATTAGAATTTAAGGAGAGGGCTTATGCGCCATAGTAAGTCAGGACGCAAGTTGAACCGTACTGCCAGTCACCGTAAAGCGATGTTTGCAAATATGGCAACTTCGTTGATCGAGCATGAGCAGATTGTGACAACGCTTCCAAAGGCTAAAGAAATTCGTCCTATTGTTGAAAAACTCGTTACTCTTGGTAAGCGTGGTGGTTTGCATGCGCGTCGGCAAGCTATTGCAGCACTTCGTGATGCAGGAAAGGTTGCAAAATTATTTGATACGCTTGCGCCACGTTATGCATCACGCAACGGTGGGTATTTGCGTATTATGAAAGCGGGGTTTCGTACCGGTGATAATGCGCCCATGGCTGTTATAGAATTTGTTGATCGTGATGTTGAAGCGAAGGGTGCTGGGGATCGTGCTCGCATGGAAGCTTCTGAGAATGAAAAGGGAACATCTTCGTAGAGTTTTTTATTCTGTTGGATTTTTAAAGGCCGCCTTGTCTTGGGCGGTTTTTTTGTGAGCATTTTTAAGTTTGTTTTAGTTGAGAAATAGGTGCAGAGAGAAAATTATAGAATATTGAATTATCTTATTTTTATAATATTTATCGTTCAAATAGGTTGTTTTTATTCTCTATTATGAAATATTAATAGAGGTCCTTAATTTGCGGGGATACGTTTTTTTATTCTATTAATCTTCAACAGAATGTGCTGATTTTATAAGGAGTGGATTATGAGGTATTCTTTTTGGGTGCGGATTTTTTTTGCAATTATGATGCAGATATCATTTGATCATGTATATGCTCATGTTCCTCAAACACAAACAGAAATCACTCTTTCATTTGCTCCTTTAGTTAAAAAGACAGTTCCATCTGTTGTAAATATTTATGCAGCTCGACAAATTAGAGCTCGATCACCTTTTGAAGGCGATCCATTTTTTGAGCAATTTTTTGGTCGTTTTCAAAATAAATTTCCTGTTCGTAAGCAATCGTCATTAGGATCAGGGGTGATTGTTGATGCACGTGGTTTGATCGTTACAAATTACCACGTCATTAAAGATGCAAGCGAAATTAAAGTGGCTTTTTCTGATGGACGGGAGTTTGAGAGTAAGGTCGTGCTCAAAGATGAAGCAACTGATATTGCAATTCTTGAAGTTAAGGAAAAAGATGCTCAATTTCCGGTTCTTTCTTTGGGAAATTCTGATACTGTTGAAGTTGGTGATCTTGTTCTTGCTATTGGTAATCCCTTTGGTGTTGGTCAAACAGTTACAAGTGGTATTGTTTCAGCGCAAGCGCGTACACGTGTTGGGATTTCTGATTTTGACTTTTTTATTCAAACAGACGCAGCCATTAATCCAGGGAATTCTGGTGGCGCTTTAATTGATATGAAAGGTCAGTTAATCGGAATTAATACGGCTATTTATTCGCGTTCCGGTGGTTCTGTAGGGATTGGTTTTGCTATTCCAGTTAATCTTGTAAAAGTGATGCTTGATACTGTTAAACGCGGTGGAAAATATTTTGTGCCGCCTTATATTGGGGCTTCTTTTCAAAATGTTACAGCTGATATTGCTGGTGGTTTAGGTTTAGAACGTCCCTATGGTGCTCTTATTGTTGAAGTTATCAAAGATAGTCCTGCTGAAAAAGCTGGATTGAAAGTAGGTGATGTTATTTTGAGTGTGCAGGGGGTACGCGTTGACAGTCCAGATAGTCTTGGTTATCGTTTGATGACAGCTGACGTTGAGCATAGTCTTGCCTTGGAATATTTACGAAGTGGAAAAACTTTAAAAACACAAATAACAGTTTCATCAATATCAGAAACTGCATTTTTAAAATCTGAAAAAATTACGGGTGACAGTCCTCTTGCTGGTGCTGAGGTGTTAGATTTAACACCGCAAAATAGTCGACGTTTTCATCTTCCTATATCTGCAAAAGGGGTTGTGATTACCAATCTTGAGGAAATGAGCAATGCAGCTGGAATTTTTCAGTCAGGAGATATTCTACGTGTTGTAAATGGCCATAAAATTCAAACAGTTCATCAGTTGAAAAAGGTTCTTATGCAAGGTCGCTCAAATATGTGGCAATTGGAATATGAACGTGATGGTATGTATATTCGCCAATTTATTCGTTGAGGTTTTTTTTGAAGAAAGATTTTTTTACTTCGTCGTTTGATTTTCAAGTTAATAAAAATCAGCCACTTGCAGAAAGAATGCGCCCTTGTTCTCTCAATGATGTTGTGGGACAAAAGCATTTGATTGGAGAGGATGGTTTGCTTTCACGTATGGCGGCAACAGGCTCAATTGGATCGATGATTTTTTGGGGACCTCCAGGGACGGGAAAAACGACCGTTGCACGTTTGTTAGCCCTTGAAACAAATTTCGCGTTTGAACAGGTTTCTGCTATTTTTACAGGAGTTTCTGAACTTAAAAAGATTTTTGAAGTTGCGCAGAGGCGTTTTATATCTGGGGATAAAACACTTCTCTTTGTTGATGAAATTCATCGGTTTAATCGTGCACAGCAGGATAGTTTTCTTTCTGTGATGGAAGAGGGTACTGTGGTACTTATAGGTGCAACAACCGAAAATCCTTCTTTTGAACTGAATGCTGCCCTTCTTTCGCGTGCACGTGTTTTAACATTTCTTTCTCATGATCATGAAAGTTTGGACATGCTTTTGAGGCGTGCTGAAGAAGTGGAGGGAAAAACTCTTCCCTTGGATAATGATGCCAGAGACGTTTTGATAGAGATGTCTGATGGTGATGCGCGGGTTGCGTTAACATTGGCAGAGGAAGTTTGGTCTATTGCGCCATTGGGAGAGATTCTTGATGTTGTTGCTTTGCAAAAAGTTATTCAGCGTCGTGCGCCTATTTATGATAAAGGACGAGATGGGCATTATAATCTCATTTCAGCGTTGCATAAATCCGTTCGTGGATCTGATCCTGATGCTGCGCTTTATTATTTGGCACGTATGTTGGATGCTGGTGAAGATCCTCTCTATATTGGGCGAAGATTGGTTCGTATGGCCGTTGAAGATATTGGTTTGGCGGATCCTCAAGCTCTTGTCATTTGTAATGCAGCAAAAGATGCCTATGATTATTTAGGATCACCAGAAGGAGAGTTGGCCTTGGCGCAAGCATGTCTTTATGTTGCAACTGCGCCAAAGTCAAATGCAGCATATCTTGCGTATAAAGCAGCACTGCGTTGTGCACGCAAAAATGGCTCTTTACCACCTCCTAAGCATATTCTTAATGCTCCTACGAAATTTATGAAGGAAGAAGGGTATGGAAGTGGTTATTGTTATGACCATGATGAACCAGATGCTTTTTCAGGACAAGAATATTTTCCCGAAAAACTTGGACGTCAGAGTTATTATAAACCAGTTGAGCGTGGTTTTGAGCGTGAAATTGTGAAACGTCTTGAGTGGTGGCAACAGTTGCGCAAAAAACGTAAAGATCAAAATAAAATTTGAGTTGAAATACGTTTTTTATTGATCTCTTATGTTATTGTATGAGAAATTTAGCTTATATTTTAAACAATTTATTGCATTGCTTGTAGAGATTTTTTTGATATCTTCAAAAGTGCATATTTTTTCAAATTTAAATATATCATTCAACTTTTAAGCTGCTTTATTTTTTTTGGTTTTATTAAATAATATATTGACTTATAATGATAATTGACTGTTTCGTAAGTTGAATGAAAGTTTCAAATACCGTAAATTTCTCTCATCCCAAGTCTGTTATTTGTTGAAGCAATCAAGTTATTCGCTTGCATGTTACAAGCAGGATTAGCGTGTGATAAAAACTGTACAAGAAAGGACTAAAAATCCCTCCTATGAATTGTCTCAAGTGCCGAGAGCTGTTGCAATATTGGAGGATGATAAATAGTGTGATGGTGCCGGCTTTCTCCTTCCATAGAGTAAAGATGGTGGCGCTTAAAGGGTTTTGTAGTATACCACATTCATAGGTGTTGTCACAAAATGAGCTTGGAAGTTTTGAGAGATGTTTCTTAAATCAAGTGCATGAATATGCAACACAATAGCGTTTTGTTCTTCGATGCAATAGGGTATGAGGTTGATTGATGATGCGTTTTTTGTGTGATCAATAGCGGGAGAATTCTTAGTCTCTCAAGTATTTAATCAAAGGGATAAGCAGAAGGGTTGTAGAACATTGTGTTTAAAATTAAATTGTTCCTTTTCTAGAGAGATATAAATATGTTAACTATGCTCCCATAGAGATATTACTTTATTGGAGTTTATTATGTGTCATAAGATAAGCAATGCCAATTCTTTATTGTGATGGTCATGAATGTTTATGGACATAATGTGGAGATAGGAATGGAAATAGTCTGTGAAACTCTAAACTCAAGCCTTTAGTTAAATTAAAAGTACAGTGTACACTAAAGTTTTAGGTTATTATGAATTCGGTCAAGGATATAATCGTGGATAAAACAAAAGCTCTCGATGCTGCTCTCTCACAAATTGAACGTTCTTTTGGTAAAGGCTCGATTATGCGTCTTGGGCAAAAAGAGCAGGTTGTTGAAATTGAAACAATTCCAACAGGGTCGTTATCCTTGGATATTGCTTTAGGGATTGGTGGATTACCGAAGGGGCGTATTGTTGAGATTTATGGACCAGAAAGTTCTGGGAAAACAACATTGGCTCTCCATGCTATTGCTGAGGCACAGAAAGGTGGTGGGATTTGTGCTTTTATTGATGCAGAGCATGCGCTTGATCCTATTTATGCGCGTAAGCTTGGTGTTGATTTAGAAAACTTGTTCATTTCTCAGCCAGATACCGGTGAACAGGCATTGGAAATTACAGAAACGTTGGTTCGTTCTGGTGCCGTTGATGTGCTTGTTGTGGATTCTGTCGCAGCTTTAACACCGCGAGCAGAAATTGACGGTGAAATGGGTGATGCTTTGCCCGGATTGCAAGCTCGGTTAATGAGTAAAGCGTTACGAAAATTAACCGCAGCAATTTTTCGCTCTAACTGTATGGTTGTTTTTATTAATCAAATTCGCATGAAAATTGGTGTGATGTTTGGTTCTCCTGAAACGACAACGGGTGGAAACGCTTTAAAGTTTTATGCTTCTGTTCGTTTAGATATTCGTCGCATTGGATCCATTAAAGATAGGGATTCAATCGTTGGTAATCAGACGCGCGTTAAAGTGGTGAAAAATAAATTGGCACCTCCATTCAAACAGGTTGAGTTTGATATTATTTATGGTGAAGGTATTTCCAAAGTAGGTGAATTGATTGATTTGGGTGTCAAGGTTGGTGTTGTGGAAAAATCTGGTGCATGGTTTTCTTATAATTCTCAGCGTTTAGGGCAGGGGCGTGAGAATGCAAAGCAGTTTTTACGTGAACATGTGGAAATAGCTACAGAGATTGAAGCAGCTTTGCGCCAAAATGCTGGTTTGATTGCGATTGAATTGTTAGAAAATGCAGGGTCAGAAAATATAGAAAGTGATGAAGCCATTTGATGGGGCGTTTTTTTCGTCTATAATTTTTTTCTTTAAGATTTTTCTGTTTTTTTGTTTGAGTTTTTAAATACGCAGTCATTTTTTTCTCAATTTTTTAAAACAAATATTCCATTTTTGATTAAATTGACTCCATGCGTGGCGAAGAGGATTTAATGAGGGGGGATTTTTCTTTTATGGTTTTGTGCTGTATTGAGCAGGTGTCAACATGAATAGTGTTAATAATATTCGGTCAACATTTTTGGATTATTTTCATCGTAATGGGCATAAAGTTCTTTCTTCTAGTCCGCTTGTTCCGCGGAATGATCCTACACTTATGTTTACAAATGCAGGGATGGTGCAGTTTAAAAATGTTTTTACTGGACTTGAACAACCTTCTTATACGCAGGCAACAACGGCACAAAAATGTGTTCGTGCGGGTGGAAAGCATAATGATCTTGATAATGTTGGTTATACGGCGCGCCATCATACATTTTTTGAAATGCTGGGTAATTTTTCTTTCGGTGATTATTTCAAAGAAGAAGCTATTTTTTTATCATGGAATCTTTTAACAAAGGAATTTTGCCTGCCAAAAGATAAATTGTTGGTGACAGTTTATCAGAGTGATGATGTTGCTGCTGAACTGTGGCGTAAAATTTCAGGTCTTCCAGATGAAAAAATTGTTCGTATTGCGACGGCTGATAATTTTTGGTCGATGGGAGAAACAGGTCCTTGTGGGCCTTGTTCGGAGATTTTTTATGATCATGGTGATGAAATATGGGGCGGTCCTCCTGGAAGTGCTAATGAAGATGGGGATCGCTTTATTGAGATTTGGAATCTTGTTTTTATGCAGTATGAGCAAGTTTCCAAGGAAGAACGTGTTAACTTACCTCACCCTTCTATTGATACAGGCATGGGATTAGAGCGTATTGCTGCTGTTTTACAGGGCGTTCATGATAATTATGACATTGATCTTTTTCGTGCATTAATTGCTGCATCAGAAGAAATTACAGGGATTGAGGCAAAGGGTGATTTTATTGCCAGCCATCGTGTCATTGCTGATCATCTTCGCTCATCTGCATTTTTGATTGCTGATGGTGTGCTTCCTTCTAATGAAGGAAGAGGATATGTTTTACGTCGTATTATGCGTCGTGCTATGCGTCATGCGCATCTTCTTGGTGCTAAAGAGCCCTTAATGTGGCGACTTTTGACTGCTTTAATTCGCGAAATGGGACAAGCTTATCCTGAGTTGACACGTGCTGAATCTTTGATTTCAGAAACTTTAAGGTTAGAAGAAATACGTTTTCGTAAAACGCTTGAACGAGGACTTGGTTTGTTGAACGAAGCAAGTACCGATCTTAAAGAAGGAGACTATTTGAATGGTGAAGTTGCTTTCAAACTTTATGATACCTATGGTTTTCCGCTTGATTTGACGCAAGATGTTCTTCGTCGTCGCGGAATATCTGTTGACGTTGGTGCTTTTGATAAAGCGATGGAACGCCAAAAAGAGGAAGCACGTGCCAATTGGTCTGGTTCTGGAGAAGCTGTAACAGAGAAAATCTGGTTTTCTGTTCGTGATCAAGTGGGGGCCACAGAGTTTTTAGGTTATGAAACTGAGACAGCGAAAGGTATTCTTACAGCTCTTGTATGTGATGGTAAAATTGTTGATCATATTTCTTCAGATCAGAAAGCTATGCTTGTTGTTAATCAGACACCTTTTTATGGTGAATCTGGTGGGCAAATTGGTGATAGCGGTATCATTTCTGGTGAAAATTTTATTTTTAAGGTGCATGATACCCAAAGAAAGGGTGATGGTGTTTTTATCCATATTGGGGAGGTGAAATCTGGTCAGGCATCGAGGTCTGATTGTGTAGAATTAACGGTTGATATTGTTCGTCGTAAGAAAATTCGTGCGAATCACTCTGCTACTCATTTGTTACACGAAGCTTTACGCCAAACATTGGGGGACCATGTTACACAAAAGGGTTCTCTTGTATCGCCAGATCGGTTGCGTTTTGATTTTTCCCATCCAAAATCCGTTTCACCAAAAGAGTTGAAAAAAATAGAAGATTTAGCCAATGAGATTATTTTGCAAAATAGTAAAGTAATAACGCGCCTCATGGCTGTAGATGATGCCATTTCTGAAGGAGCCATGGCATTGTTTGGTGAAAAATATGGTGATGAAGTTCGCGTTGTTTCTATGGGGGAGCCACTTGAACAGGAAAGATTAAAAAAGCGTTGGTCAATTGAGCTTTGTGGAGGGACACATGTGGAGCGAACAGGTGATATTGGTTTAATTCATATTGTTTCTGAAAGTTCTGTTTCAGCTGGAGTGCGGCGTATTGAAGCTTTAACAGGCAAAGAAGCACGTCTTTATCTTAGCCGCCAAGATGAACGTATTCATGAAATCGCTGATCTTTTAAAAACTTCTTCTGCTGGTGTGGAAGAACGGGTGCGAATTTTGCTTGATGATCGTCGTAAACTTGAAAAAGAATTGAATGATGTACGCAAGAAAATGATGTTGAGTGGTGGAATCACAGAAAGGAGCCAAGATGATATTATCATCATCAATGGGTTTTCTTTTACTGGACGCATTGTTAAAAATATTTTACCACGGGATCTTAAGGCGCTCGTCGATTCTGAGAAAAAACAAATTGGATCTGGAGTGGTTGCTTTTATTAGTGTCTCGGAGGATGGAAAAGGGAGTGCTGTTGTCGGCGTTACGGATGATTTAACGGATAAGTTAAATGCTGTAGATCTCGTTCGTATTCTTTCAGCGATGCTTGGTGGTAAAGGTGGAGGTGGCCGTTCTGATATGGCACAGGCTGGTGGTCCTGAGGGGAACAAAGCTGATGAGGCATTTGCGGCACTAAAAGATTTTCTTGAAAAAAATTAAATTAAATCATTCTGCATAGGTGTTTTTTACATTGTTATATTGGGTTGGCATCTATGTATCATGAATATCTGTCTGGTGTATTTCTGAAATGCAGATACAGCGTAATTGGGGGAAATACAATTGTAAAGATAAAGACAGTGTTTGTCTTTATCACCACTGTATCATTTGGCTTTATAGCTTCCAAGCGTTTTAGGAATCACCTTTTTAAGATAAGATAGACTATGCAGCACTTCATGCTTTGCTGTGTATTCTTTTACTAGGGAGACTAGTTATTGTGTTGCTCTTATAGATTTTTTGAAGAAACATCTCTTTTTATGAAAGGAATAGTACAAGATTTATTGCATACGATTATCCTTATAAAGTTAAAAGCTGTCATTATTCTATTAGTTTTCAAATGAATAAAATCTCTTTTCTTGAAAAGGCTTATAAAGAGTTGTTGTATCTTAGAGCTATTGTGTTGTTTTTATTTTGCTTGTTATGTACAAGAAAACAGTTTTTTGGTTTATTATTAAAAGGTTTTGAAAAGAATATTCTCCTATCTTTATAAATCTTTATTTCAAGTTATAAAGTAATGAATTATCAATATAAATCAAATGAATATCACATAAATCTAAAGATTTAGATTAATATCTAATTTATTTATGATAAAATTGCTTTAATGTATTGAATTATAATGATAATTTATCGTTTTATCTTTTGAATAAGAGCTACGAATATTCGTAGGGTTTTATTATTTCAAATTCTGTGTATGTTAAATTAATCAAAACCACTCATGAATGTCGTTGTGAAATGGGCTTAAGAGCATTGAAAAATGTTTCTTAAAAAAGTCATATGAATGTGCAAAACAATGATGTTCTGTTCTTTATGAGAGGACTATAAAGAACGTGATAAACAAAAGTGCAAAGCAATACATAATATTCATTATTTAAAAGATATTACTTTAGTTCGTTTTGAAATTCGTAAAGCTGAGTTAAAAGAAGACGGTAAAACTGGAAATTGTTTTTACCTTTACATTTTCCCTAAATGAGAATGTATACTCGTCAGTATGCACAGATATAGGAAAATATTTTTGTTCTAATCTAGTAAAATTGCAATAGCAGAGAAAATACTAAACTGTTTTAATATTTTTCTTAAATACCTAAAATGGATTGTGGCATTTTTAGAAATCTTTTTACTTGTATCATATATAAGAACTCTTATTGTATTGAAGAGGATTTTTTGGCTTGAAAAAGAGTATTAATTTTATGATGCTATGGCTTCATGTAAGGGGATAACATTTTCTCCTTCTCTTTCTGGTGGTTTGATTGTTAAACCACTTGCCTTTAAAAAATTAGAGAAACGTCCCCCTTTATCGATCAATTCTTGAAAGTTTCCTTTTTCCATTAAGTGACCATGATCCAGAAAGAGTATCACATCAGCATTGCGTACTGTTGAGAGGCGATGTGCTATAATAAAAGTAGTGCGGTTATGGCTTATGCAATCGAGAGCATCTTTGACACGTGCCTCTGTTTCAACATCAAGAGCGCTTGTTGCTTCATCTAGAATGAGAATAGGGGCATTTTTTAAAACAGCGCGTGCAATTGCTAGTCGTTGTTTTTCTCCACCTGATAATTGAGATCCTCGTTCGCCCACCATTGTGTTATAACAATCAGCTTTTTTTAGAATAAAATCGTGAGCTTCTGCTATTTTTGCTGCTTCATAAAGTTCTTCATTCGTTGCGCTCGCTTTTCCTATTGAAATATTGTCATGAATAGTACGGTTGAAAAGACCCGAGTCTTGAAATACTGTTGCTAGAGATTTGCGTAAAGATTCGCGATTGATTGAGCATATATTTATTCCATCAATGGAGATATGCCCAAGGGTAGGGTCGTATACGCGCTGCAACAGATTGATCAATGTTGTTTTTCCAGCCCCTGTTGGTCCTACAATCGCAACAGTTTGTCCTGCTTTAACTTCAAAGGAAATATCAAAAACACCTTGAGAAGAATTTGGGAATTGATAGGTCACGTGATGAAATTGTATGGCGCCTTTAACATTTTGGAGGGAAGGAAGATTTTGCGGTTCGTTAACATGAAAGGTTGAGTCTTCCATTTCAAAAAATTCTTGCAGTTTTGCTTGTGAGGATATTGCACAATTAATAAAATTGCTCATTTGGTCTAGGCGGCTAATCATGAGTTGTGCAAATCCAACAAAAGCAACGACTTCACCTACTCGTAATTGATCTTTTGCAACAAAAAAAGCTCCAAGGAGAAGAACACAAACGATTGAAATTGTTGAAGCCATTCGATTTAAGCCACTGGCGAGCGCCCACCAATTGAGAACAGGATTTTGTGCTTTAAGAAGAGCATTTGTATGTTGATGCAGTATGGAAGTTTCTTCTTTTATTCGGTTATAACTTTGTACAATGGAAACATTAGAGATTGAGTCACTGACATGTTTAAAAAGGTTATGATGATAGCATTCTACAGCGGCTTGTCCGTCTTTTGTTTTTCGCATCACTAAACGTGCAATTAATACATAAATGATGGCAAGCACAACCAAGACTATTGAAAGACGCCAATTCATATTAAACGCTATGGGGATGAGAACCAATAAGGCGACAAGCGTTGAGAGATGTTGGCGCATAAAATCAAGCCATATGGTTGACATGGAATCTATTGCGCGCAAAAGTGTATGGAGTGCGTTGGAAGTTCCACGTTGTTGATGCCAAATTAAAGGCATGGCAATGATACGTTCGAAAGATTCCGTTAAAACCGTTAAGCGGCGTCTATGGGCTAAGCGGTCAGCACCGCGAGCAACAAGGACATAAGCAATAATATGTGAAAGTCCAAAACAAACCCAAATGGCAAGAGTAGGGATGATAGCTGTTTTGTCTGTAATAGAATCAATAACTTGTCCAAATAAAATAGGTTCTGCAATAGTGATAATAGCTAATATAACATTAGCGGTACAGATTAAAAGGGATGCATTTTTTTCTCTATTTAGGTAAGTGAGAACACGTGCATAGGTTTTGAATAAGGACACGGTTAATTATCTCCATTCGCTATTAAGCGTAAAGGCTGTTGATTTTTACAACGCTTAGTTTTTAGCTAATAAAATTTGGACGTTAAGAAAAGGAAATTTTGGATACTAACTGTAATATGGTGTGATAAAACCAACTAAAATATGAATTTTTGTGTTTATAAAGGCGCAAAAATAGATCAATAAAATTATCAGGTAAGGGAATTTTCATGGCAGGCATAGAAATAAAAAAAGTTGAGGCAGATGAAAATGGAATGCGCTTAGATCGCTGGTTTAAAGTGCATTATCCAGGACTTGGTTTTGGAGCTTTGCAAAAATTGTTGCGTTCTGGTCAGATACGGGTTGATAGTGGACGTGTTAAAGCTGATACGCGTCTTTGTATAGGGCAAGCTGTTCGTATTCCACCTCTCCCTATTAATGACAAGGAGAGTCTTTCAATAACGGATAAAACACTTCGTGGGCAGGATGATGGGACCGTTTTGAAAAAAATGCTGCTTTATGAAGATCCAAAGGTATTTGTTTTTAATAAACCAGCTGGATTGGCTGTACAAGGAGGCTCTGGTTTAACACGTCATATGGATAGTATGCTTGAGGTATGGCGCAATAAAAAAGGTGAAAAGCCGCGTTTGGTTCATCGTCTTGATCGTGAGACGTCGGGTGTGCTTATTGTTGCGCGATCAAGGGGAGCTGCTCAGTCCTTAACTGCTGCTTTTAGAGCGCGAGAAACAAAAAAGACTTATTGGGCGTTGGTTCGGGGCGTGCCTAAAAAAAAGCAGGACAAAATTTCAACGTGGATGGTTAAGGAAATGACAGCACAAGGTGACAAAATGCGTGTTTGTGAACATGGGGAACCAGATTCATATCATGCGGTTTCTTACTATCGCGTTTTAGATACGCGAGGGCGGGCTCTTTCGTGGCTTGAAATGGAACCCTATACAGGGAGAACACATCAGCTTCGTGTGCATGCAGCCCATATGGATCATCCTATCATTGGCGATACAAAGTATTTTTTTTCTGATAGTAATTGGACATTACCAGGAGGAATTCAAAATCGTCTTCATCTTCATGCACGTCGTATTCGTATTCCGCATCCTTCAGGAGGAATATTGGACATTGTTGCACCTTTACCACCTCATATGGTCCAAAGTTTTAATCTTTTATCTTTTAATGAGAGTGATGCTGAAACCGACTAAACAAACTTCATTTGTTCTTTTTGATTGATACAAATTTTATCTATAAATTTGATAAGATGAATAGGGCATCATTTGAAGAAAGTTTTTGATAAGTCGATCGCTATGAGAAAATTGTGTTTTTGAGTGATGAAATTTTCGAATATCATGGCTTTCTTTCTACAGCTCTTTATCCATATTGATTGTATTGTTATTTTGGATATGATGTATCGTTTAATAATCTGAGTTTATGAAGCTGCTCCTTTGAATTATCTACAGAGGTCATATATTGGGGAGGCGTGTCTGTTGAGGGAGATGAGTTAGATAAAATCTGAAAGATATTTACTAAAATAGTGAAAGCAATTTTAGTTTTTTCATGGGGAATAATGGAGGCATTTTATAGTAATGCTGAGGGAAAGTAGCCTCTCAAAAAATTCCTGTTGTCAAGGATTTTTGTTTTGTTATCAATGTGGTTTGATATGCTTATAGTATAGACTTATGCTTTGTATCTTTGCTTACACAATGAAGCCTTCTTAGCAAAGCTCTCCTTTCAATGACCAATTATTTTTCTACTTACTTAGTTTATCCAAAAGATTATCTTTCATAAAAGAAGAAATAAGTTTTTAGTATCTTAATGCTTCATTGAAGTGAACTCATCACATTGAAAAAATATCTAGACAAAAAATTGGAGATAAAACGTCAGGCGCGTTTTATTGCTCTAAGGAGGGCTTGAACACTTTTGTTTTTTCTAGTGAACAAAAACAGATATTTATTATGGAAACATTCAAAGGGGGGATAAGTTGAAATGAGGAGTGACTGATGGGATCATTATTGATTGACGTTAATAACGTCTCAAAAATATATCGCAACATTGACAGAGGAATTGGTTTTAAAAACAAGGTCTTTTCTCTCTTCAAGCCGGTTTATACAAATCATCATGTGTTAAAAGACATGAGTTTCACCCTCTTTTCAGGGCAATCGTTAGCAATTCTTGGCCCTAACGGAGCGGGTAAATCGACACTGATTAAAATACTTTCTGGTATACAATACGCTGATGAGGGATGTGTTAAAGTCCTTGGTGTTGATCCTTATAAAGCGAAGAAAAATCTGTTCAAGTCTTTGGGTGTGGTCTTTGGTCATAAGAATTGTTTATGGTGGGATTTGCCCTTACGCTACAGTCTGGATATGGTTCAACCATTATATGGTCTTGAACGCGCCTCTTTTACCCGTGATCTTAAAGAGATCGCTGAGTTACTGGGCCTTGAGCATATTATGGATAAGCCAGTGCGGATGCTTAGTCTGGGTGAGAGAGTGAAAAGTGAATTGGCATTTAATCTCTCCTTTAGACCTAAACTGTTGTTTCTCGATGAGCCAAGTATTGGTCTTGATATTACATCTAAGCATGAAATCAGGGAGCTTCTTAAAAAACTGAAAAAGGAGCGTGGCACTGGATATATCATCACAAGTCATGATATGGGAGATATTGATGGATACGTCGATGATATTATTCTTTTGCATAAAGGAAAGAAACAGTTTCATGGTAATCTTCATGCGCTTAAAAATGTCATTCCTTCTTTGGTGAGAATGACGTTTTTTTGTGAACACATGGCTGTACCTTCAGCTGTTGTAGAAAAAATTGATGAGATTGCGTTGAAATTATCTACTTCTTTAAAAGATAAGCACTTTAACGCTGAAGAATGCTCGCTGGAGGTTTCGCTGCCCCGTGAGGATTTTGCGCGTTTTGTACGCGAAATTACAACCAAATTGAACTGTACGTTCTCTGTATCCACTCCCTCGCTTGAAGAGATGCTCCGTGTTAAATTTAAAGAATTTATCTAACCACTGCTTTGGTATGTTTCTTTTTGCCAAGAATGGATTACTCACTGTTCTAAGTGATAGAGCAATGTTTTTTACCGATATTATCATTGGGACACTTTCGCCATTTGTTATTCAACTTCTATTATGGAATGCACTTTTCTCTGATACGGGCAACACCATAAATGGCTTTAGCTTTTATGATATGATGTATTATTATGCTTTTGCTTTAGTCCTAGGTCGCTTAAATAATGGTTATAATGTGATTAAGTTTTTCTCTCATCATGTTAAAGAAGGCCAATTAGAAGTATATCTTACAAAGCCCTTTAGTTATATGACACAAATGCTTTTTACTTTTTTAGGGGAGAGTGTATTATATAGCATCCCATTATTGGCTCTTTTTATTGTTAAGCTTGTTTTATCCTATGAAAATATTCTGGGATTGGTCATCGCTTTTCTGTTCTTTTTTCTGGTTGTTATTCTATCACAATTGCTTTGTTTTTTACTCTCTTTTGGAATTGCCTTATTAAGCTTTTGGGTGATTGAGTACAATATATTACTCTCTTTCAGTATTCTCAGTTCAACGCTTCTAGGGGGTGTTCTTTTACCACCATCTTTTTGGCCGGTGTGGCTTATTCCACTTATGCAATTTAATCCTTATCGTTTCATGATATCAGCTCCTGCCGAGTTTTTTGCGACGCAAAATTTAGCGTTGTTTCAGCAGTTTATTTTCGGAAGTTTTACTTATATTTTGTGTTTTTTATGCTTAATTCATATTGCTTGGAATAAAGGGATGAAAGCATATAATGGAGCGGGTGGTTGAGATGAAAATAATCCTTCATTTTATCAGTCTGAATATTCGCCGACAGATTGTTTATGGTAAGAATTTGGCTGGGGAGTTTATTCTTTCTCTATGCTATTATTTTATTCAATTCGTATTTATTGATAGAATATCTTCTTTTTCAGGAAAGATCGGTAACTATAGCAGAGATGAAATCCATTTTATCTTTGTTGTCTTTGTTTTACTTGGAATATTTTTGAATATTTTTACTAATTCTATTGAAACGTTTTTTGAAAAAGTAGCGGATGGTAAAATTGAACCATACTTGATAAAGCCCGTTTCAATCTGGTTGTTGATGTTATTTGGTTGGTGTAAACCTCTTAATCTGATCAAGCTCTTTGTTCTTTATGTTAGTGCCTATTTATTTGTATCATTACCGAATATATCCGATCTTAAGCTAAGATGGATCTCTTTTATTGTTGCAATATTTTGTGTTTTTATCGTCAATATTTGTTTTTTCATGATGTTTAATTTTGTAACATTTATTATTAGCCGTAAGATGCCTGTCGAATATTTTCATGAAATGATTTACGAGCTTTCATTTGTACCAATAGGAATTTATCCTTTAAGCATCGTAAAATGGCTTTTGTTTATGCTTCCTATGGCTTTTTCTGCTTCCTTGCCTGTGTCATTGTTGCTTGGTAAAGGCGAATGGAATATTGGATATCTTCTGTTGAGCGCTTTTCTTTCCATGGTCATGACTTTCATAAGTTATAAGAAAACAATGCGTAAATTTAATGGATTAGGGGGATGAGATGAAAGTCAGCATGATTATAAAAATAAAAAATTGAGTGAAAATTCTATCGTACTGTAAAATATCGTTATTTATGCTGGCGGTATAAGGCATGTAAAATTTACACATGAGGATTTTTTATTAGACATATTCATGCATAAAATCGGTTGTATTTCTATAGCTATGAGCAAAGAATTTACAATAAAAATCAGAGAATTAAATTTCTTGGTTTTAGATTAGTTTGAGTTTAGATGGCTGCTTGATGACACAAGCCAATGGTAAGATGGTGTACAATATTAGTAGTGCTTTCTCATCCGAGCAAAATTTATTTTTGTTGCGTTTATAGTGCTAAAAAATTGTCAAAGATGGGTAATTTTTATATGTGCAAAATGTGGTTATTCGTGCGGATTTTGTTGGTACATTCAATATATTATTACGTGGATGAGTTTTTGCTTAAACAATAAGAAAATTGACAGAATAAAGCTTTTAAGTTGCCCGATAGAAAGCTAAGAGCTTCGCCAAACAACATAATAGCAATTATCAAGACAACAATCACATAGAGATTTTTCAGCATGCTGAGCAGTCAAAATTCAGTTAATAATTGCTTGGAAATAAAAGGATTCACCAATCCAAGCAGGCAAAAACGATGGTAACGCAACTGAGTTCAATAACATAATTAAATATATTTCTTTGTTGTACTTGTTAACTAATGGAATTATACCTAATTTTATTGTGAATTTCTTATTTTATGTTATGATTTTATTTAATATAAAGATAATTATTATGTAATATTTTAGTGTTATTATAAATATTATTATTTAATTAAATATATACAATATAAACATAATATATTTATATTATTTTAAAAAGTAATTAAATAAGATATTATTTTTTAAAAAATTATTTTCTATTTTTTTAATATTAATAAGCTCATTTTTCAATTTTTCTTAACAATGATAAGAGAAAAATGGAGTTTTACATCCTCTTTACAATAAATAAAAATGATACTTTAATCTGGTTTTGCTCTCTAAGCTTAGAGCTATACAAATGTTATTGCTTATCATTAATAAAACTAATGTGATTGATGGCGTAGAGATTACAAAGGGCTAATTTTTTTTGCATGTAATTCATATCTTTTACAAGACTTTAAAAATAACACAGAAAAAATGAGAGAGGAAGGAATAGTGAACAAGAGTGATAAGCTTTTTCATTTTCTAGTGTTATGATTACTTTTGTATTTTACGGTTCATTCATTGTATGTATGATCAATTCCAAAATTTTTATTTTAAGCTTATAGTGAATCTATATTTTAGTCTGTTATTGAAGTGTTGTCGTGATTGAGATTACAATATCACAGTAGTGAACACTCTGATTTAATAGAGAAGATTGTTTGCTAGCAAATAATCTATCCATATCAACGTTATTTAAATTTTTTTCCAAAATATATATCTATGTTAATTTTCGTGATTGATATCTTTTCTAAGATGAAAAGGGGCATGAGCTGATTTGAATATCCATAAATTTTTCGTATTAACTCAAAAAATATACGATCACATCATTTTACGGCTATTCTAGATTATCATTTTGATAAACTGAATAAGTATAGCGATGCGTCTTACAAATATTTGCAAAAATGCTTTTATTGGACATTATTAAATTTTTTATGATTTATATTTTTAATCATTTTATCTTGGTTAGAAAGAAGGTGTATTCATTTTTATTTCTCTATTTTATCTTAAAGTCGTGGAATTATATTAATGTTAGAAATTTATAATTGTGGAAGACAATGAACTTTATTAAAATTATTCCACGTTCTTGTAGAAACGCATGGCTGTGAAATCGTTGAAATGTGTAATAGCTTATGGCATTAGATTTGGCGCATTCACCAAAGTTATCCCTTATCTTACCTAATTTAGCTTTTTCAATCAAAGAGTTAAGCTGGTGCTTACGCTAATTGTAGCTGGGGCAAATATTTTTTCTCAATCTATCCTAAGGAAAAATTATTTTATAAAAATATTTATTTTACTATATTATACAAAAAAAATAAAAACATTATGTGTAACTAAAAAACAACATATTGATATTTTTATATATTATAAAATCATAATAATATTTATGATAATAAAGCTAAATTTATAATAAAAACAATAAAATAATTTTATTTTAATATATTTTTATCATTAAACTACATAATGTAAAGTACAAATAAAATAATTGACAATTATTAAATAAACATGTAACGGATATATTGTAAGTGTAATATAATATAAAAATAACAATTAAAATAAAATTATTAATTAAATTTTGTATTATATTTTTATTGTCAGAAGATAAATATACTTTATCGATAGATAACGGAATGTTTTCTATTTAGAGGGGGCGGTAAAGAAAATTTATTTTACTAAATATTGTAATTAGGTGGTTATGATGAAAATATTCAAGCATTGTATAGTATGTTTTGTTGCAGTAGCGATTTTCTTTTCACAGATTTTAAGAGCCAATGCTGATTCTTTAAATGGCAGATTTCAAAATGCTGGTTTTATTTCCGTAATGACACAGGAAAATAGAGTTATTAAAGCTGTTGATATGATTATTAGCCAGTTTGGAGGACAAGGGGCTGAGAAAAATGTCCAAAAAGTTGCGGGTTTAATGGGGTTGGAGACAGCGATTTTTGGTCTCATCGCATATCTTGTATATTTCTTTACTAGAAAGCCACCGAGTCCTAACAGAGAGACAGGTGGAAGAACATTCGATGCTTTTGCTCATAGTTCATGGGCTTTGAATTAAAAGATATTATCCTTGATAAACTTTGAATTATGCTGTTATTGAATGTTTTATATTAAATAAACCGTGATATTTAATCACGGTTTATTTATTTTTTTTAATCTTAATGACCTTGATAAGTTTATCCTTTTATATCATTAAGATATTGTTTTGTGGATGCCAGTATATGGTGCATTAAATTCAGCTAATCAGTTGCTTTTTAAATTTACTTAAATTTTTTTCTCTTCAAAATGCGCATTTGAGCTAAGTTTGTGGTTGATATTTTTTTTATGATGAAAACGCGAATGCATTAATTGAGATATCCATAAACTTTGTATATCAACTCAAAAAATACAAGGTCACACAATCTTACGACTATTTGTGGGTTTTATGTTGATGAACTGAATAAGTATAGCGATGCGTCTTACAAATATTTGCAAAAATGCTTTTATTGGAATCTTTTAATCTCTTTGTGGTTTACAATTCATTTTATCATTTTATCTTAAGCAAAGAGAATGTGGATTCATTTCTATTTCTCTATTTTATCTGAGAAGGGTGGAGTTATACGAATGTCAAAAAAAGTCATGATCGTGGAAGATAATGAGCTTAATATGAAGTTATTTCGCGATCTTGTAGAAGCGAGTGGTTATGAAACCGTTGAAACACGTAATGGTCTTATGGCATTAGATTTGGCGCGTTCATCAATGCCATCTCTTATCCTTGTGGATATCCAGTTGCCAGAGGTCTCTGGAATAGATGTTATTAAACAATTAAAAGAAGATGAAGAACTTCGATCAATCCCCGTTGTTGCTGTAACAGCTTTTGCTATGAAAGGCGATGAGGAGCGAATTCGTGCCAGTGGATGTGAAGAATATATGTCAAAGCCTATTTCTGTCCCTCATTTTATTACAATGGTAAAGCATTTCTTGGACTAAAGCTTGTTAAGTGATGATAGAAAAAATATTGAAAAGCTTATAAGATTGCTAAAGTTGTCGCGTAAATATTTTTGTGCTTTAGCACGTCGATATATTACAAGTTAGTAAAACAGATTTAAAAAATTGAAACTGAAGTTTTGAATTTTTTCGGTCTATTTTTCTTGCCTTTTATCTTAAGAGAAGAGGTTGTTTTGCATTCTTGTTTTTTCTAATCGGTATAGATTTGTTCCTACATTCATCTAAAAGTCTGTTTTAGCAGTTTAAAAAAGCCCCGTTTTTGTCCGAGGCTTTATGCATTGCAAAAATTGAAATTAACGCTTTGAGAATTGGAAAGAACGACGTGCTTTTGCTTTACCGTATTTTTTACGTTCAACAACACGACTATCACGGGTAAGAAACCCACCTTTTTTCAAGATTGAGCGAAGTTCTGGTTCGTAATAGGTTAAAGCTTTGGAAATGCCATGGCGCACTGCACCGGCTTGTCCAGAAAGACCACCGCCTGCAACGGTTGCAATAATATCAAACTGGGTATCCCTATTTGTTGCAACAATTGGTTGACGAAGAATCATTCTAAGAACAGGACGAGCAAAATATTTGTCAAATTCCTTATTGTTGATCGTGATTTTTCCAGAACCTGGTTTAATCCATACACGCGCAACAGCGTCTTTACGCTTTCCTGTTGCGTAAGCACGTCCTTGTGAATCAAGCTTCTGCACGTGAACAGGAACAACATTTTCATGTGTTTCTGTAATACTTGTTACTATGCTAAGCTCAGAAAGAGAATTAATTTCAGCCATAATCAAGCAATCCTTTTGTTTTTGCGGTTTAAAGCACCAACGTCAAGAGATTCAGGCTGTTGTGCTTCATGTGGATGTTGGCTTCCAGCGTAAACACGTAGATTCTTCAATTGACGGCGACCAAGGGGCCCTCGAGGAATCATGCGCTCTACTGCTTTTTCAATAACGCGTTCGGGAAAACGCCCCTCAAGAAGTTGACGTGCTGTACGTTGTTTGATTCCACCAATATAGCCGGTATGCCAATAATATTTTTTATCCGTATATTTTTTGCCAGTGAGAGCTATTTTATCTGCATTAATGACAATAACGTTGTCACCATCATCAACATGTGGGGTAAATGTAGCTTTATGTTTGCCACGTAAGCGGTTAGCAACAAATGTGGCAAGACGACCCAAAACAAGGTTTTCTGCGTCAATAATAACCCATTTTTTCACCACTTCAGTTGGCTTTTGTGAAAAAGTTGCCATAGAAGTATCCTTTATTAGAACCCTTTTAATATAAGGGAATTTTTACTGTTTTGCGTTGAAAATTGTTACCATAGCGAAATATTTAACGCATACTACTTGCTCTGATATAATGTCTTTTGATTGACGTCAAGAGAAAATAAAAACTTTATAAAACAACATGTTACAAGAAAGGTATTATAATACCCCATTAAAAGAAGTTTGTAGACCATTTAAACTTAAAATGAATGTTGCAAAAGACTATTTTATCTTTAACGCATGATTGTATTTTATCGTTCTTCATTATAAAATAAGAAATAATGCAGTGGTCTCGTTATTTTCTCAATGTTGAATCTTCTGCTTGTGGTCAAGCTTGGTTAGATGCCCTTGATATTCAAGGGATAAATAACGCGCGCGCTATTTCTCAAAAATTTGGCTTTCCAGATCAGTTAGCTCGAGTACTTTCAGCAAGAGATGTGGATGAAGCTGAGGCTGTTGCTTTTATTAATCCAACATTGCGTACGCTTATGCCTGATCCAGAAAGTTTTAGGGATATGCAATGCGCTGCAGAGCGCATTGTTAAGGCTCTTCTCAATCAAGAACAGGTTGCTGTGTTTGGTGATTATGATGTTGATGGTGCTTGTTCATCGGCACTCATAGCACGTTTTTTTCGTTATTTTGGTATTGAAGTCAAAATTTATATTCCTGATCGTATTGTTGAAGGCTATGGTCCGAATGAACAAGCAATGAGAATGCTTGTGCAAGAAGGCGCTCGGTTAATTATCACTGTTGATTGTGGCGCAAACAGTCCTGATGCCGTAAAAGCAGCGAGGCTTGCTGGTGCTGATGTTGTGATTTTAGATCATCATCAAATGTCAGAGATTCATCAAGAAGCTGTTGCTCTTGTCAATCCTAATCGTCCTGATGATTTTTCTAAACAGGGGCATTTATGTGCAGCTGGCGTTGTTTTTGTTACGTTAGCTTGGGTTCATCATTTGCTGCGGAAAAAACAATTCCAAGGACCGCTGCCTGATCTTTTAAGTATGCTTGATCTTGTTGCATTGGCAACCATATGTGATGTCGTTCCATTACAGGGGGTTAACCGTGCTTTTGTGTTAAAAGGGCTTCAAGTTGCTCGTTCTATGCATAATCTAGGAATAACAGCTTTAACAAAGGTTGCACGAATAGGGGAGCCGCTTAATAGTTTTCATTTAGGTTTTTTATTAGGTCCTAGAATTAATGCAGGAGGGCGCATTGGTGATCAAGCTTTGGGAGCACGTTTGCTTAGCTGTGAGAATAAAGATGAAGCGGACAGAATAGCAGAACAATTAGATCGGCTTAATCAAGAACGCCAAGAAATGGAGAATATTCAATTGGCACAAGCGGAATCCTATATTGCTTCTCTTTATCAAGGTCAAGAAACACCATTGTCACTTGTCATTTCTCATAAAGAATGGCATCCGGGGATTATTGGTATTCTTGCTTCCCGCCTCAAAGAGCGTTTTTTTTGTCCTGTTTTTGCTATTGCTTTGAAAGAAGATGGAAATGGCGTAGGGTCGGGACGCTCAATTAATGGTATAGATTTAGGAGCAATCGTTCGTGAAGCTGTTACACTCAATTTATTAGAAAAAGGAGGGGGGCATAGTATGGCAGCAGGAATTACAATTCAATCAACAAAAATTGAAATTTTTCGAAAATGGCTAGAAGAAAAAGTTTCTTTAATGGTTTCACAGTTGCGTGCAAAAAAATCTCTTAGTATAGATGGTTCTCTTTCTGCTTCTGGTGTTAATGAAGCGCTGTTTGAATTGCTTGAAAAAGCAGGGCCATTTGGGGCAGGGAATGCAACACCTGTTTTTGTTCTTCCCTCTCATAGACTGGTGAATCTATCTGAAGTTGGTAAAGGACATCTTCGCCTCATTGTATCTAATGTTGAAGGAAAAAAACTACAAGGAATAGCTTTTCGTGCTGTAGGGACATCGCTAGGTGATTTTCTTTTTGAAAATATTGGTGAAATGATTCATTTAGCTGGTCATCTTAGTTTGAATTATTGGAATGGAACGATCAATCCGCAACTGCGCGTGATTGACGCAGCTGCAGTGGTTTGAAAGGGATATTTTTTACATTAGATGTCTAGATTAGAAGCAAAAGTAGAATTTTCTTGTATGAAACGAAATCGTGCTTCTGGTTTTGTTCCCATGAGACTTTCTACAGTCTTTTTCGTTTCTTGCATTTCCACGGCATCAATAGAAACACGAAGCAATGTACGTTTTTGAGGATGCATAGTCGTTTCTTTAAGTTGTTCTGCGCGCATTTCACCCAGCCCTTTAAAACGCCCGATTTCGATTTTAGCTTTTCCAGTAAATTCAGTTTTGAGCAATTCATCCTTATGAATATCGTCACGAGCATAAGCAACTTTTCCTCCTTGCGATATTCTATAAAGGGGAGGGACGGCAAGATATAAATGTCCCTGATGAATAAGGTCAGGCATTTCTTGAAAGAAGAAGGTAATGAGCAGTGACGCAATATGAGCACCATCAACATCAGCATCTGTCATGATGATAATACGTTCATATCTGAGATCTTTTTCACGATACTTGGAGCGTGTTCCACATCCAAGAGCAAGGATCAGATCGCTAATTGTTTGGCTTGAGTTCATTTTTTCATGTGCAGCACTGGCGACATTTAAGATTTTACCACGAAGAGGTAAAATTGCTTGGTTTGCTCTATTTCTTGCTTGTTTAGCAGATCCTCCTGCAGAATCCCCTTCAACAATGAATAGTTCAGCACCCAAAGCATGGTTCTGGCTACAATCTGCAAGTTTACCGGGCAGACGTAATTTACGGACAGCAGTTTTTCGACTTATTTCTCTATCTTGGCGTCGTCTAACACGTTCTTCAGCACGTTCAATAACCCAATCGAGAAGTTTTGTTGCTTCTTGTGGGGAATTTGCTAACCAATGATCAAAAGGATCGCGGATTGCATTCTCAACGATACGCTGTGCTTCAATGGTTGCTAATCGATCTTTTGTTTGTCCAACAAATTCAGGGTTACTGATAAAGACTGAAAGTATTGCGGCTGTTGAAATCATAATATCGTCAGACGTAATAATCGTTGCGCGCTTGTTTCCTATTAACTCAGCGTAGGATTTCAATCCACGCAAAAGAGCTTGACGTAATCCTATTTCATGTGTTCCGCCTTCTCCTGTAGGAATCGTATTGCAATAAGATTGCACACAAGAATCACCACCATGCCAAGCGATAGCCCACTCAACGGAGCCATGGCCATTATTGTGTTGTGTTTTGCCAGAAAAAATTTCTGACGTTACTCGATATTCATCTTTTAGTGACGAAAGTAAATAGTCTTTAAGCCCATCGGGAAAATGAAAAACAGCTTTTTCAGGAATATTTTTTGCGCCTTCAAGTATGACGGGATCACAAGACCAGCGAATTTTTACGCCACCAAAAAGATAGGCTTTGGAGCATGTCATCTTATAGATTTTTTCTGGATCAAAAGCTGCTTTTTCACCAAAAATTTCATGATCAGGATGAAAACGAACGCGCGTACCACGACGATTATAAACATCTCCCAGATCTTCCAATCCAGATTGAGGAATACCGCGTGAGAAACGTTGGCGGTAAAGTTTTCGTTCTCGTGCAACTTCAACTTCCATATCATCAGAAAGAGCATTGACGACAGAAATTCCTACTCCATGAAGTCCACCTGCAGTTTGATAAGCCTTTCCATCAAATTTTCCCCCTGAGTGGAGTTGTGTCATAATAACTTCAAGAGTCGATTTCTCAGGCATTTGAGGATGATTTTCAACAGGAATACCGCGTCCATTATCTGTAACGGTTATATAACTGTTCCTATCTAATGAGACCTCAATAGAATCTGCATAACCCGCAACAGCTTCATCCATCGCGTTATCAATAATTTCGGCAAATAAATGATGAAGCGCTTTACTGTCTGTTCCACCAATATACATTCCAGGGCGTAAACGTACCGGCTCTAAACCCTCAAGAACTCGAATAGAGAGGGCATTATAGTCATCTTCTTGCGTATCTTTTGCACTTTTTCTTGAAATCATCGCGTTTGATTTCATTGGAGATTGCAGAGTGTTTTCTTTTGTATTTACCCGAGATTGGGCTTTATTTAAAACACTAAAAAGATCCTTTTTGTTATCGCTCATAGCGTTTAACTATCCACCTCATAAAATCAAATATTTATTAAAATAATTTTATGCCTGTTTTTTATTTAAAAATCAATGCACTTAGGAAACATCGATTGTTGGACCAAAAATTTTTTCAAAAGCGTGTTTGAGAGCAATATCAATATCATGCATTGCTACAGGGCAACCTAGATCAAGAAAGCTTGTTACACCGTGGTTTGTAATTCCACAAGGAACAATTCCTGAATAATGGGCTAAATTAGGATTAACATTGATAGAAACTCCATGAAAACTTATCCATTTGCGCACTCGAATGCCAATAGCTGCAATTTTATCTTCGGAAGAAAGATCATTTTGTTTTGATGGGCAATGAGACTGTTTAACCCAGACACCAACGCGATCTTCTCTGCGTTCGCCTTTAATATTAAAGTTGGCAAGCATCTGTATGATCCATTCTTCTAATGCACTAATGAAAGCACGAATGTCTTGTTTCCGGCGTTTAAGATCAAGCATGATATAAGCAATACGCTGTCCTGGACCGTGATATGTAAATTCACCTCCACGTCCTGCTTCATAAACAGGGAATAAATTAGGCGCCAAAAGATCTTTTTTATTTGCACTCGTTCCCGCTGTATAAAGGGAAGGGTGTTCGAGAAGCCAAACTTGTTCATGCGCAGTTTTTGCAAGAATTTTTTCTACACGTTCTTGCATATAACGCAGAGCTTCAGGATACTCAACTAGATGATCGCTTATTTTCCATTCGACGGGTGGATTTTCTAGAATTGCATTAAAATGATGTGATAAGTGATTACGATCTGTATGTTTCAATTCACATGTCATGGGTAATATTTATCTTGATGTTTGAGTTTGTATTGTAATCAATAAAAGTGATTACAGAGTAAGGTATAGAATTGTTGAATAAAAGAGAATACGTTCATAAAATTTTATCTTAAGAAGATTTGCTACGCTTAAAAATCCACGTTCCTTTTACCATCTTCCTGTTGCACCACCACCACCTGATGATCCACCACCACCCCTAAATCCCCCTCCACCTCGAGGACCACCGAACCTTCCACCAGGATATCTGCCACCGGCACTTAAGTTAAGAAACCAAGGTGTGAAGATGATCCCCAGCCAGAGATACTTTTGTGGACCCACTTTTTTACCAAAAATCATTGCAAGAATGGGCAAACCAACGACTATAAAGAGAATGAGAAACATAATTGCATTGATTACCATTTCTTCTTTTTCAGCTTGTTTACGTTGTTCTTCAACGATTTTAGCTTTTTCTTTGATGCGAAAAGTAAAATCAGAATCACTTTCTGTAATAACTTTGATAATTGTATCAACTGCTTCAGCAATTCCTTTTTGATAATTTCCTTCGCGAAAATTAGGAATCATGAAGCTATTAATAATGACAGAGGAAAGAGCATCTGTTAGCTCTCCTTCCAAACCATATCCAACTTCGATACGTGCTGTGCGTTCATTCGGTGCAATGACCAGTAATACACCATTATTGATCTTCTTTTGGCCTAATCCCCATGTACGAAAAAGAGAATTGCTGTACGTTTCTATATCGTTGCCCGAAAGAGTAGGGAGTGTTACAAGAACAATTTGATCTCCCGTTTTCTCTTCGAGTGCTGCCAGTTTTTTTGTCAAGTCTTCCTTGGTTGCATTATCGAGCAAATGAGCCACATCATTAACATAACCTGTTAAATGAGGAAATTTTATTTGCGAACAAGCGATACTTCCCAATGCAGCAACTAAATACAGAGAGCAGATAAAAGCCCATAATTTTGGAAATACAATACGTTGCAAAGAGTATCGAAATGATTTCATTAATTAAAATTAACCTTTGGTGTTTGTTGGCTATCAGTATCGGTGGTAAAAGTTGGCATAGGTTTAGCATCACGAAACCATAATTTTGCCCAAATCATCGTCGGCATTGTTTTGAGTGCAGTATTGTAGGCACGTACTGTTTCAATATAATCGCGGCGCGCAACGGAAATACGGTTTTCTGTTCCTTCTAATTGTGATTGAAGAGCAAGAAAGTTCTGGTTTGCTTTAAGATCCGGATAGTTTTCAACAACAGCCATAAGTCGCGAAAGTGCACTTGATAAATTTGCTTGATTTTTGAGATATTGCTGCATAACTTCTGGATTATTCAACATATCTGCATTAATGTTGACTTGCGTTGCTTTAGCACGTGCTTCAATTACATTTGTGAAAACGCTTTGTTCATGAGCTGCGTAAGCTTTAACTGTTTCTACAAGATTGGGGATGAGATCTGTACGACGTTGATATTGATTGAGCACTTCACTCCATGCTGCATGTGCTTTTTCTTCATTTGTTGGTATCGTATTAAATCCGCACCCACTTAAAAATGGCACTAACCATGCCAAAAAAATCACGATTGGAAATTTTTTTAATATTTTAAACATTGAAGAAGTTTGTACATTTAACATAAAGATGTCTCCACAGATATTTTATGTATTATATAGGGTTTATTTTATTGGTGGAAAGTATTTTGAACTTTATAAACAGGCGTATTTATCAATAAATTGATATCTCTATGCGTTTTAGGTACGCTTAAGTGACTTGTTGATATTAAAATAATCATAGTAATATAGATGTCATCTTATAAAAGTTCAATAATATTTATATCAATTATTATTACAGAAAATTATATTATTTTCGTAGGAGTTTTGGGTTTTGCAACGTGCAGATAAAAATTGGAAAAGAGAAAAATGTAAGTATTAATCTTATGGAAAGATAGAAGGTCAGGGCAGTTCTTATTTTCCTCCTTTAGAAGTTATGTTTAATACATTGGATAAAAAAGGCTTTTTAATTATGTATGGTAGTAATTGAGAAGGAGGGTGAAAGTCCTATGATAGAAAGTGTTCAGCGGCAAAGTGAAAAGTTTGATGGATTGGCTAATGATTATGATCGTCCTCGCTATCCCCTTACTTTATTTAAAACCATGCTCCATCCTTTTAAGAACAAAAAGCATTTGTCCATTGTGGATGTGGGTGCTGGGACAGGCATCGCATTAGAGGGAATTGTTAAATTTTTAGGAAATGAGCACCAATATCATGCTATCGATGTATCGGCAGATATGATTAAGCAGGGGCGAAAAAAATTTCCTACGGTGCAGTGGTATCAGGGCCGTGCCGAAGACCTATTGCCTCAAATTGGCGAGGTTGATCTTGTCATTGCAGCGCAAGCGTTTCAGTGGATGGATCGTCCCAAGTTGCTTTGTCTTGTGTCAGATCAACTTCGAGTCAATGGTGTCATGGCGGTTATTCAAAATAATCGTGATTTCAGGCATAGCGAATTTCTAGAGTCTTATGAGACATTGTTAGAGAAAATGAGTCCGAACTATTCTCGGTATTATCGTAATTTTGATTTTTTACAGGAAATGAGTGGTGGCTTTGGGGTAGATCCAGAAAAGATTTTTTTTCATACGCACAATTGGACGATGATGATCCCATCTGAAGCTTTTATTGGAATGAGCCGCTCTTCAACGCAAGTGCAACGCGCTATTGCTTGCTATGGGGAAGAATATTTGCGGCAATTAGTCGCATTGATAAAGAAATATGAAGTGCAAGGCAATTTGGAGCTTTTGTATCGAAGTGAGCTCTATATGTATGCAGGATAATCCGATATCGATGATTGCTTTTGCTTTTTTAGCACATCAGAGTAGGCGGTATTCAGGAAATTAACGCCTTATTAAGGCAGATTTTGAGGGGGATGCTTTTTCTTCAGCACTCAAATTGACATCTTATTATATCTGATTTTCATTGTTCACTTGATATGAGAGAGTTTAAATAGAAAATTTATGCAGTGCATTATAGTATCGAAGCGCTTTTTTTACTGCAGTTTAACAACAGATTATTTTATAAAATAAGAAGAGGTAGATTGAATAGAAATATTTGATAATTCTTTGTTTTTATGATTGTTTTTTGTTATTAAATGAGAGTGTTTTTAATAAATTTTGACAAAAACAACTGAAAAAGTACAAAAAATTATCATAATCAGAAATTTGTAGTAAAAAAGGTAATGGCTTGGAAGCACCTTTAAAAAACAACTCATTTTGAAATTATCTCTAAATTCAGATTCAATATAACAAAAAAGTAAAATATAAATATGTTATATGGAGCATTTCTCTTTTTTGAAGATATAATATAAAAACAATATGTTAATTAAAATTTTTGATATAAGAAAACTTCTTTTATTTTTATTTTAAATAACGAGTTAGGGCGAGTCTTGTGTGGTTTTATTGAAGATGTGTTTTTCAAGGTTTAATCTGGCGCTTTAAATACAATTTTAGAAGTCGCAAATAAGCTCAATTTCTTCTCTGTTGTGATGTGTTGAATAAGTTTTTTAATTTTCTATAGAGTTTGATTTTTGCAATCATGATAGATTGTGACAGCTATCTATTTAAGGTTTTTATAAGTTTAGTAAGAATAGCTTGATAATAAATCCATTGATTTTTTCATCTTTACGCTTCATAAAAGAATAAGCCTGCACCATCCACACTTTCATCTCCCAATGTTGCGACAGCTCTTGACACGGCTCATAAGAGGAGTAGTCCTTTTTTGTACAGTTTATCCATACGCCAATTTCGCTTATGACGTGCAAGCGAATGGTTTTGATTGATTCAACATACACAGATTTGGAATGAGAGAGTTTTAAGATATTCCGCTCTCTCATTCAATATGAATCATGCTAGATTATGATTATAAATTAAAGCTTTATCTATTTTTGAAATCCATGACTTGGTTGTGTTTGTCAATATTTCATTTTCATTTATCGTAAACTATTCTACTTTTGGATAATAACTCCATTGTAAGGAATACCTTTAAGAAAGCATTCTCGCTTTAAAGAGTCGTTATAGTTTTTTTTGTTTTATAGAAGGATCAATAATGCTAAACGTTATACTTTGATAAAAAAAGAAAGTAAATTATGACTATTATACTGAAACCGAGCGAGGTGACGCTTAGTGAGCTTGCAGCTATTTATTTTAATGGTGAAGTGAGTAAACTTCATAATGACACGCATTTAGCTATCGAGAAAGGGGCTCAACGCATTGCTGAAATTGCTGCTGGAAGTGAGCCTGTGTACGGTATTAATACTGGTTTTGGGAAGTTGGCTTCCATTAAAATTGATGCGGACGATGTCGCTGTTTTACAGAGAAACCTTATTTTGTCCCATTGTTGTGGGGTAGGAGAGCCTTTAGCTGAAAATATTGTGCGTTTGATAATGAGCTTAAAGCTTATCTCTTTAGGAAGAGGGGCTTCAGGAGTTCGTCTAGAATTGGTAAATTTGCTGGAAAATATGCTTGCAAAGGGCGTCATTCCTGTCATCCCTGAAAAAGGGTCTGTTGGTGCTTCAGGTGATCTAGCTCCACTTGCTCACATGGCGGCTGTTATGATGGGAGAAGGAGAAGCATTTTTTCAAAATATTCGTATGAGTGGGGCGGTTGCATTAGAGAAAGCGGGATTGTCCCCTATTATTTTAGAGGCAAAGGAAGGTCTAGCTCTTATTAATGGAACTCAAACATCAACAGCCCTTGCACTTGCTGGTCTTTTTCGAGGTTATCGGGCATTGTGTGGTGGATTGTTGGCAGGGGCTTTGACGACAGATGCTATCATGGGATCAACGGCGCCATTTCATCCTGATATCCATATTTTACGAGGACATTATGGGCAGATTGCTGTATCGAAAACATTAGAAAAGCTTGTAGAGGATTCAGAAATTCGTGCAGCACATTTACGGGGGGATGAGCGTGTACAAGATCCTTATTGTATACGTTGCCAGCCACAGGTCATGGGGGCATGTTTTGATATTTTGCTGGCAGCAGCAAAAACACTGATTATTGAAGCAAATGCTGTTACAGATAATCCATTGATTTTAAGGAATGGTGAAGTTGTATCAGGTGGGAATTTTCATGCTGAACCTGTAGCGTTTGCTGCTGATCAGATTGCTCTTGCTTTATGTGAAATAGGATCTATTTCTCAACGGCGTATTGCTCTTATGGTTGATCCAGCAGTTTCTTATGGACTTCCAGCTTTTTTAGCGCATAATGCGGGTCTTAATTCAGGTTTTATGATTGCTGAAGTAACAGCGGCAGCTTTAATGTCTGAAAATAAGCAAATGGCCCATCCTGCTTCCGTTGATTCAACCCCAACTTCTGCCAATCAAGAAGATCATGTTTCAATGGCTTGCCATGGAGCGCGTCGGTTATTGGTAATGAGCGAAAATCTTTTTACACTTATTGGCATTGAAACGCTTGTTGCAGCACAAGGAATTGAATATCGTGCACCTTTAAAAACAAGTACTTTTTTGCAATCCGTTATGGAATGTCTACGAAAAAATGTTGCTTCTCTTAAGGAAGATCGATATCTGGCTCCAGATCTTCATCAAGCACATATACTTGTGCGTGAAGGGCACTTATTATCTGTTTTACCAGAAACAATTTTTCCTTCATTAAGTTTTCAATAGTATTTGTTTGAAGGTCAATGCTGAAGGGCGGATATTGAATTTTAAAACTTTCTCATATGAAAATATAGAGG
Source organism: Bartonella sp. AP19HLJMH (assembly GCF_042196245.1). Taxonomy (NCBI): domain Bacteria; kingdom Pseudomonadati; phylum Pseudomonadota; class Alphaproteobacteria; order Hyphomicrobiales; family Bartonellaceae; genus Bartonella; species Bartonella sp. AP19HLJMH. Next base: position 45,587 of record NZ_JBHIPX010000007.1, read on the forward strand.
AGCGATACAATATTTGAATTATTTAATAAATCATATATTTATTACTGTATATATCTGATTTTTGTAGTTAACTAGATATTATGTTATTTTATAGAAACTATAAACTTAAAGCACCTATATTTTCTGATTTATATCAGAAATTTTAATATAAGTTAAATAATATCCACGAATTATATATTCGTGATATTATATTTCTATAAATATAAATATAAATATAAATATAAATTATAATATATGTATTGTATCGAGTAAAAATAAAAGTTTTATTTTATATTATTCTTATTTGTTAATACTTTATGAATTTTATAGTTCATTTTTGATATTTAAAATAAAAAAGGAGAAAGGAATGTTTAAAAGTGCTAAATTATGTGTTTCAATAACAGTTCTTTTTTTCTCTCAAATTCTTGAGATTCATGCAAATTTTAGGAGAGGTAGCTTTCCAGAGGAAGTTTTCATTATGATAGTGGCCCAAGAGAAAGAGCCTCTTATTTCAGCGAAAAACAAAGATTTTATTGCTATATCAGGGCAAATTCCCAGAGGTAAGGAGAACGCTATCATCGGACCAACAATCAAAGATGCTCTTTTTACCGTATATTTTTTTTTCATTGGAAAGCTTGTCGTTAAGGCAGCTGGAGTCCTTAAAAGATGGGTTGTAGATACACTTTCTCATACTTTTGAAAACTTGCGAGATTCGTATTATCATTAATTGAGCTATTCAATTGGCGTAAAAAGTTTTTTTATAAGCTCAAAGAGAGTTGGCTTAAAGTAACAAAAAATTAATTGTATGCATAGTTAATGTGTTTGTTATGAATTTTTAGGCTTCTATTTCAGTGCACTGAAATAGAAGCCTAAAAGTTTAGATTACATTAAGGTTAATTTTCTCTGTAAAAAACTAGAGAATACGAAATGAATTAAATGACAATTATGAAAAAATTCATTATCACTTTATTTGAATAAAATAATACGAAATTGTAGGCTATAAAAGCTGAATAATTCGCAATAAAAGTATTTTTTCATTGTTTAGAGCAAAGTGTTGGACTGGCTGGTCTTCGATGTTTTTTGAAATATATTTGTGAAAGAAACATGAGGCTTTATTTCTCATAGAGCTGTTATCGTGGTGTGGATTGTCAGCATTTCAAAAAGTAAGGAAAGAAATGGCAATAAATGAACTGAAAAGAGGGATGAGTAAGCGCCAAGTTATTTTTTTAGCTCTTGGTTCTGCTATTGGAACAGGTCTTTTTTATGGGTCTGCACAGGCAATTAAGCTTGCGGGTCCCAGTGTTTTGATTGCCTATTGTATTGCTGGTTTAGCTATTTTTATGGTTATGCGGGCTCTAGGAGAGATGATACTTCATAATCCATTGCCTGGTTCTTTTGCTCGTTATGCGGCAAATTACATATCACCATTAGCAGGTTTTTTAACGGGATGGACATATGTATTTGAGATGATTCTTGTTGGTTTGGCTGATATTACAGCTTTTGCGACTTATATGGGGTTTTGGTATCCTGATGTTGCTCCTTGGGTATGGGCACTGAGTATTACATTAATCATCACAGGTATTAATTTAGCGGCTGTAGAAGTCTATGGTGAACTAGAGTTTTGGCTATCTTCTATTAAAGTTATCGCTATCATTGCGATGATTATTTTAGGAATAGCAATTATTTTTTGGGGGTGGGGTGAAGGTGCAGATTTTTCTACCGTTACTGTTCATAATTTATGGAAAAATGGTGGACTTTTTCCCAATGGTTGGTTTGGTTTTTTAGCTTGCTTTAGTGTTGTTGTTTTTGCTTTTGGTGGCATAGAAATCATTGGCATGGCAGTTATGGAAGTTCAAAACCCTCATCAAACGATTTCAAAGGCAATTAATTCTACTCCAGTTCGTATTTTGCTTTTTTACGTCATGACGTTAGCTATTTTAATGTCTCTTTATCCTTGGAATGAGATTGGTCTCATGGATAGCCCTTTTGTATCCATTTTTGAAAATCTTGGGATTTCATATGCAGCAAATATTTTAAATATTGTTGTTGTTACAGCGGCTATTTCAGCAATGAATAGTGGAATGTATGGTGCTTGTCGTATGATCCATGGTTTATCGCAGGAAGGTTATGCTTTAAAAAAGTTTCAATATTTATCAAAAAACGGTATACCAGTTTTTGTTATTTTGATGATCTTCGGTATTTTTCTTCTTGGTGCTGTCCTTAATTATTTTTATCATGAAAAGCTTTTTTTTCTTATTGCTGCAATGGCAACATTTGCGACAGTTTTTGTTTGGATGATGATTCTACTTTCACAATTTTTTATGCGAATTAAGATGCCTAAAGAAGCTCAGAATGGTTTAAAATTTCCCATTCCATTTTGGCCAATAGGATCGATTTTTTCTATTTTATTTATGGTTTTTATTTTTATTCTCCTATGGTATTTTGATGAGACACGACCAGTTTTAATTATAGGTGTTATTTGGATTGCTTGGCTTGTTATTTGTTTCTATGCACTTAAACTTTATAATTTTAAGCAAAAGAAGCTGAATAAAATGTGAATAGAGAAAAAACTCAAAACAAATAGCTGATGTCATCAGGAGAACAGGTGTTTGATTGTTTTCTCTAAAGGTTAGAACAATCTAGATTGAAAAAATCTGCTCGTTATTATTTTGCTTTGGAAGTTTTTGTGAGCCATTGTTTACGGTAACGACAAAATCATATAAATATTAGGCGTTTTTTTGATGGTGAGCTGTGCCATCAATATAAGTCTTTCAGGTTAAAATGCCTAACAGTGCAAATAGATTTTACCAGATACATGATTATAGGCAGATATCTTTTTCTAAACGTATTAATGAAGTTCTGTTTCACGAAAGAAGTTATTGTAAGAATTGTTTTTTAGCTCTTTAAAAAATTGGTTGTTTAAATTTTGTTGTTTAGAAAATTACTATTGCTTTTAGAAGCGAAGATAAAGTTCTTTATGTATTTTTTCTCAAAGAGGATTGGCGTTGGTAGAAAATAGTGGATAACAAAGTTACATGAGGCATTGTATCATTGTTTTTACAAAAACTTTAATAAACAGCAGCAAGGTATTACAATAAAATCTCATAGAAGAGTAAATTAAAGAGAACAATGAACGTGTGACAGTTTTACGATTCTTATTGCTCTCACAAGAGGAAGGATCAAACTTATTTTTTTAATATTGATACAAGAGTAATTTTTATCACAAGTGGAGGCGGACAAAATGCACTCCGCAACTGTATTTCGGTGCAAAATTATTCGATATTACCATAAAAGGCGCTCAAGAACACTACAACCAGCAAAAAAATCATCGAAAAGTGGCTTTTTACACGAGAAATCTTCCAATAGCTCTGAACACACACAACAACAATTCTCTCTATCCTTGAGGCAACAGGCAATGTTGATATGGATGTACAATGAGATGTTACGATTATTGCTTCTCATCTGATTTCTGGTCAAGATATCAATGTAATGGGGGAAAGTATGACGATTGTTGGCATGACAGACCATCATAGCAGCCATTCACAGACGCATGAAACAGGTTTTGATGGGAATAAATTTGACTTTGTAAGCAGAATTATTGGCGGTAATGGCTATACCTACGAAACGATACCTGCTGGCAGTAACGTTTGGATAGAATGGTAGAGAGTGGCTACAAATCCCATAAATCCCCATACCTGTCTTGGAGATGCGGGTCCAAAATGCCAAAAATTTTATGGCACATCTCATTTAGAACAAAAGCCTTGAATTAGATCATGGAGTAAAAAATGAAACACATCGTAAAATTATTAAGTGCTGTAACTTTGTTAAGTATAGCTGGATGTCAGTTTAATAAGCCTCCTTCAGGATATTTGACTGCTTGGGAAAAACCAGGAGCAGATTTTACAGAGATAGGAAAAGGCTTGTTAGAATGTGGTATGCCAACTCCTTATGATGTCGATCCAGAAAACAGAAAGCAGAGCATCAATGCAAAAGCAACAACTTATGCTTGCATGCTTCAATCAGGTTTCCGCTATAAAGATGAAGAGGTAGCAAGAGCGGGTGGACCATGTTATACTTTTAGAGCTGAAAACTTGCCGATTTGTCGTTCAGGCGCTGTCATCCCGAGGCGCAGTGTCAAGAAGCGCTTGAACAGCCCTTTTTGTAAAAAATATAAAAATGCACCTGAATGCAAACCTTAAGTCTTGCTGTTTGTGACGATCACAATCCCTACCTTCATGTTTCTCATACCCGTACGCGGGGGGCTTAATTCAGCATGTCAATGCTATTTATTTATGGGTACCACAACTGTTGGCGCAATAATATAAAATATCTATTTTGGTTATAATCAAAATATTGATAATAATTATAAGCATATCGTTGATAGATAGATGATTTTAGTAATAATTTTACCGTATTTTTGATATAATAATTATGGCATAATCTTCGGAAAGATAAAAATAATATAGGTTGATAATGTTCATCATTGTTTTGGAAATAAAAAACAGCATGTAAAATAATTTATAGATTGTTTCGTAATATCAAAATTACTCAAGGATAGGAAAATGAAGCAGATTTTAAAATTATTAAGCGGGATAACCTTATTTGTTATGGCTGGATGCTACCCTGAGCAGCCTTCTCGAACAGCTGTAGATGCATGGGAAAAATCCGGTGCTGATCAGCTTGAGATCAAAAAAGCTCTGTTAGAATGTGGAATACAGCATCTTGATGGTCGTCTTGATACAGAAATAAGTACTGATGAGAAATTCAATGCTGAGGAGTCTGTGAATGCATGTATGATCCAAGCAGGTTTCCAAGATAAATTGGGAAGAATGAAGTGGTGTGAGAAATATAAAAATCTTCCAATTTGTCAGCCTGATGCAGTTATTCCTCAGCGAAGTGTCGAGAGGCGTTTGAATAGTCCTCATTGTGAAGAGCATAAAGAACAACCTGAATGTCAACCTTAAGTATTGAGGCTGCTGTAATCAAAAATCCTTCCATTCTTGTTTTTGTATGGGGGGTGGGATTGTTTCTTCAATATCTATATGCTAACAAAAGTCATCTTGCGTGTGAGTAAATATTAGAAGACTTATCAGTCTTTCTATCGTAAATATTGACGGAGGGGGAAATGAAAAAAACATTGAAATTATTGAGTGCTATAATTTTATTAAGCTCTGCTGGGTGTATTAGCAAACCTCCCCCATCGACGTTAGAATTATGGGAAAAGTCCGGTGTCAGTAAGTCTATGGTCCAACAAGCACTGTCAAAATGTGGTTGGAAACCAATCTACGCTTCTTCTGAAAATATGGATTCGCGTGCAAGTGATTTTGCAGCAGTTTATGAGTGCATGACTAAAGCAGGTTATCGGTACAAATTACAAGATTCAAAGGGAATCTATTTTTCATCAACGCCGCGAAGTGATTCATTTTTAGTCAATTTAATGGTAGCAGGGTATCAGCAGGTTATGGACAATGATACTTTTGGTGTAACCAATTCGACACAACAAGAGCGAGATTTGATGTTACGTTTTGAAAATGATAAAAAGCGCCAGAAAATAAAAAAAGCTTTGCACAAGTGATCATCAACAGTAGAACGTTAATTTTTAAAGCAATAATTAAATAAAAATATTAAACGGGAGAAGAGAGAAATATAGCTCTTTTGTCTCTAATGTAGTTATATTCATCAGCTACGAGATTGGCAATAGTGTTGTTGTCAGATGATGCTAGCGGAGGATAGTGAGTTGTTGTTTAGAGAAATTTATTCAATATAAAGAATGGCAAATAATAGCTTTGCTAAAATATCTTCTTTAACGATAATAAACAGATAGCTTTCATAGAGCTAATTTTGATGAAATTTTATTTTGGTGTTTTTTAAGTTCAGAATGGTGAGTGTTTTACTGTATTTTAGATTTTATCAAAAGATCTAAAATATTACATTTATTAATTCAAATCATTGATGATAGGGTATTAGGAGAAGTTTTTTATTTATTCAAATTTCTTTGTTAGATATCTAGCATTTTTAATATAGAAATTGTGTACATTAGCTTATACATTAGTGTGCAATTTCTTGTTTTTTTGTTGTAGTTGAAGAGATGATGCGGTTATAGATTTCGTATACTGTATCTTTTTGTGCTGTGTTTTATTAAAACGTTTTAATCGTTTAATCTTAAAAGTTATTCTCATTTTGTTGTATTTTTATTTTTTGGTGGTGAGATAAATTGAATATTATATCTCTTCAAAATTCGCATTTTTTCACGTTTTTTTAAGATTGGTTTTTTGGCCTTTTGTAATTGCAGTTTCCAGCGGTTTTTGAGATGCATTCTTTAAAGGGATTTTCATCCTAAATGGTATTTTTAAACTTTTTGTTCTTTCTTTACATAAAACACAAAACATATTATTGAATGCTGTAATTTATCATAAAAAATAAAATAATTTTGTTTGTTTTATTCTTGTTGTGTTTAATTTGTGGTTTATTTTTTTGCCAGCATTTTTTGTTTTTGTTGAAAAAAGAAAGTTTTGAAAAACAATGATAATCAAGGTATCTAACAATCACTTGTATTCGTGCGTTTTTACAGCAGCTATTTTTTCTTTTTTGTTAAATATAAATATTGAGGCACATTCTCATTCATATACATCACTGTCATGTGACAAAAACAAATTACCTTATGAATGCAGTGATGGTTCAAAGCATACAATTAGTGATAAAGTATATAAATTCACGGCGCCTGTTAAAGAAACGAATGGGGAGGATCGTTCTCTCATGTTACCTGCTGCTATAGTAGTGCAGGAGCCAAATACAGTTATTCAGGCAACGCGTGTAGAGGTTGAAGGGACTGCGGGTATAGAAGATATTTATGGTGTTTTTGTATCACGAGGGGGAAAAATTGTTTTGAGCGATTCAGCTTTTAAAAATGTATCAATAGGTCTTAAAGCTGATAATGGAATGATTGAGGTTGATCGTGGAACAATTGAGGCTTTTCAGATTGCTGCTTATGCAGAGAAGCGAGGAGCATCTATTACGTTAACGAATACAAAAATTAAAGTGGAAGGTTTGGGTATCGGTCAAGAGAGTGCTCTTTTCGTTAGGGCTGATGCGGGTATTCAGATGAAAAGTGGATTTATTGATGTGAATGATGCTGCTGCGCTTTATGTGGGGAGAGGGGGGAGTGCGACTTTAGATGGTGTTACCATTGCTTCAAAATATCAAAAAACAGAAGACAAAGAAAATACAAATGAAAAAATTACACCTACAGTTTTCAATGTAAAACATCAGGGTTCTGTTTATGTAAAAAATACGAATATTATTTCTACGGATGTTCATGTTTTAACAGTTGGACAAGATTCTAACACACCATCCAATAATGGCAGGGAAGGAAATATTTTAATTTCACGGGTTAATATTGAAGATTCAACAATTAAAGCAATAGGTAACAAACATGGTATGTATTTTGAGAGGGATGAGGAAAATGATGCGTATGAACAGGGGCTTGTCTTTTTGAAAAGGACGATTTTTGAGGTTCCAGATGGGACAGCTGTTCATAGCCATAACAGTCGTATTTATATTGGAGTAACAGAAGGTACAAAAATTTTTGGTGACTTATTATTAACAGCTGAAAAGGGGGGAAGTGTAGCGATTTTGGCTAATTCTTCTTCATTGATAGGAGGGACTCGTGTTGCCGATGATTCTATTGCTGAGCTTTATTTAACAGGGGGATCAAAATGGTTTTTGACAAAAAGAAGAGAGATCGATTTGCAAGTTGCAAACCGTACAAGTTCGTCTATTTCATTTGTGAAAGTTTCTGATAGTTTTATTGCTTTTGAGACTCCAATGTTTCAGGAGTATCAGACACTTCATATTGGGAAGGGAGAAAAAGAAGTTTATAGTGCGCAAGATAGGGCAGATATTTATCTCAATACGCATCTCAGTAGTGATGGTTTGCTCGATAATACAAAAACTGATCGGCTTTTAATACATGGTGATGTTTCTGGAAAAACAACAGTTTATGTGCAATTTGTTGCAGAAAATCAGGGTGAGATAGCAACCGGTGAAAATGCTCATAGTATTTCACTTATTCAGGTTTCTGGAAAAGCGGCAGAGGATTCTTTTCAGTTAAATCGTGCTTATATCGCATTAGAGGGTTTGCCTTACCAATATTATCTTCATGCTTATGGTCCAGCTTCTGCTCTTGGAAATGCACAAACTTCTCAAAGATTGGTTGAAGGAGATGGAGATTTTTGGGATTTCCGCCTTGAAAGTAAATATATTCAGCCTGCTTTAGAGGTGTCTGCTATTCCCCCTTCTGAGTTAAAGGTCAGAGAGGTTGTTCCACAAGTTCCGACCTATCTTTTGTTACCAAATGCGTTGTTTCATGTTGGGCTCATGGATATTAGTCATCAACAAAAGCAGTTGCAAGTTAGGCGGTCTATTCCTCGTAAATTATTAAAAGTTGAAGGGAACTTTGCTTTATCTGTCCACGGTTATGGTGGGAGTTATCGTTATGTCTCAGATCTTTCTACACTTAAATATGGGTACGATGGTCATGTTGATTATAACGCTATAAAAACAGATCTTTTGCTCAAAACAATAGAGCGTGCATATAGTACGACATCTTTTGGGATTATGGGAACCTATGGAAAACTTTCCTTACAACCTCATAATGTGGAACAAAGTCAAAAGAGTACATTTAATAAATGGTCATTTACGGCATATGCTAGTGTGAAACATTACACTGATTTTTACGTAGACGGTCTTTTATCTTATGGTTTGTTTAAAGGGGATGTGCTTACCTATGCTTGGGGTAAGACGGCGACATTAAAAGCAAAACCTCTCAACGTTTCTTTTTCTGCTGGTAAAGTGTCTATGATAGGACGTGAAGGTCTTATTTTTGATCCGCAATTTCAGCTTATTTATCAACATCTTCAATTTGATAAGTTTCGTGATATTGACGGATTTGATGTTGAGATGAAAAAAATAGATCAATGGTTTATGCGTGTTGGTGGGCGTTTAAGTAAAACATTTACAGCCTCTGAAAAGGATCGTATCATTTCTTTTTATGGCACTATTCATCTTGCTCATTGTTTTGATAAAGAACAATTTGTTCATTTTAAAGATGTTTTTCAGTTGAGTTCTTTTGGTTCTTCCTTAGAAGTTGGCTTGGGTGTCAATTCACAGTTTTCTTCTAAAGTTACACTTCACAGTGATCTTAGCTATCAGCATAGGTTAACCAAGGCTGGTTTTTCTGGAGTTCGTTTTTCTGGTGGATTGCGCTATCATTTTTAAGCAATCTTTTTAAAAATAATAAATGTGATTTTCGAAGTCTTGTTCTACTATCGGAATTAAAACCATTGTTTGTGCAGAATTTTTTAATAATGGTACCATGTGCTTTAATAAATATGAAAATATCATGTTGATTTATTTTTATCTACTATAGCATTTCTCAAATGTTTTAAAAAATTTGTCCATCTGATAAACAGATTAAAATGAGAAAATCCTACAATATCGGGGTTCTTATTCAATATGAATAAAGATAAATTATCATTATAAATCAATGTTTTGCCATATGATGCTTAAGGTGTCATCGAGCCATTTGTGGTAATTGCGTGCTTCTTCGTTTGAGTTATGAACAGAGAAAATAAAACCAGGATATCCACCAAATGCTGGTGGAGGTGGTGAAAGATGATTGGTTTCAAAGAAAATGATAGTTCTGGCGGTTTGAGGATGCTGTGCAACCTTATCTAGACCTAAAAATCCAGAAAACCGTCCATGACCACGAAGAGGAATAATATAATTTGCCGCCACTTTTTCAGCTGGGAGTATATCGGGAAGGTCTGGGGTTTGTTCAGCTAAAGCGGCATTCATACATAGTTTTGCAAATGAAATCCCTGTACCTTGCTCAACAATAAAATGGGAGACACCCGATCCACCTATACGAGCGCCAATCTCAATGATATAAGGTAAATTATGAGCATCTAGGCGTAGCTCTACATGGGCAGCACCTATATTTATACCAAGAGCTTTAACTCCAGAGCATGCAGCCTCACATAAAGCAATAATTAAAGGATCATCTATATCACAGCGTTGACGATAAATTGTTTCTTCAAACCATGGTCCCTCAGGCTGTCCCTTGTCTCCAATGGCCAGAACGTGTACACCTGCTGTATCAACAAAGCATTCTACGACAAACTCTTTTCCTGGCAAATACTGTTCTACTACTAAACCTACAGGTTTATTTTTATCATTAAAACGTGCCATGTCTTTATGCTGAACATTCCATACGGCTTTAATGAGATCAGGAAGTTCGGCGGAATTTTTAGCTAACATTACGCCTGTACTTGCCCATCCAGAGACGGGTTTAATAACGAGTGGATAATCCAAGGCTTGTGTTTGTGATAGGTCTTCTGGATGATCTATATAAAAGAATCCTGGTGTTCTTAAGCCTGCTTTAGCGAAAGCTTGACGCATGAGATATTTATTTCTGGTTAATGCTGCTACTTCTGGTTCAATACTTGGAGTATTGATTTTTTTTGCAGCCAAAGCTGTCCATAGGATGGCTTCTTCGCGAAGGGTCATAACCCCAGAAATATTGCGTTCTTTTGCTTCCGTTGCAAAAGTGTCTAGAGCTGCCTCTGGGTTATCAAAAACAGGAAGTTGCCAAGTTGAAGTTACTGCTGCGGGGTGTTGAGAGGGAACGCTTTCAGCGGTATCATAGATCATTACTAATTCGATATTAGCTGCTTGTGCTGCTTCAAATATAAATGGTAATTTTGCATTGCGCTGGCAAACTAACGCGAGTTTTTTCATTTTGTTTCCTCATTAAATTTGGAGTTTTGAGAATGGCGTTTATGTTGCCATGTAGATACCTTTGATGCATCTATAAATAAGAGTGTCATCCCTATAACAACTACAATCATAGCAATTATTTTGATCATATTGAGAGAAGGGCTCGAGCCGATTATCCATTCACATGCAATCACTGCAAAAGGGGATAATACGCCGATAGTGTTGGCGTATAATACGCCTCCTTCGGCTAAAACTTTTTGATATAATACGTAAACTGGTGCCGAGCAAACAGTTCCTAAAATCAATATTTTAAATATATCTTCTAACTTAAGATAGAAGAGTGGGGCAGGATCAAAAATAAATAATGGCATAAATGATGCTGCAGAAATTGTCGTGATCCAAGCCAGTGAGGTGAGCAAAGGTAGATTTTTAAGATAACGTTTAGACAATAAGCCATAAGCAGAATAAGAAAGTGCTGCTGTTAAAGCAAGAGCTATTCCTATTAGGTTGTATCCACCTTCTCCACTGTTTATATTGAATGCCACAGCTGCTACACTGACAATTATCACTCCACTAAACTTCAGCCATGAGAATTTAAGGACATTTGTCAATGCACCTAATATATAAGTAATTCCTGGAATAGTAGCGAGCACCATGGTTAAATCACTGGCTTTGAGCGATTTTAATGCACCAAAGCTGCATACAAAATACAGCGAAAATCCTAACACTGAGAGAATTAAAAAAGAAGGTATCATGGAAAGCAATGGTAGGGATCTGAAAACAGCTTTCTCACGAAATATTGCAATCAGCCATAAGGCAGCAGCGGTGGAAAACAACCTAAGTCCAACCGCATGCATGACGGGTATATTGCTAACCAAATTCTTAGATAATAACCAACTTATGGAAAACAATGCTAGAATGGCAAAAGTAAATAATAATAATCGTCCTTTTATAAAACTCAATGATTTAATCCTCTAATCACTCGCTGTGCATAATATGATGTTGAAAAATTAAATCGTGACTGTGAAGTTTGCGGCTTACCAAGATTATTTTGGATATAATCTTTAGCTCCTGCCAAATAAGCGTCATCATCTAATGCTTCAAGTGCTTCTATATCTGCTATCATCAATATTATTACTTTTTCAAGACGCTCCAAATCAAATTGAAGATAACCTTGATTTGTTTCAATCAATGCTTTGTTCCGCATCAATATTTCAAAAAGCAAGATCCCTGTACCAGCATCGAATGTCATATGCTGATCAGAATCTTTTGGATAACGAAATATGCGTTCTAATAGGATAAATTCAGTTATTTCTTTCCAAAATTTTGGATGATTTTGTAGCATAATACGCACTGTAATTAAATCAACTTTAGTTTCTTCTAGAAGACCTGTAAACCAATTTAATTTTATATACAGATTTTTATCCAATGGCCGCGGTCCGGTATGATGTGCATAGTCATGATAATAGCCCCACAAACAGCGAGCATCGTAAATGTCTTCTTTAGATAAGTTACGACTATGCAATTGACCGAACAGGAATTTACTATCTCGACCGAGTAAACGTTCAGCTTCCACAATTGTTTGCTTGTTGTAAATATCAAAGAATTTACTGAAAAAAAAACAAAGCAAATGCTTGCTTATCAATTTTTTGAGCAGCTGCTACAGATTCTGGGAATAGAACAATGCAATTGCCTTCTAAAAAACCTCTTGATGCTATTCCCATTTTTATACATTGAAAAGGTGATAGATAATTATTTGTATATTTTGAGGCGTCAGCAAGATAGGCCGTTTCATGACGATATCCTGTAACTAATTCCAGCCGGAATCCTTCTGGATCAGGTCCATTTGTTGCACGCATTGGAGCCAAGAAAAACAAGGGAGCATCTGGTAATGGGGCTTTGAAAGCAGCCAAAGTATTATCAAATTTAGGAGGGGTCGTTAAACCGCTGATTATCCACTGAAGAAGATCATCAGAAATGGTCGCTAAAAGTTTTGGAGATAATCCGTCAAGAATATTGGCATGGTGGTTCAGCAGAGTGATCAATTCATTGATCATATTATTATCTGCTGAAGTTGGTTCTTTAATGCTCCCATTTCGTTCTTGGCGCATACGGAATTTGTCTGCTAAGTTAACAATGGAAAGAAGCACTTCAGATTTTTTCATGATTAGTTGACTTTAGTGAGTGGAGCAAAAAGGCCATTGGCATTTGTTCAAAATTTTCGATAATATTCAGCTTATAGCGATTTGCCGCAACCGATGTTGTGATACAAGCATCTGCTTTTTCAGCCTTACAAAGAACGGCTGCATCAGCATTGCTGTTGGCAAATACTTTGTCATATTGATGAGCTACCAGAGATTGTGGGGCAGGATGAGTCGCTACGGTTTTAATTTCATCAGCGTTATTGCGTTTAGCTAAAACCATAGAGTGAGTAGGCATGATAAAGCTGTCAAATAATTGCATATCACCTAAACGGGTAAATATGAGTGTATGCAAATCAGGGTAAGCAGCACAGCTTAAGAGATATCCATCCTTTTTCTGAGCAAGTTCATTAAATGCTTCTTCAAGAGTTGCGTATAAGATAATACGGGATCTCGAGTCAGTGGACAAAATATTTTGATTGTGATTATCAAGCCACCACTGTGCTGCTGCTGCACAGTTAGTATCTGCAGGGCCAAGTGTATAGATAAAAGTATTATTTTCAGATTGCATGATCTCTATTCTTTTAATTATGCGACTAAATTTAAATTAGTGTGATATGATAGAGTATATCAAGAACAATGCGTTAAGTAATTTAGTGCTTTATAAAATAATGTATATATGAAAGAAAATTTACAATTATAATTTTGTCTGTTCATTATTCTATCATGCCGTAAAACAGCGTCTTTTAGGGGAGTAATTGAGCAGAAAAATTCTATGCAGGGTATTTATTGGATATGTTAGAGAATTATTGAAATGGTTAAGCGAAGGTGAATGACACGTAAACCGTACTGCTCTATCATTTTTTGGATGAGCAGCGTTTTTGAATCTGTTCATATTGATAATACTACTGTAGGTGAATAATAAGCAAATTGGTAAGGCGTGGACATCTTTGCCATAAAACTCAATATGTTTAGTTTCTTAATTAAGATAATACTTTTAGAAATTGTTTTACTATTATGATTGTATTAAATATATAAAAGGCAATCATCATTGTCTTGTTTGTAAAAGAAACATGAAATATAACTCTTAAGTTAGATTGAGATTGGCAAGATTTTTTTCTTCTTTGGAATCGTTAAGAAGGTCAGATTAAACCTTATTCAAGCTACAGAACCTAAAGAAACAGTCGTTTTTTTTTGAAAAGATCAGAGGTAAACAAATATGCGTGAGATTTTGGATCATGTTGATATGCCATTGAATAAGAAGAGTTCTGTTCAAAAGGTTCAAAATCTTTCATTCCAATCACACCCAAAACGGTTTTATAAGCAAGTGAAGATCGCTTGTGAGGAGGGCGGCTTTACGATTTTGTTGGATGAACGTCCTGTAAAAACGCCCGCAAGGCGTCATTTTCATGTGCCAACAGAAGTGTTTGCTGAATATGTTGCTCAGGAATTTGAGAACCAAAAGCACGTTGTTGATCCTGCAAAAATGCCGATGACGCGTTTGGTTAATACTGTTATTGATGGTATCGCTGATGATATGCAGGCGGTTTTTGAAGATTTATTGCGTTTCGTTGCAGGTGATATGATCTTTTATCGTGCACAAACACCTAAAGAGTTGTTGCAAAAACAATCTGAACAATGGGATCCTTTATTAGATTGGGCTGAAAAAAAACTAGGTGCAAGGTTTTATTTGACAGAAGGGCTGATGCATGTGGAACAATCACCAGAAGCACTTCAAGCAGTCAGTAATTATTTACGTAGAGTTGAGTCTGCTTATATGCTTGCTGCACTTCATATGATGACAACATTAACGGGATCTGCTCTCATTGCTCTTGCTGTTGCAGCGGGAAACATTGATGCTGACCATGCTTGGTCTATTGCCCATTTAGATGAAGATTGGATGATGGAGCAATGGGGAACGGATAAAGAAACAATGGTATGTCGTGCTCATAAAAAAGTTGAATTTAATGCTGCTGCTACAATTGTTACAACTTGTTTATAGGGGAAAATCTTTTATTTACGTGCATTCTTTTCGCTCAGAGTATTTTTGTGACTTTTTGAGGATTGGTTTTTACTTTATCAAGTCCAGGAAATAGTTCATTGGTTATGGTTAAGAGCGCTTCGTCATTGCCACGGATAAAATACCATTGGTTATCGTGAAGTAGGGCAATAATTTCAGTTTGAATAGAGCATTTTTTTCCATCATTTGTTGTGGTTACAAGCTCCACGGGTATAACAAAATAAGGGGTACCATTATCAAGGGTACCTTCACGTTTTTGTTTTTGATCAATGTTGATCGTTTCAATCTTGTAACTTTCTGCCAACCGTTCTATTTGGCTTTTCATGATTTGTAGAAATTGTGATTGGTTAAGATTTTTTTTGGCGGTTAAGCGGTTGATGACTTGGGGAGGAATAGCATTTAAGATGGCATTTGCATCGGCATTTTTAAGTGCTTTACTATAAGCAGATGTTGCTTTCTCAAGAGTTGTAAGTTTTTGGTTGGTTATTGTATGTGCTTTAGTTGTTGATGTGATAAAGACAATGCATAAAAGAACGGGAACGAGAAAACAAATTCGCGGCATTAGAAACCTTTGTTAATTCATTTGAAGAGATTCAACACATTATAAAGGAAAAGCGGACGAGCAAAAAGCCTCTTGCGCTTTTGCATGAGAAGAATATCCACAAAAATGGAGGCTTTTGCCTCCATTTTTAAAATCAAAAGAATGCGTATTGATTGTTTAAACAGAATAGTACATATCAAATTCAACAGGATGGGGTGTTGTTTCGTAACGCAAGACTTCTTGCATCTTTACTTGAATGAAGGAATTAATCTGATCATCATCAAAAACGTCGCCAGCTTTAAGAAATCCACGATCTTTGTCAAGTGCTTCAAGCGCTTCACGCAGGCTTCCTGAAACAGTAGGGATTTCTTTAAGTTCCTTTAAGGGAAGATCATAAAGATCTTTATCCATAGCATGTCCGGGATGAATTTTGTTTTTGATGCCATCAAGACCAGCCATTAAAAGGGCTGCAAATGCCAAATAGGGATTTGCTGTTGGGTCTGGAAAACGAACTTCTACGCGTTTTGAATTTGGTGAGGAGCTCATAGGAATACGGCAAGATGCAGAACGATTACGTGCTGAATAGGCAAGAAGAACAGGAGCTTCATAACCAGGAACCAAACGTTTATAGGAGTTTGTGGATGGGTTGGTAAAAGCATTTATTGCTTTTGCGTGCTTAATAACACCACCGATAAAAAACAAACATGTTTCTGATAGTCCAGCATATTCATTTCCTGCAAAAATGGGTTTGCCATCTTTCCAAATGGAAATGTGGACATGCATTCCAGAGCCGTTATCACCAAAAACTGGTTTTGGCATGAAGGTTGCTGTTTTCCCATAACTGTTTGCTATTTGATGTACAACATATTTAAAAATTTGCATCTTGTCAGCCTCGCGAACAAGTGTATCAAAACGAATACCCAATTCATGTTGGCCTGCTGCTACTTCGTGATGGTGTTTTTCGACCTGTACGCCCATATCCTTGAGTGCTGTGAGCATTTCAGAACGCATATCTTGGCAGGAATCAATCGGCGGAACAGGAAGGTAGCCTCCCTTTATTCGTGGGCGATGCCCTAGATTTCCTGTTTCATATTCCGTATCATCATTAGAGGGAAGTTCACTTGAATCGAGTTTAAACCCTGTGTTGTAAGGGTCCGTTTTATAGCGCACATCATCAAAGATAAAAAACTCTGCTTCTGGACCCACATTGATTGTATCTCCAATGTTTAAAGATTTCATATACACCTCAGCCCTTTTGGCGATAGAACGAGGATCTCTACGATAAAACTCACCAGAGACAGGATCAAGTACATCACAAAATATGACCAAAGTAGATTGAGCAAAAAAAGGATCAATATGTGCTGTTGCTGGATCTGGCATTAAAACCATGTCAGATTCATTAATTGTTTTCCAACCAGCAATTGAAGAACCATCAAACATGACACCATCACTAAAAGTATCCTCGCTGATCTCTGCGATATCCATTGTAATGTGATGCAATTTTCCTCGTGGATCAGTAAAACGTAAATCAACAAAACGGATTTCGTTGTCTGTAATCTGTTTGATAATATCTGATGCGGTTGTCATATTCAATTTCCTTAATATGGCGTTGAGGTGGATAAAAAAGTGAATTTTCCTGTTATTTATTAAAGGGCATCGATACCGGTTTCGTCTGTGCCTATACGAATTGCATCATCAATGGAAAAGACAAATATCTTTCCATCCCCTATATGTTTGGTTTGAGCTGCTTTACGTATTGCATCAACAGTTTGTTCCAGTTTTTCATCGGACACAACAATTTCAATCTTTACTTTAGGTAGAAAGTCAACAACATATTTCGTACCACGATAAAGTTCTGTATGTTCCCTTTGACGACCAAAACCTTTCGCTTCTGTTACTGTAATACCATGTAACCCAATTTTTTGAAGCGCTTCTTTCACTTCATCAAGTTTGAAAGGTTTTATAATGGCTTCAATTTTTTTCATGCTGAAATTATCTCCAACGTTATTTTGTCTTTTTAGACTGCATCACATTATATTGACAACTGTAAGATGTCCAACAGATACTTTGTGCACAAAAAGTCGAAAATAATGACACTCTATGCTCTGTTAGGAGAGTTTCTTTTGTAGAATACAGCCAAATACTGTTTTTTGGGAAAAAAACTTACAATTCTTATACAGAATTCAAATAATATAATAAAAGAGTTTTGTTTCTTTTTTATTAGATAATATCTTGACTTATAAGGATAATTAGACGCTCTCCACATTGAATGAGAAACTCTAATAGCGTAAGATTTTCTCATTTTAGATCTTTTTATCGTCAATCAATCAAAACGATACTTTTATATATCATAAATAGTTATGAGTGTGTGGATAACAACATTTGAAAAAAGAAATAAAATGCTTTTTATGAAAGCTTTCGATAATTAAAGGCTTTACAATATTAGGGAGTAGGGAAGACAAATATTGGAAAAGAGTGTGATGATGCCGATTCATAAATGTAAAGATGGTGGTGTATAATAATGAGTTTATCATTATAGCATTCATAGGAGCCGTTGTGAAATAGGCTTGAGAGCATTGAGAAATGTTTCTTTAAAACAGATGTGGGAATTGGCAACGCAAATATATTCCGTTTGGGGCGTTTTGTTCCTTCGTGAGGAATGTGATCTTCATTAAGGAACGCGATAAATAAAAGTGTGAAGCAATGGCAATCTTCATTATAAGATATTGCTGTGGATGCCTTGGAAAATCATAAAGATAAATTAAAAGGAAATGGAAATATAGAAATTTATTTATACCCTTAAAACTTCATATTCTTCCCAGTTTAGGTTGTCTGGTCGTTTCAGGTATAAACAAAACAGAGAATAAATACGCAATTATGTGCGCGTTCCTATTTGGCAATACGACAACTGAAACAGCTTATAAAGCGCTAAATTGTTTTTAGTCTTTGCTTCAAACGTGTTGCACCACTGGAATTAGGTGTTGGTTTACAGGTAATAATAAAAGTACAGGCTTTGTTAGTATGCTGTATTTTACAATAGAAAGCGTTTCTAAGAATTAGAATTATAGAGAGATGGGCGCAGTAAAACATGTTTTAGAAATTTTCCCGTATAGGAAGCGGGAACCTTAATGATGTCTTCAGGGCGTCCAATTGCAACAATTTCACCACCGCGATCTCCACCTTCTGGTCCTAAATCAATAATCCAGTCGGCTGTCTTTATAACATCAAGGTTATGTTCAATGACTATAACTGTGTTGCCTTGCTCGACTAGTTCGTGAAGCACTTCAAGAAGTTTGGAAATATCATGAAAATGTAAACCTGTTGTCGGTTCATCCAAAATATAGAGTGTACGTCCCGTTGTTTTACGAGAAAGTTCTTTCGCAAGTTTTACACGTTGTGCTTCCCCACCAGAAAGTGTGGTTGCTTGCTGTCCTACTTTTATGTAACCCAATCCTACTTTAATGAGAGTTTCCATTTTATTATGAATAGCGGGAATAGCTTGGAAAAATTCCTCTGCCTTTTCAATTGTCATATCCAAAATATCGGCTATAGACTGTCCTTTGAATTTTATTTCTAGTGTTTCTCGGTTATAGCGTTTTCCTTTACAGACATCGCAAGTAACATAGACATCCGGTAAAAAGTGCATTTCAATTTTGATGACTCCATCACCTTGACATGCTTCGCACCGTCCTCCTTTAACATTAAATGAAAAACGCCCAGCTTTGTAACCGCGGGCTTTTGATTCTGGAAGATCGGCAAACCACTCACGAATCGGTGTAAAAGCACCTGTATAGGTTGCGGGATTAGAGCGTGGGGTGCGTCCAATAGGAGACTGGTTGATATCGATGACTTTATCAAGAAATTCTAATCCTTCAATTTTGTCATAGCTGGCAGGGCTGTGATGAGAGCCCATGATATGATGTGATGCTGCTTTGAAAAGCGTTTCAATAAGAAATGTTGATTTTCCTCCTCCAGAAACACCAGTTATGCATGTGAAGATTCCAAGAGGAATATTCGCATTGATATTTTTGAGGTTATTGCCTTTGGCGCCGATGATTTTAAGTGTTTTCGTTTTTGATATTTTGCGTCGCTCTGTCGGCATTTTAACAGCCATTTTTCCTGAAAGGTATTGGCCTGTGAGAGAGGCTGAATTTTCTATAATTTCCTGCGGTGTTCCTTGCGCTATGATTTCTCCACCATGAACGCCTGCGGCAGGCCCCATATCGACAACATAGTCTGCTGTGAGAATAGCATCTTCATCATGTTCAACAACAATAACTGTATTGCCAAGATTACGCAAATGGCGCAGCATTTCCAACAGGCGTTCATTATCGCGTTGGTGTAAACCGATAGATGGTTCATCTAAAATATAAAGAACGCCTGTAAGACCAGAACCAATTTGGGATGCCAACCGAATGCGTTGGCTTTCTCCCCCTGAAAGCGTTCCTGAATTTCGAGACAAGGTAAGATATTCCAATCCTACATGATTTAAAAAAGCCAAGCGTTCACGAATTTCTTTTAAAATACGTACGGCGATATTACGTTGTTTTTTTGTGAGATATTGATGAACATTGGCAAACCAATCATCTGCCTTTAGAATAGAAAGATCTGATATTTGCCCAATATGCATTCCGTTTATTTTTACAGCAAGTGCCTCTGGTTTTAAACGATAACCGTGACAAGCTGGGCAGGGCGAAGAAGACATATAACGTTCGATTTCTTCTCGAGACCAAGCAGAATCGGTTTCTTTCCAGCGTCTCTCCATATTAGGGATGATTCCTTCAAAGGGTTGGGTAGTTTTATGCGAACCAGAATTATTTTTATAGATAAAAGAAATTTCATCTCTTTTTGTACCGTAGAGAATAGCCTGTTGTGCTTCATTAGAGAGTTCACACCATTGATCTGTGAGTTTGAAACCGTAAGCTTTTCCTAATGCTTCTAAGGTTTGTTTATAGTAAAGTGAATCTGACTTAGCCCAAGGGGCAATGGCGCCATTCTTGAGGGTAAGATTTTTATTGGGCACAATTTTCAGTGGATCCATTGCTTTTTTTATGCCCAGTCCATCGCAGAGAGGACAGGCGCCAAAAGGATTATTGAACGAAAAAAGGCGTGGTTCAATTTCAGGAATAGAAAAACCCGATACAGGGCAGGAAAACTTTTCTGAAAAAATGAGCCGTTTGTGTGTATCATTTTTTGATTTATGAGCAGATTCCTTTGTTGTTTCTTTTTGTGCTAAGGGTTGGTCTGCCATTTCAGCAATGGCAAGCCCATTTGCTAGCTGTAAACAGGTTTCTATACTATCAGCCAAGCGAGAGGTGATATCCTTCTGTACAACAATGCGGTCTACCACGACATCGATGTCGTGTTTATATTTTTTATCCAGAGGTGGAATATCAGGGATTTCATAAAACTTGCCATCAACTTTAGCGCGTTGAAATCCTCTTTTTAAAAGTTCTGTTAGCTCTTTTTTATATTCTCCCTTTCGTCCTCGCACCAAAGGGGCCATAATAAAAATTCGCGTTCCTTCTGGTAAGGCCATAATTTGATCCACCATTTGGCTTACTGTCTGGCTTTCAATAGGAAGTCCTGTCACAGGAGAATGAGGAATACCAATACGTGCAAAGAGAAGACGCATGTAATCGTGGATTTCAGTAACGGTACCTACTGTTGAACGAGGATTGCGACTGGTTGTTTTTTGTTCAATGGAGATAGCTGGAGAGAGACCGTCTATGCGGTCGACATCGGGTTTTTGCATGACTTCCAAAAATTGGCGTGCATAGGCTGAAAGGCTTTCGACATAGCGGCGTTGTCCTTCAGCGTAAATTGTATCAAACGCTAAGGATGATTTCCCTGATCCAGAAAGTCCTGTTATAACAATGAGTTTATCACGAGGCAGATCGAGATCAATATTTTTAAGATTATGCTCACGTGCACCGCGAATGGAGATATATTTTTGATGAGTCATACTTTATCCTTGGCATATGTGGCAAAAATTGAGCACCTAAAATGGAATAAAACTGTTTTTTTAGAATTATAATGTGTTTAACTGCTTTAATGCAAAAGGAAGGTATAAGTTTTGTGAAAAAAATACAAATGAGCAGCTTTTTATTCTCTCGTGGTGGAATAAACTATGCGTTTTTATCATCTTTTGTTATAATTACACTGAATACAATATTGGTAAAGGATAGCAATACCCATATTGATGGTCAATTGCGACATGTAAATTGAAGGTCAAGAGGGTTATAATTGTTATAGAACAGAGTATTTTACAAATTAAAATTTTGGAGTTTATGCGATGGCTGGTAGCCTTAATAAAGTTATTTTGATTGGTAATCTTGGTGCGGATCCTGAAATCCGCCGTTTGAATTCTGGTGATCAAGTGGCAAATCTGCGTATTGCTACTTCAGAAAGTTGGCGCGATCGGAATACAAATGAGCGAAAAGAACGCACTGAGTGGCATAGTATTGTTATTTTTAATGAAAACCTTGTCAAAGTTGCAGAGCAATATTTAAAAAAAGGCAGCAAAATTTATATTGAGGGGCAGTTACAGACACGAAAATGGCAAGATCAAAATGGAAATGATCGTTATACAACAGAGATTGTTTTGCAAAAGTACCGTGGCGAATTACAAATGCTTGATGGGCGGGGAGCTGCGAGCGGGGAGCAAGGAGCAAGTCAAGGGGGGAGTTATAGTGGTGGCTTTGCCGATAGTCACTCAAATCAGAGAAATGCTTTTGGTCAAAATAATAATCAATTGGGAGAAAGTTTTTCACACAAATTAGATGATGACGTCCCTTTTTAAGAGTCTTTAAATTGCAGTATTATGATCATTTTATGGTTTGCTTGTTTCAGATTTTTGAAGTTTAGCGAAGTGAAAATTGTTAATTATTATTGGTAATTTAAAATATAAATTAATAACGTCTTGAAAAATATTGTTAAATTTCTTTTTTGTCATGGGAGAGAAATTAGCATTTTTGTGTATTTTTCGCTATAAATAAAGTGAAATGATTCTTTTTTGAAAGTTTTGAAATTGTGACCGATCTTACTCCACACCCAGAACGTGATGTGCTAACCGGTATTGAACCAATCAGTATTATTGATGAAATGCAACGCTCCTATCTCGATTATGCGATGAGCGTGATTGTTTCACGTGCACTCCCTGATGTCCGTGATGGTCTTAAGCCTGTTCATCGACGTATCCTTCATGCTATGAATGAGATGGGGCTTTCTTTCAATAAGTCGTATCGTAAATCTGCTGGTGTTGTTGGTGAGGTTATGGGGAAATTTCATCCCCATGGTGATGCTTCAATTTACGATGCATTAGTGCGTATGGCGCAGGACTTTTCTTTAAGAAATCCATTAATTGATGGTCAGGGAAATTTTGGTTCCGTTGATGGTGATCCACCCGCGGCTATGCGCTATACTGAGTGTCGTTTAGAAAAAGTTTCAGAAGAACTTTTAGCTGATATTGATAAAGATACTGTTGATTTTCAGGATAATTACGATGGGCGTGAGCGTGAACCGGTTGTCTTGCCAGCGCGTTTTCCCAATCTTTTGGTTAATGGGTCAGGGGGGATTGCTGTGGGAATGGCAACCAATATTCCTCCCCATAATCTTGGTGAAGTCGTTGATGGTTGTATCGCTTTGATTGATAATCCCGATATCACACTCGATAAAATAATTGAAATTATTCCTGGTCCGGATTTTCCTACAGGGGGTATTATCCTTGGCCACTCTGGTGTTCGTGCAGCTTATGAAACAGGGCGTGGCTCAATCATTATGCGTGCTAAAGTTGAGATCGAAGAAATTCGCAGTGGTCGACAAGCAATTATTGTGAGTGAGATCCCTTATCAAGTTAATAAGGCCACAATGATTGAGAAGATGGCCGAATTGGTGCGCGATAAACGCATTGAGGGAATCTCTGATTTGCGTGACGAATCGGATCGTGATGGATATCGCGTTGTTATTGAGTTGAAAAAAGATGTTGTTGCGGAAGTTGTTTTAAACCAATTATATCGTTATACGCCGCTGCAAACTTCCTTTGGTTGTAATATGGTTGCTTTGAATGGGGGAAAACCCGAACAGATGACGTTGCTTGATATGCTTCGTGCATTTGTTTCTTTTCGGGAAGAAGTTGTCAGTCGGCGAACAAAATATCTTTTGCGTAAAGCGCGTGAGCGAGCACATGTTTTGGTTGGCCTTGCCCTTGCTGTTGCCAATATTGATGAAATTATAGCGCTTATTCGCAAAGCTCCTGATCCGCAGACAGCACGTGCACAGTTAATGGAGCGACGCTGGCCAGCGATGGATGTCGCGCCTTTGATTAAACTTATTGATGATCCTCGTCATATTATTCATGAGGATGGTACTTATAATCTTTCTGAAGAACAGGCGCGTGCTATTTTAGAATTGCGTTTGCAACGATTGACAGCCCTTGGGCGTGATGAAATCGCTGATGAATTGAATAAAATTGGCGTGGATATCGCTGACTATCTTGAGATCTTGGCATCACGCGTACGCATTATGTCTATTGTTAAGGATGAGTTGAGTGCTCTTCGTGAGGAATTTGCAACGCCGCGACGTACCGTATTTGGTTTTGGTAGCGCTGAGATGGAGAGTGAAGATCTGATCGCACCAGAGGATATGGTGGTAACGGTAAGCCATAGTGGCTATATTAAGCGTGTGCCTCTTAATACCTATCGTGCACAGCGACGTGGTGGTAAGGGGCGTTCTGGTATGTCCACGAAGGATGAGGATTTTGTAACGCGGTTGTTTGTTGCCAATACGCATACTCCGGTTCTTTTCTTTTCATCACGTGGGATTGTTTATAAGGAAAAAGTTTGGCGGCTGCCGCTGGGGACACCCCAATCGCGTGGGCGGGCTTTGATCAATATGCTTCCTTTACAACAAGGTGAGCGTATTACAACGATTATGCCTTTGCCTGAAGATGAAGCGAGCTGGAGTGCATTAGATATTATGTTTGCGACAACACGTGGAACTGTGCGTCGTAATAAATTATCAGATTTCGTTCAGGTTAATCGTAATGGTAAAATTGCGATGAAACTTGATGAAGAAGATGAAATTCTTTCTGTTGAAACCTGTACAGAACACGATGATGTTGTTCTAACAACAGCCAAAGGACAATGTATCCGTTTTCCAGTTGTTGATGTTCGGGTCTTTGCTGGGCGTAATTCTGTGGGAGTTCGTGGTATCAATTTAGCTAAAGGCGATAAAGTCATTTCGATGACAATTTTAGAGCATGTCGAGGCGACGTCCATTGAGCGTTCTGCTTATATTAAACGTGTAATGAATGAACGGCGTGCTTCTGGTGCAGATGCTGATGTTGAAGATGTTATAACTTTTGATGAAGAAGATGGGGGTGCTGAAACAGAGTTAACAGATGAACGTTATGCAGAACTTCATGCACGTGAACAAATGCTTTTGACAGTGAGTGAGTTTGGTTATGGTAAACGTTCTTCTTCCTATGAGTTCCGGATTTCGGGACGTGGCGGAAAGGGGATTCGCGCAACAGATCCATCTAAAACAGCTGAAATTGGTAAATTAGTAGCGGCTTTTCCGGTGAAGGCGCAAGATCAAATTATGTTGGTATCAGATGGGGGGCAGCTTATTCGTGTCCCTGTTGAGGGAATTCGTACTGCTGGGCGCTCAACTAAGGGAGTCACAATTTTTAATACAGCCAAAGGTGAAAGAGTCGTATCGGTTGAACGTATTTCTGAACCTGAAGATGATACGAGTTCATTAGATGATGAAGGTGAGAAGCATTCTGATACAGTTGATATGAGCGAAGAAAAATAATTTTTAAGAGGAAGGAGTAAAGTCATGAAAATTGCTCTTTACGCGGGTTCTTTTGATCCTCTTACAAATGGTCATCTTGATGTTTTGAAAGGGTGTTTTGTGTTAGCTGATAAGGTGGTCGTCGCTATAGGGATACAGGCTGACAAAAAAACACTCTTTAGCTTCGAAGAGCGTGTTGATTTCATTACGCAGGTAGGGAAAGACTTATTTGGTGCAGATTCTAATCGATTGCAGGTTCTTTCATTTAGCAACCTTCTCATTGAGAAGGCGCGTGAAGTTGGTGCTTCATTTCTCATTCGTGGATTGCGTGATGGTACTGATCTTGATTATGAAATGCAAATGGCAGGAATGAATGGTGTTATGGCTCCTGAATTGCAAACTGTTTTTTTGCCGGCAAGTGTTTCTGGGCGCGCGATAACTTCTACATTGGTACGCCAAATTGCCTCTATGGGAGGTGATGTGACACCATTTGTACCGCCCAATGTTGCACAAGCTTTAAGCTCGAAATACCAATCTTTTAGGGGAGAATAAGTGTGTCTCGTAGAATTTTTGCTGTTTTGATATGTGTGTTTTGTTTTTTTTCATTGTTCGCTGTCGCTGGTAATTCTAGCCCAGCAAATGACGCAAATCTTCTTATTTTATCTCTCAAAGATGGTGATGTCATTATTCGTCTGCGTCCTGACTTGGCGCCAAAACATATTGCGCAAATCAAAAGATTAACAGAGGAGGGGGCCTATAATAATGTTGTGTTTCATCGCGTTATTCCTAATTTCATGGCGCAAACTGGTGATGTAGAATTTGGAAAAAAAGGCAGTAGAGATTTTGATCTGAAACGCGTTGGTATGGGTGGCTCAAATTATCCCAATATACCGGCAGAGTTTTCAAAACAGCCGTTTAAGCGTGGTACAGTTGGGATGGCACGATCACAAGATCCGGATTCCGCGAATTCTCAATTCTTCATTTGTTTTGAGGATGCTGCTTTTTTAAACGGTCAGTATACGGTTGTTGGAGAGGTTATAAAGGGGATGGATGTTGTTGATAAAATAAAAAAAGGTACGACAAGTAATAATGGATCTGTAAAAAATCCTGATGTTATTAATGCTGCTACTTTACAAGTTGAGAAATGAATCAAGGGAGCTTTCCATATGGCTGAGAATAAAAATCCAGAGAATACTTTAATTCTTGAAACAACAAAGGGCAGAGTTGTTATTGAGCTTTTTGCTGATTTGGCACCTTGTCATGTTGCACGTATTAAAGAACTGGTACGGGAAGGTGCTTATGATAATGTTATTTTCCATCGCGTTATTGATGGTTTTATGGCGCAAACAGGGGATGTGCAATTTGGAAAGAAGGATAGTGAAAAATTCAATTTATCACGTGCTGGTATGGGGGGGGCAGAAAAACCAAATTTAACAGCAGAGTTTTCAAATCTTTCTCATAAGCGTGGTACAGTTTCTATGGCACGGAGTCAGAATCCAAATTCTGCTAACTCTCAGTTTTTTATTTGTTTTGCAGATGCTCCGTGGCTTGATCGTCAATATTCCATATGGGGGCAGGTTGTTGAAGGTATGGAAAATGTTGATAAAATTAAACGTGGTGAACCTGTTGCAGATCCAGATTCAATTACCAAAGCCATTATTGCTGCGGATGTAGAATAGTATAAACTATACTGATTTCAATTGTAAGTTTCTAAGAAAAAATACTCTTTTCTGATCAATAAAGGCACACGAAACTCTTTTGTAGTATCACGCTTACCTTTTATAATTTCGAGCTAAGCATTGTCCATATATTTTCTTCAATCGGATCTTCCTGAAGAATATAACGCAACGGATTTGTACAAACACCTGTCAGAATAAGAAAACGCAAAGTCTGTTGTATCATGGTTGTTGTTTGGCAAAGTGTTTTATAAAAAATTCGGCATTTCTCTTCAATCCATTGTCGGTCTTAATGGTTTTATGATGTTACTTTCTTAAGAGAGCGTGTGCTTTTGTTTCTGCTCGTAAATCAACATCCAATCCTAATGCAGAAGCATATTTGAAACACATGTTAAGACGGATAAGAGCTTTACTAGCTCATCCAGTTTTCCTAGCAAGGTGGAAAACCAGCGTTTATATATATTGGCGTAATCTTTAAAATAAGAAGACAGTTTAATCTTAGAAGAATATAAAAAGGCGCAGAAGTGAAACAAATGGCTAGTCTTGCCATCTCCTTTTTAATTCAACTTTACTTTTTTAAAAGTATCTAATGCAATATCTTTTAAATAATGAAGATTATGCATGGACTTACGCTTTTATTTTTCTCGTTTTTTAATAGAGGAATGCTCCAAACGGAATACACTTGTGTTGCGTATTTACGTGTTTTTTTAAGAAGCATTTCTTAGTACATATCAACGTTCACTTCCACGATGATATTCATGGCATGTATAGTTTTAAAGCTATAAATAGTATAAAATCTATTATGTACCACCTTCTTTAAAGCTTATGAAGGAGCAAGCGGGTACCATCATACGCTTTTTCAGCCTCTAATGTTACGATAGAGCTTTTGGTATTTGAGAATCTTTACAAAAAGCATTTTTAGTTTTTTAAAGTATTTTTATTTACACGTTAATTTCTTTTGTGAATTATCTCTAATGCCAAGAGCTATCTCAATATTGTGAGTGGATAAGTGATTATGCTCATTTGCGTTTTTATTAAGCGTGAGGATCGCTGTGCCCAGTAGATGAAAAATTTTTATCTGTAAAAGTTAAAGAATATGTAAGCTGTACAATGCGTTCAAAATTTTCTTCTATGGGTACAAAGTTACTGCTTATGGAAGTATGTGAAGATGAAATTATTGTGATAATAATTTTGCAGTTCTGTTAAGGATAAGCGTAGGTATTTTGAGGTATGGTATTACAAGGATTTTACTATTTTTTGGGAGCTAGATTATCACTTTTATTATGGTGGTTTCTTAACAAGAAATGTTCTTTTATCTCGTTTAATTTTTGATGCTGATTACAATATTGAGCGAATCAAAAATTAATTCATAAAGCTTTTGACAATGCTCGTAAGGGGATATCTTTTTTCTTTCTATAGAGATATGCATTGATGGAATCAAAAAGACGAGAGTTATGATAAAGACATTTCATTATAGAAAAATTGCTCAAGATGGGTATGCACGTCGAGGCGAAATTATAACGGGGCGAGGACGTGTTCGTACACCCGCATTTATGCCTGTTGGGACGGCAGGAACCGTTAAGGCTATGTATATGGATCAAATTCGTGATCTTGGTGCAGATATCATTTTGGGAAATACTTATCATTTAATGTTACGTCCAGGAGCTGAACGTGTTGCGCGTTTGGGAGGATTACATGAATTTTCACGCTGGAGCGGACCTATTTTAACCGATTCTGGTGGCTTTCAGGTTATGTCATTGGCGGGAATCCGTAAAATTACTGAACAAGGTGTGATTTTTCGCTCTTACATTAATGGAGCTTACTATGAAATGAGTCCAGAGCGTTCTATCGAAATTCAAGGACTTCTTGGTGCAGATATCCAGATGCAGTTGGATCAATGTATTGCATTACCCGCAACTGAAAAAGAAATGGAAGAAGCTATGGAACTTTCATTGCGGTGGGCGCAGCGTTGTAAAACAGCTTTTGGAGATCAGCCAGATAAAGCATTGTTTGGGATTGTTCAAGGTGGTGATAATATGAAACTGCGTGAACGTTCTGCTCAAGCATTAAAAGAAATCGATTTAAAAGGTTACGCTATTGGAGGGCTTGCTGTTGGTGAACCGCAGAGTGTTATGACAGCAGTATTGGATACTACTTGTCCGATTTTACCAGAGGATAAACCACGCTATCTTATGGGAGTAGGGACACCTGATGATATTTTACAAAGTGTTGCTCGTGGTGTTGATATGTTTGATTGTGTTATGCCGACGCGTGCAGGACGTCATGGTTTAGCTTTTACCCGCTTTGGTAGAATTAATTTGCGTAATGCGCGTTATGCAGAAGATCCACTTCCTCTTGATCCACAGTCACTTTGTCCAGCAGCACATGATTATAGTTGTGCTTATTTGCATCATTTGATTAAATCTGGTGAATCTCTTGGGGGGATGTTGTTGACTTGGAATAATCTTTTTTATTATCAACAACTTATGCAGGGAATTCGTGATGCCATTGAGGAAGGCTGTTATGCCGATTTTTGCGCTGAAACGCGTGCTCTATGGGCACAAGGACGCTAAAATATTAATCGTAATATAGCACCTCATTTTTTTATTGAATTTATTCTCACACTTACAAATTTAGCTAAAAAATGAAATTAGAAACATCTTCCAAAATTATAAAATTCCACTATCTTAGGATATAACAGTGCGGTTTTATAGGGCACATATTCTTTTTCTAATTACTAGATAAAAACAGAAACTGTTACTCCGGTACGCGCTACCTGATCCGGAGAAAAACAGTTTTTCTGTTTCTGATGACTGTTTACAGCAACAATGTTAATGAGGCGTTAGCGAACTCTTAAAGAAGTATGAAAATTGTATTTTTATGAGCTACTTTGTGTTTTTTATTACTAAAGGTAAAGAATGGATTATATACAATCGAACAGATAAATTTTTAGAAAATTAAAATAAAACTAAAATAAAATTACAACATTTAAAATGTTATAATTTTATTTTTTAAGTTTTTATATATAAATATTCTTTAAAATAGATTTATGTAATATTATTTATATAATAAAAATATAGATATTATGTCATAATAAATTAAATATTAATCACGGTAATTGTCATGTTTATAAAACATCAATAAACATACTTATACAAAATTTATTATATTTGTTTTTTGCTTTGTTTATAGAATTTATATGAAAATAATCATAATATATTTACGTGAATATTTTAATTTACAGATAGTGAGTTAGATATCTGATGCGATTCCTCTGTTAGATGAGGGAGGGGTAAAGATGTCTAAAAGAGGGTATTTAATAAATCTAGAAACCAAGCACTATTATCATGAGAATTTTTAAAAGACTCTATAATAATTTATAAGAATGGCCTAAAGTTGAAATTATAGCTTATCGATTTGGGGGATCTGTATTCAGGTAGCAAAATAAAGCAACAATAATTTTGGGGGAGAAGTTTTATCTTTGTATCAAGATAATGATGAGATATTATTCACTTGTTTGAAATGCATTCTTCGGCAAATTTTAGAATTATTTATAGGATATAGTATATCGTTGCAAAATAAAGTTTTCACTGTAAAATTACAATGGCTGAAAAGAGGAGACAAAGTTTATTATCTGGTAGATCTGATAGAAATAGGTGAATACGTCTATGATCTTGAGGTTTTCAAAGATTTTCCATTAAAGAATCTTACTTAAAACTCTATAAAATGCTTTATATATCAAAATATTTCTAAAACTTTATTGGGGACTATTGGGCATGCGTATAATAATGTTTTGAATTTTTGTTTGTGTGTATTACAGATATTTACAGTTAAAACTCCTATCCAGAAGTGATAGTATGAAGGATTTTTATCAAAAAAAGGTTCTTGCATTGGGAATTGATTCGAGAATACGGCGTTTAATAATTTTAGCTCTTGCCGTGGGGAGTTTTGCTATTGGTACTGCAGAGTTTGTCGCAATGGGGCTACTGCCAGAGATGGCACGAAGTTCCTATGTTGATATTCCTACCGCTGGTCAATATATTTCTGCTTATGCATTAGGAGTTGTGATTGGAGCACCTCTTTTAGCTGTGGCAACAGCTCAGGTATCACGCAAAACTGTTTTGATGGGATTAATGCTTTTTTATGCCTTAGCAAATATTGCTAGTGCCTTTTTTTCTGATTTTAGCATATTAGTAGTATTACGCTTTCTCAGTGGACTTCCCCATGGAATCTATTTTGGACTTGCGGCTATGGTTGCTTCTTCAATGGTAGAAATGAAAGAACGTTCTAAAGCTGTTGGATATGTTATGCTCGGCTTAACAATTGCAACCGTTTTGGGAGCACCCAGTGCTACTTGGATTGGTCAACTTATTGGTTGGCAGATTGCTTTTATCCTTGTGGGTATGATTGCTTTATTGTGTAGCTTGCTTATTTGGAATTTTTTTCCTTGTGATTCAAGTTTTCCAAAAACGAATCCTTTGCAAGAAATGGGTGTATTAAAGCAAAAGCAGGTGTGGCTTCTTTTGTTGATGGTGTCGGTGGGAGCGTCAGGATTATTTTCTGTTTTCACTTATATCAAGCCAACATTAATGCATATTTCTGGTGTTTCACTTGAGTGGGTACCATTTATTATGCCGTTAGTTGGATTGGGAATGGTGATAGGAAATCTCTTGGGGCCTAAATTAGCTGTTAAAATTGGCATTTCACCGATGATATTTTTCTCTATGCTTTGGAGCGTATTTGTTTTTTTTCTTTTTTTCTTTTTATCCTATGCTCCGTTAACAGCGGCAATAGGATGCTTTTTTGTTGGAACTTCTTTTGCTGCTATGCCTTCTATACAAACAAAAATTATGGATGTTGCACTACAGGGACAGATTTTGGCAGGAGCATTAATGCAGTCTGCTTTTAATATTGCCAACGCTCTTGGTGCTGAATCTGGAGCATTAGTTTTAAAATTGGGCTATAGTTATGAATATACAGCTGTTTTAGGAAGTGTTCTAACTTTGTGTGGATTAATGGTTTTTTGCATCTCATGGTATATGGAGAAGCATGCTTAATATTTTTCATTTTTTAAATGAAGAAGGAATTTTTATATTTATTTTTAGTTATTGGAATGTCCTGTTGGATTTTTCAATATGCAGTAAGAAATGCGCAGTGCTAATGGAATAGCAAGACAAAATAAAAGACCCATGAGCACTATAAGGAGAGTTTTTGCTGCTAAGATCATTCCTATTGTTCCTCCAGGATTAAAGAGGCCTGCAAGATTGGTGATGACTCCTGCTAGAGTTGCACTTAAGGCCGCTGAAAATAGTTGTACAGAGGTAAGGGATTCACTGGCACGGAGAGCATCTTCATCATTTGCACATTGTAAGATCCTTGTGAGCAAATGTGGCCATGCTATGCCCGCACTGATTCCAATAGAAAACAGTGCTAAGCAAATAATAAAAATATATTCAAGCGCGGAAACTTCTGTTGGGATGAGCCATAAAAGAATCATTATGCCTAACAGTTTTAATAGGGGCGAGTATACAATGATGTTGCGAATTTTTTTTGTGGAGAGACCAGCACTTGAGATGGCTCCACATGTCCACCCTAGGCTCATAAGTGCTGCTATATAACCAGCAATAAGTGGAGCTTGCCCATGAAGCTCTTGAAGAAAAAGTGGAAAATAAAGTTCTATACTGTATACGACTGTTGTCATAACGAGTATCAATGCGTAAACAGAAAAGATTTCAGAAGAGAAAGAAAAGGATTTGCGGGGCAACATAGGATGAGGGGTAGATGATTCGATTTTTGCTAGAACAAAGAGAAGACTAAGTCCGATAACTAATCCGCAAATTTTTGCTATTGTAGACTCCATAGCCCCTCCAACAGAAATAATAAAAATCAATAAGGTGAGTGTGAAAAGCTGGAGAAGAGGAAGAGGGGGTGTTGGAACATCGTTTTCATTCTTTTTTGGTAAAAATTTAAAGGCGATGAGTGAGAAAAATATAGCTAATACGCCAATGATCAAAAAGGATGCTCGCCATAGGCCATAATATACAGAAAGCCCCCCGATTGCTGGTCCTAACAAGGTTGATATTCCCCACATTCCAGAGATAATACTTAATGCATGTGACCATAAAGATGGGCTGAAAACAATCCGTACCATGGAATAGGATAGGGATAACAAAGAACCACTTCCAAATCCTTGAATAAAGCGTCCTATTAAAAACAATGGCATAGATGAAGAAATGCTGCACATAAAAGTGCCTAGGGTGAAGATAAGTCCAGAAATAACATACGCATTGCGAGGACCTAATTTCCCTAATATTTTTGTTGCAAGTGAAGTACCCACGAGTGAAGCTGTAATAAAGACAGTAGCCACCCAAGAATAATATATTTCACTGCCAATATGATTCATAAGAGAGGGTAAAATAGTAATAACAATATAAACGTTGGTAGCGTGTAACACAACTCCACCTGTAAACGTTAAAAAGCAAAGACCATTTTTACCCAATAAAAGCGCAGACCAGCCCTGTTTTTTCACTGTTGTTTGCTATTTAATAAAAATCTATCCTCTTTTTACTTATAAGGTACTTCTTTGAATTTGCCAAGAGAAATTCAAAGCTCTGTTTAGAGCTTTGAATTTTAATTTAAGTAATAACTTAATTGCCCATTGCTTTTTTGAGATTCTCATCAATTTTATCGAGGAAACCTGTTGTAGAAAGCCACTTTTGTTTAGGCCCAATCAAAAGTGCGAGATCTTTGGTCATAAAACCTTCTTCGACGGTTTTAATACAAACTTCTTCCAATGTCGTGGAAAAGTTTTTTAACTTCTCATTGTTATCTAGTTTAGCACGGTGCGCTAGTCCACGCGTCCATGCAAAAATAGATGCAATAGAGTTCGTTGATGTTTCTTCATTCTTTTGATGCTGACGATAATGGCGTGTTACAGTGCCGTGTGCTGCCTCTGCTTCAACAATTTTGCCGTCAGGTGTCATGAGAACAGAAGTCATGAGACCCAGAGAACCAAAGCCTTGGGCAACAATATCAGATTGGACATCACCATCATAGTTTTTACATGCCCATACGTATCCACCTGACCACTTTAATGCAGAAGCAACCATATCATCAATAAGACGGTGTTCGTAATATAATTTACGGTTTTCAAATTCAGTTTTAAATTCCGTATCGAATATTTCTTGAAAGATATCTTTAAAACGACCATCGTAAGTTTTTAGAATGGTATTTTTTGTTGAAAGATAAACTGGAACATTCCGTTGTAGTCCATAATTAAAGGATGCGCGGGCAAAATCACGAATTGACTCATCAAGGTTATACATAGCCATGGCAACCCCTGCGCTTGGAGCATCAAAAACATCATGTTCAATAACTTGATTATCATCACCGACAAATTTAATACTTAATTTCCCTTTTCCTGGAAATTTAAAATCTGTTGCCTTGTATTGATCACCAAAAGCGTGACGTCCGATAATAATTGGCTTTGTCCAGTTAGGAACAAGGCGAGGGACATTTTTACAGATAATGGGTTCGCGAAAAATGACTCCTCCTAAAATATTGCGGATTGTGCCATTAGGTGATTTCCACATTTTTTTTAGGTTAAATTCTTTAACGCGTGCCTCATCAGGTGTGATGGTTGCGCATTTTATACCAACCCCATATTTTTTGATAGCATTGGCAGAATCGATAGTTACCTGATCATTGGTTGCATCACGATTTACGACGGAAAGATCATAATATTTTAGATCAATGTCGAGGTAGGGATGGATTAATTTATCTTTGATATATTTCCAGATGATGCGGGTCATCTCATCCCCATCAAGTTCAACAACGGGGTTTTCTACTTTGATCTTTACCATTAGAAATCCTTTTTCTTTTAAGCGATACTACTTGTATAACACTTTCAAGTTTATAATGAAAAGTAAAAACAAGGGAAAAAAGCATTCAAATATGAGCTTTTAGAATATATTATCAATAGAGTGTAAAATTTTGTTGGAGGGTTTAATTTTTGAAAAGAAGTGATGTGTTTGCAAATCTATAATTATTCGATGATTGATGAAGAATCTGTTTAATAGATAAGGTAGTTAGATCACCGGGGGACAGGGATTATGCATTTTTATTATCAGAGATTTCATTTAATAAGTTGATCGTATTCTGAATTATAGTTTCTTGATTTGTTGTGTTAGGTGAATAAGAAACTATTTTTATATTGCTATTTCAATTCTAAGCTTATGGTCTGTTTGTTTATAAAAAGTTTAATGTGATAACAAAGGCACTGTAATTAGAAATGCTTCATATAAAATGCGTTTGAGATAAACTTCAATTTTGAAGGTTGAAAAAAACGTATAAATGATGCGGCTGGTTTTAATTTAAAAATTAACAGCATACGCAAGAATATGACTTATAAAATTACCGTATCGCGAGCTAGAATCTTCTAATTCTTATGTTTTATCGATTCTTATTGTTATTAACTATGCGCAGTAAAGCACTATCCTCGAAATGCAACAAAGAAATTAATCACCTAATGATTCTTGTATCCTTTTTACGAAGAGATTCCTTTTAAAATCTTATTCCCTCATTTTTATTTATGCATCCCTCATTTTTAAAAACACAAATAAAATGAATATATTACACATAGAAAAAAGAAACATGGTACGCCCAAGGGGCGGGTATAGAGTAAATAAAATCAAAGAATTATATAGAATATAAGGGAATTAATGAATTTTGATTCTATTACGTTTTTTTGTCTCTGCCCCTAACTTTTTTGGAGCTTTTTTATAGCTTCAAGAGCTAGTCTTTTACGATCTGCACTCTTTGTATAAAGGGATGCCATCTGATCTTCTGTCCAGCCAAAAATTGCTTTGAGTTGTGATACTGTTGCTCCAGAATTAGCTGCACGTGTTGCGGCTAATTTTCTTAATCCATGCGCCGATTTTTTAATGCCAGCCGCATTACAAGCGTCTCTAAATCCATTCCCAAAGCTTTCTTTGGTGAATTTTTGATTCACTTTACTACAGATAAATGTTTCTTCTCCAATAGGACCAGTTTCAAGCGTTTTAGCTAATTCCGGTAAAATGGGAAGAAAAACATCTGTTTGGAATTTACTTTTCTCTGTTTTGAGATGAATAATATTGTCTTTGACATCTTTCCAGCCAATGCGTACCGCATCACCACGACGCAAGCCCGTATATAAAAGAACATCAATCCAGACACGTTCATGGGTACCATGATGCCATCTTTGATAATATTTTTCGACATCTTCTTCTGTCCAAACAGGAAATCCCTCTTTGTTTTTGAGGGGGGGTCTTTTTATTCCTAAAGCTGGATTATTTTCCAAAAGACCTTGATCAATCGCCCAATTAAAAAGTCCATTAAGGGCTTTCAGAAAATTTCTAGCCATTGCTGGTGTTTCTTTACGCCGTTCAACACCGGCTATGATATGTTTCTTTTCAATTGCTTGGTATGGAATGTTTCCTATGGTATCACATACCTTCATAAGGATGAGTTCTTTTTGTTTTTGGGTGACTTTAGAAAGGTTATGCCAATTGGAGCTATTAAAATACTGTTTAAGGAGCCATGCGAATGAACCTTCGACTAGCTTACCAGTTTTTGATTTAGGAAGTATAAGCCCTTGTAACTCGGCAAGTGCGCTTTTGTAGTTGTCAACAAACTCTTGCGTTCCATAGGTACCGCGTATTCTAATATGTGGTCCATGACCAATACGTACATACCATACAATTTTGCCATGTTGAGTAATTTGTTTAACGAGATGAGGAGGACGTGGTTTAGGCATGGTATTTTACATCTTAGAGAGTGCGGTTTCGTAATATTCATTCTTTGACAAATCTAAAAGTTTGTCTGGGTGGCTAACTGAATTTGGTATTGGAATATCTGCTTTAAGATAGATAAGCAGTTCACCGGTAGGTTTGATTTCTATGAGTTCGCAACCTTGTTTTTTAGCTTCTCTTAAAGCGCGTGCAATGGCTGGTTGCGTTATAGCAGCTGGACGAGGCGCCATATCTTTTCTCCTTACATTGAGATGCAATTCACGTGTGGCGTGAATCACGCATTACTTGAAAGTGTTAGGAAGGGTGGGGGTGCTTGTAGATATGCGGGGAACAAAACACCCCCATAAGGTTAAGCAGCTTTTGTTGAGAGTTGTTTTATCTCTCGTTCTATCTCTGCTAAAAAGGTTTCAACAGCTTGATTGATCTGTTCAATTTGTTGATCATCACGGAGAACACGCTTGACTTTCATGCGTAAGTGAAAGAATTCCCCCGTAAAACGTGGGTCATAGCTTACGAAATCACACCATTTTCGTCCTGTACAAGCCATTTGGAATTGCATTTGTGCGTGATATTCTGGTTTGATTTCGTCACCTATACAAAAGCGCATATGTGTTACTGATCTCGGGCATTTGACTTCGATTAAACCGTCTTCTCCAATGAGACCATCGGGGCTAGCACCCGCCATTTCTATTGTGGGGTGTTGGATAAAGCCGCATTTTGTTATATCGGCATCATAAATGAAGCCATATTCTCTCAAGGCATCTTCTTCATGTTCGATACCCCATCTCATATCTTCAGTTTCATAATAGGGGCTTGTTTCGCCTGTTAAGCGCTCTGTTATGAGTTTGATTTTGTAGTCTTCATATTTGCTCGTAGGCAATCCTTTTGTAGTTTTATTGAGTATGTTGTAAATGTTTGATGCGGTGACTTTACCCAAGCGCGCTTGGAACCATTCTGCTGTTCTTTGTTCCATCTCACACCGCCGTTCTTTGTTCTTGTGGTGCATATTCTATATCTTGGACGTGAATATATTCGGCATCTTGTATAGGCGCCTCTATTTGCTTTTGTTGTAGGAAAGATTGTTCTTTTTCATGCTGTCTCTTTTGCAAAACATCCAAAATACTTTGTGCTACTTCATCAGGAAGATCTTCAAGCTTTTGGACTCGTCCATACTGAAGCACTTTTTCTTCTTCTGTTTGAGTGATGTTTATTAATTGTTTGATTTGCGTAAGCACATCATAAGAAACTAACTTCGTTTGTACGTTATGGTTTGTTTCATTGATACGTTTTGCTTCATCTTCTTCATAAATACCGGAAAGCCCGAAAGCATAGCGAGCACATTGTATAGTGGCTTTATGGCGCAACATACGTGCTGGATATTTTTGCCATGCTTCACTTTTTTCTTGTTCGCATTCTTTGCGATATTCGGTGACTTCGATAGGGTCTTTAATCCCTTTGAGACGAATAGCACATTTGATAGCAATGATATTCCCATCCTCATTGATTTGATCTTGAAAGGTCATGCCATCAAAGTCAGGATTTGATTTGATGATCTTTATCCAACCGTCGATAGAAACAACGGGTATGATGCCGCCGCCTTTTTTAGGGAGTGCATAGATTTCTTTTGTTAAAGGGTTAAGTCCATAAGTATTGGCAACAAAAAGAAAAACGGCAAATTCTGCATCAGTGATGACATTAGCATTTTTATATCCAATACAAGTTTTTATGATTGTTTCTCGAAATTCTTCAGCAGAAAATCCATATTTTTCTGCCATTTCTTTTAAAAAAGTAGAATTTTTCATCTTGATTTCCTACATTGCGCGCAATTCACCCGTGGCGTGAATCACGCTTGTGTTAAAAGTTGGTTTGTGTTGC